>NZ_BAIN01000059.1 GCF_000613285.1 Acetobacter papayae JCM 25143 | reverse complement strand
GGGGCTGATCCGTGACCCTGCCCCCGGCAGGCTCAGCTACGCCCTGCGCATAGCCGCCGGGTGCACCGCCACCGTACTGGTGGGCGAAATCTGGCAGGTGCCCGACCTTGGCGTGCCGGCACTGGTTGCACTGGCACTATGGCAGAAAGACCGCGTGACCAATGTTGTGGCGGGTGTGGCGCTGAACCTGCTTGTTGTTGTGCTGCTGGCTGCCATTTACGCCGTAGTGCGCCTGACACTGGACCACACCGTAATATTCGTGGCGTATATCACGGTACTGAGTTTCTGCTTTTTCTTTCTGGGATCAGCCAGCAAGCTCAAGCCTGTCGCCTATATGCTGGGGCTTATCATCATTTATGGTCTGGTGGCGGTGGAAGAAGTCCCTATTGGGGAAATCATAACCCGCGCGCTGCTGTATACAGACCTGTTCCTGCTGGTGCCGGGGGCGGTCATGGTTGTGCTGGGCCTGCTGATCTGCCCCTCGCCCCGGCAGGTCGCGGCTGAAGGCATTGCCGCGCGCTTCGCACCAGCGCCATGCTGCTACGGGGCGCCAGCCCGAAGGAACAGACCCACGCCGCCCTGCTACTACGCGCCGGGGGAGCCGAAATGCTCAAGGCGCTGACCATGGCCAAGCTGGAATATCTGTGGAAACCATCAGACCTCGCCTGCCTGCATCAGGCGGCGAATTCTTCCGTAACCCTGCTTGCTCTGGCGCACGCGGCACAGGCAGAAGGGGCCACCGCCCCCCAGAGCCTGATAACAACCCTTGAAGACATGGCGGATATTTTTTCACACGCCCGCTATCCGGTTGATATCACGGCACCAAATATTCCAGTCGGGCAGCCTGCCCTGCAGGCCATTGCCACGCTGCTGACGGTCTTTACCGTGCCGGAAGCCAAACCTGCCCCGGACAAAACCGAGAAAAAGAAAAAGGACGGTTTTTTCACCGCCGATGCCTTCACTAACCCCGAGCATGTGCGCTTTGCGGTCAAAGGCACGGCAGGGTCATGATCAGTTATGTATTTTTCCGCTCCATTAACTGGCCGGGCATTCATACCTGCATCATCACCTGCTTTATCGTAGCCCTGCCCACCACGGGCGAGATGGTCTCAAAACTGACACTGCGTATCGTCGGGGCGTGTATCGGCGGGGCCATTGGTATTCTTTCGATCATTTTCATATTGCCGCACATGCAGGGCATTACCGCTTTTCTTATTCTGGTCGCCGTTGTTTCCCTTCTGGCCGCGTGGATCAAAACGGCTGATGAACGCATTGCCTATTCGGGCTTTCAGATCGGCCTTGCCTTTTACCTGAGCGACCTAAGCGGCTTTGGCCCCACAACCGACATGACAACCGCGCGGGATCGTATAGTTGGCATTCTGGTGGGCAATTTCATAACCTATGCCGTGTTTACAACATTCTGGCCCACCAGCGCCTATGCTGGCATAGCTCCCTGCCTTAAGGCCGTTACCACCCAGCTTGAAAAACTGCGCCGGGCGGTGGGGCCGCAGGCCCGGGCCAATGTCATGGCCAGCCTGCAATCCGCCCTTTCAGAAGGCGAACGTCAGGTTGAATACGCCCTCGCGGAACCGCTTCACATGCGACGGAGCATGAAAAACCTTGATGCCCTGCAAAGCGCCTTTACCGATGCCGAACAGATTGGCACCGATATTCTCGAAGGCACGCCCCCCGATCCGGTACACCGTATTGCCGCACTGGAAAAACTGACATCATGAGGATCCGCCCCACCCTGCCGCTCATGGCGGTTCTGGCCTCAGTTCTTGCTGGCTGCGCCACATCGGAACTCGCAACCGCACCAACCGCCCCCAACCAGCCATGGCAGCCCGACACCAAAGCCGATGGCAGTGTCGTGGCCGCTCATGCAGGCGGCAAAAAAGGTCTGGCCCTCCCGCCGGGTTACACCCTGCCCTCAGACCCGCATGTGGTGACACTGGGCGAATCTCCCCTGCTGCCACCACAGGGCGGCCACCCCTACACGCTGGCAGAACTGATCGACACGGCACAGTCCTCCAACCCGCAAACCCGTGTGGCGTGGAATACGGCGCGCGATGCCGCACTGGCGGTAGGGATTATCAAAAGCACCTACCTGCCCACCCTCACCGCAACCGTAGTGGGCGGTATCTCCCACAGTGATGGGCAGACCAACAACGCAGCGCTGGATATCAATAACGCCTATTCGCTAAACGCGGATGGCACGCCCCAGCACCACAACACCAATACGGGCGAGGTTCAGACACTGGGCCTGCGGTGGCTGCTGTTCGATTTTGGTCGCCGCGAAGCCCTTGTCCGCAGCGTGCGCGAGCTCCAGCTTGCAACAAACGTGCTGTTTACCGCCACACATCAGAAAATCATCTACGCGGTTACAATCGCGTTCTATACCCATGCCGCTGCTGCAAACCGTGTTGTGCTGCTCCGCACCTCTCTGGACAACGCCAAGCGGATACAGGCGGCATCCGAAGCCCGGCTGAAACAGGGGCAAGGCACGATTGTTGATGTCACACAGGCCCAGCAGGCCACGGCTCAGGTCAACCTGCGTCTGGTGCAGGCCGAAGGGCAGGAGCAGAACACCTATATGGCCCTGCTGAGCGAGACCGGGGCTTCCACCTCATCGCAAATCAAGCTTGAGGACGTATCGGGCCGCCCGTTAACCATGGAAGACGTGCGCTTTAGCGATGAAATGGTCAAACAGGCCGTAGCCCGCAGGCCCGATGTACTGGCCGCCTATGCTGCGGCGCGCTCAGCGCGCAACCGCATTACCGCCGCGCGTGACGCCTTCCTGCCCAGCATTTTCATGACCGGCAACGTCTCCTACGCCACGGGCAGCATGAACCTGACCTCCATGCCCAGTGCTGGCAGTGATTCCACCTCCACCCTCAATCTGTCCGGCAACCGCTTCAGCACCCTGCTGCTGGGGGGCATCAGCGTACCAATCTTTGATGGCGGCATGCGGGCCGCCGCCGTCAAACGTGCGCAGGATCAGTCCGACAGTGCGGAAGCCACGTTGCGGCAGACCGTCAATGACTCCATCAAGCAGATTGTCATGGCTGAAAACGCGCTGCACACCAGCCTGAGCGCCTATACGGCCTCCACCAGACTATCCGTTGCCTCGCATACCGGTTTTGATGCAGCCCTTGCCGCTTACCGGAACGGGGTGGGCTCAATCACACAGACAGAACTGGCGGGGAATGGCCTGTCAGATGCGGATATCAGCCGCTCGGATGCGTATTACGCCTCGCTGATGGCCGCAGCCGGTCTGGCCTTTGCCACCGGCGCATTAGGCGATGCTCAAAGCATGGGCGAACCGCAGCAGGAAATTGAACCGCCCTGAGGCAGATACCCCGCGCACTGACTGAGCCGGTGCCAATAATGGCATCGAGCTCAGAACGAGCAAAAGCTTTCGCCAGATAAAAGCATTTTCTGCTTACCCGGAAAAAGCGCTCAATTTTTCAAGAAAAATTGTGGTGCACCCGAAGAGACTCGAACTCCTAACCCCCAGATTCGTAGTCTGGTGCTCTATCCAGTTGAGCTACGGGTGCACTGTGAGGCGGGTTTTAGCGGAGCCTGACCGACCCGACAAGCCCGAAAATGCAGTTTTTTCATTTTTTTTACACAAGCCTGAAAAAACCGCGCTTTTCTCTACTTTTCCGGCCTTTTCAATGTGATATGCGCCCGGCAGTCCGAAGCGCCATACACGCCTTCGAACGTATCCCCCACGGGATGGGCCTCAAACACCAGCACTACGGGGTGGTTCTTGTTGTCCTGCAAAACAAGCTGGGCATGATAATGCTGCTTCTGCTTGTCCGGCACGCCGCGCAGAACCAGCGTGCCTGTCTGTGGGGCAAACAGCATATGCTTGGGCATGATCTGCATCAGCGATTCTTCCGCGGTTGGGCAGTTGCTGCCCTTGTCGCGCACCAGCATGCCCACCCAGTCTCCATAGGGGTCTTCCGCGGCACTGGCTGCATGGGCGGCAGGGGTAAGCGCCGGTGCGCCAGCCGCTGCACAGCCCCCCAGAACAACCGCAAGCCCCACCATGGGGGCGCAGGCCTTGCGCGAAACACGGCGCAACACCCGTGCGCGAAGGAAAGAACGAAGCATGACAATACCCTTCAGACCAGAAAACAGGACAGCAGCCCGCACCCGACTGTGCGGCCCTTCGGTGTTGCGGGCAAGCCATGGCCACAGCCCTGTCCGGCCCG
This sequence comes from Acetobacter papayae JCM 25143, assembly GCF_000613285.1. Classification (GTDB taxonomy): domain Bacteria; phylum Pseudomonadota; class Alphaproteobacteria; order Acetobacterales; family Acetobacteraceae; genus Acetobacter; species Acetobacter papayae. The sequence continues at coordinate 9,385 of NZ_BAIN01000059.1, read as the reverse complement.
CTGGTGGTTTTTGTGGGTGACGCACGGATGCCATGGCTTTATACCCGGCCCTGTCAAAGCGAAGTAACCCGTAAACCCGCCATGGCTGGTTGATGCCCGCGAACCACCCTTGTAGATGAAGCAGGGTAACCCGGTTCCGTACCGTCACCCAAGCCGCCTGGAAAGACAAGCAAGCCCATGTCCGCTGCCCCCACCGCGCCTGTTTCCTCTGTCACACTGGATGAGACCCTGCATCAGGATCGTATTCTGATCCTGGATTTTGGCAGCCAGGTGACACAGCTGATTGCCCGCCGTGTGCGCGAGAGCGGGGTGTATTGCGAAATCTGGCCTTTCACCACCGACCCGGCACGCATCAAGGCCTTCGCGCCGCGCGGCATCATTCTTTCCGGTGGCCCGGCAAGCGTGAACGGCCCGGATGCACCGCGCATTCCTGAAATCGTGTTCGACATGGCTGTGCCTGTTCTGGGCATCTGCTACGGGCAGCAGGCCCTGTGCAAGCAACTCGGCGGGGAAGTGGAAAGCGGCGACCACCGTGAGTTCGGCCGCGCTTTTGTCGATATCGTCGAAGACTGTGCGCTGTTCCGTGGCGCATGGGCGCGTGGTGGCCGCGAGCAGGTATGGATGAGCCATGGCGACCGCGTAACCGCGCTGCCGCCGGGCTTCCGCACTGTGGCTATCAGCGAAGGCGCACCCTTTGCCGTGATCGCGGATGAAGGGCGCAGGCTGTATGGCGTGCAGTTCCACCCCGAGGTGGTACACACCCCCCATGGCGCGGCCCTGCTGCGCAACTTCACGCATAATGTTGCGGGCTGCTCGGGCACATGGACCATGGCTGGTTTCCGTGAAATGGAAATCGCGCGGATTCGCGAACAGGTCGGCACCGGCCATGTCATCTGCGGTCTGTCCGGCGGGGTGGATTCCTCCGTGGCGGCCGTGCTGATCCATGAAGCCATTGGTGATCAGCTTACCTGCATTTTCGTGGATCATGGCATGCTCCGCGCGGGCGAGGCCGAAGAGGTTGTGAGCACCTTTCAGGGCCAGTTCAACATCCGCCTTATCCACCGCGATGCCTCCGACCTCTTCCTGTCAGCGCTCGATGGCGTGACCGACCCCGAAATCAAGCGCAAGACCATCGGCCGCCTGTTTGTCGAAGTATTTGAGGAAGAAGCCACCAAGCTCGGTGGTGCGCAATTCCTTGCACAGGGCACGCTTTACCCCGACGTGATCGAGAGCGTCAGCTTTACCGGCGGGCCGTCGGTCACCATCAAGTCGCACCACAATGTGGGCGGGTTGCCTGAGCGTATGAACATGAAGCTGGTGGAACCCCTGCGCGAACTGTTCAAGGACGAAGTGCGCGACCTCGGGCGTGAGCTGGGTATTCCCGAAAACATCGTCGGGCGTCATCCCTTCCCGGGGCCGGGCCTGTCCATCCGTATTCCCGGCGCGCTCACACGCGAGAAACTGGACCTGCTGCGCAAGGTGGACACCGTTTTTCTGGAAGAAATCCGGGCCGCTGGCCTGTACGATGCCATCTGGCAGGCTTTCGCCGTGCTGCTGCCTGTCCGCACCGTAGGCGTGATGGGCGATGGCCGCACCTACGATCAGGCCTGCGCACTACGCGCCGTTACCAGCACGGATGGCATGACCGCGGATGTCTACCCCTTCGACATGGGCTTCCTGACCCGCGTGGCCGGGCGGATCGTCAACGAAGTGCGCGGCATCAACCGCGTAACGTATGACATCACCTCCAAACCCCCCGGCACCATTGAGTGGGAATAACATCCCGCTCCTGACCCCGGTCTGACAGGCCGGGCGCGGCATACTCGCCGCGCCCGGCTTTTTTTTTATGCTTCAGCCGTGCAGGCGGGTAGCGATTTCCGCCACGCGCTTGGCGTACAGCCGAACCGTTTCCACATCGCCTGCGGGAATTTCATCCACGCTCGCATCCGCCGGGCTCTGCACAAGAGCACCAACAGACCCGCCAAGGTTGTTAACGTCAGAACGGGTAGCGGCTTTGGTATTGGCCGGAGCAAGCCCGAGGCTGACCCAGATACCACCCTGCTGGGATGCCAGCGTTTGCAGGAAAATAAGGGTAACCTGCTTGTCGCCATTCAGGCTGGCGCTGTTGGTAAAGCCGCCGAACACCTTGTCCTGCCATGCACGGGCAAACCATTTCTTGGATGTGGCATCGGCAAATTTCTTAAACTGCCATGGCACGGAGCCCATATAGGTCGGCGCACCGAAAATAATGGCATCCGCCGCATCCAGCGTGGCCCATCCGGCTTCTGGCACGTTGCCTTCCGCATCGACCTCAACCAGTTCGGCCCCTGCGGCCTGTGCTGCCGCAACCGCGATCTGTTTTGTGTGGCCGTAGCCTGAAAAATAAACAATGACCGTTTTAGCCATGATCGTTCCTGCCTCTGTTAGACGTATCGACGGATACGCGGCCCGCATGGTATATTTTTGAAACCAACCCAACAAGAAGTTACCTCGCGGTAACCATGCCGAAAGAAAAACAGCGTGTCCGCCAGCACCAGCTCCGCCACCCAAACTGCTGATGATTACAATGTCTGTGCAAAAAACTGCCCGGCCAGAATGGTGTTTGAACGGCTGGCAGACAAATGGACACTGCTGATCATACGGGTTTTGTGCCAGGGGCCATGCCGGTTCAATCAGTTGCGCCGTGAAATCGAAGGAATTTCGCAAAAAGCGCTCAGCCAGACCCTGCGCAAGCTGGAGCGTGACGGCTGGTAAGCCGCACGGCTTTTCCCACTGTGCCTGTCACAGTGGAATACGCCCTGACCCCGCTGGGCGAGACGCTCTCAAACCGGATAGCCCCCCTGCTGTGCTGGGCGGAAGATCAGATCCAGCATGTGCTCGAAGCCCAGCGCCAATACGACAGCCGCCAGTAGAAAGCCTGTGCATTGCCCGCCTGCATCAGATAAAAATAACCTTCAAAACCGGATGGTTCCGTCTTTTCTGGGGTGATGCGTGTCGTTCCTTCGCAGTTTTGTCATCAATCTTGAGCACGATCACACGCGGCGCGCCCATATGCAGGCGCAGCTTGAGGCACTCGGCATGCAGGCGGAGTTTGTGCCCGCTGTTAATGGCCGTGCACTCTGCACGGCTGATTACGCGCTATACGACCGCCAGAAAGCCCTGCGTATCTACGGCGTTGAAATGATGGATACCGAAATCGGGTGCTATCTGAGCCACTACCGCCTTTACGAACGCATGGTGCGCGAGGCCATACCGGTTGCCCTGATCATGGAGGACGATATTGAAATCAGTCCGGCATTTCCGGCCATTATCAACGAACTGATTGCCGATCCAGCCCCCCCATGGCTGGCGGTACGCTTCGAATCCCTGCGCGGTCGCGTGCGTGAGGCAAAGACGACCAAATTCAAAGGCGAATGTGTAAAACAGCTCCATAATGCAGGGCTTTATCGCCTGCATACGCATGTGCTGGGTTTTGGCGCCTACCTGATCCGCCGGGAAGGGGCTGAGCATATGCTCCGCTATGGGCAGCGCATTTTCATGCCCATAGACCAGACCATGGACCGGTATTGGGAAAACGGCATTACGCCTTATATTGTCAGGCCTTTACCGGTGCATCAGAGGCAGGATTTTGAATCCCGTATAGGGGCCCGCCCCCCCAGCCGCCATGTGGGGCAGCCGCTACGGGTGCAGATAGCCAGAAGAGCGCAAAGACTATCCGACGGGCTACACAAGCGACTGCACGCCCTACGCAACCGGGACTGAAACCAACCCGACCCGCTGATGGGCATGATGAAAACCACCCTGTCCACCAGCCTGTTTTTAATGCCCGCTACCGCAGCACAAACTGCTGGAACACCACCACAACGCCGATACTGAATGTCAGCACCAGACTGTGGCGGAAAGTACGGGCCAGAACCACACCTTCCTGCCCTTTGAGAGAAGTTACCGCAACGCCGGTGGTAATGTTCTGGGGCGAGATCATCTTGCCCATGACACCGCCAGATGAGTTGGCCGAGGCGAACAGAACCGGGTCGAGCGAAAGCTGGTGTGCTGCCGCCACCTGAAGGTTGCCAAACAGCGCATTGCCCGAAGTATCGCTACCGGTCAGGAATACCGCAATCCAGCCAAGGAACACCGACACCAGCGGGAACACCATGCCCACGGAGGAAATGCCATAGCCCAGAGTATAGGTCATGCCGGAATAGTTCATGAGATAGGCAAGGCCGATCGTCAACGCCACGGTTACCACGGCAAGCCAGCCCTGACGCAGCGTTGTCAGAAACGCCGCACCAAACTGCGCGAGTGTCGTGCGCGTAAGCAGGGCTGTGATCAGTGTCGCCACCAGAATGGCCGTGCCCGTGCCCAGTGGCTCGAACTTCCATACCGCCGCATAAGGTGTGTTGTAGAGCGAGATATAAACCGCCTTATCCAGCCCCGGCCAGTGAATGGGGGTGGCACCAATATGCGCGACATGCAGCGCATCCCACGCGATTACCACCACAATAACCGTCACCCACGGAATCCAGCCCTGCCACAGCGGCACTGCGGCTGCCGTACTCTCGGTCTGCTCCAGAGCCGTCAGGTCGATCGCATGAGCGGCATCAGGCTCGGGCTGCCAGAGTTTCAGGAACACGATAGTCGCCACCAGCGACACGCTGGAAGACAGCACGTTGCTCAGGCTGTACAGCCCAGCCCCCGAAACCAGCAGCAGGGTGAGGGCAAAACTGCCACCCGCCACCAGCAGCACCGGCCATGTCTGCCGGATGGAGCGCCAGCCGCCATACAGGGCCATAACGTAAAAAGGTATCAGACAGGCAAAGGGCGTTAGCTGGCGGCCGATTGTCGCCCCCAGCACATCTGTCGGCAGGCCGGTAATGGAGCCCAGCACCGTTACGGGAATACCCAGCCCTCCGAACGCCACGGGCGCTGAATTGAAAATCAGCACATAGGTCAGGGCATCAAGGGCGGGAAAGCCGAGCATGATCAGCAAGGCGCTGGTAATGGCCACCGGCGTGCCAAACCCGGCCACACCTTCAAGCGCTGCACTGAAGCAGAAGCCCAGCACCACCAGCATGATACGCCGGTCATTGGCACATGGCGCAAAATCCAGCCCCGAAAAGCGTCGAACCGGCCATTCTTCATAGCCACGTTGAACAGAAGCAGCGCAGAAAGTGCGATCCACATAACCGGCAGCAGCGAAAACACGACACCGTTGCTGATGCTGGCGGCCGCAAGCCTAACAGGCAGCCCCCATACGCCAACGGCCATGGCCAGCCCGACAATCAGCCCTCCCAGCGTGGCCTGCCACGCCGGACGACGCAGCACCCCCATGACAAACAGGGTTACGAGAATAGGAGAAGCAGCCAGCAGGAAAGAAAAAAGGAGGCTATGCCCGACAGGCACCAGAGGCTGAATGAACATGCTTTCATCCCGAACACTATGCCCACCGCAGCTGATGCGCATTAATGGAATGCTAAAAAGCCTACCGTGCGGATTGTGCAAGAAAAAATAGCGTTATAACACCCAAGCCCCGTTACGGCCTCAATGCCTCAGGATCTGGAGCCGGGCGAAATTACGACACAGCCGCTCAGCTTGCGGCAGGCATCCTGTGCCTGACCATGCGACAGGTTAACCAGCCGGGCGCGATAAAGCTTGCCACCACGGCCGGGAACCGGTGCCACCTGCGGGCGGGCCTGCGCAAGCAGCACCTGTGCCCGCTGGCGGGCCTGCCCCGTAGCCTGCTGCGCCAATGCCGCGCTACCAAACGCCCCAACCTGAATGGCCCAATTATGCAGCCCGCTCTCACGGGCCTGCCGCGTCATGAGCGGTACGGGCTCAGCCTGCGCTGCGGGAAACAGCCCGAAATGCACCCCATGCGTCCCCGAGCCGGAGCCGGACGATGTGCCCGCACGCGTATCCGGTGCGGCCACCGGGCTGGTATCGACCGCGGCATCATCCTGCGGGGCAGCCTGTTCCGCCGCACTGTCAGCACCCGAAAGCTGCGCCACCTGCACGGGAGCAGAAGCGGCATCCTGCGCAGGAGCCGCTGCCCCGCTCTGGGATGAAGCCATACGGCTTGCCCATGCAGCGCGCACCGCCGCCGCACTATCGGAAGCGGCACTGCTACTGGCAGCGGTATCGGGGGACGCCGTATCGTTACCGATCACGTCTGCCACCTGCACGGGCTGTTCCACCGCACCTTTATGGCTCCATGCAGTCTGCACGGCGCTGATTTCATGCGCACTCGCCGGCCCCGCCGCCCGGGCGGCGGCACGGGCCATGGGGTCGTGGCTGGCAACCAGCAGATCCGCCTGTGAGCGGTTGCTGGGCGACACCCCCACAATACGCCGCCCGATGGAAGCAACGTAATTGCGTGTCTCACGCGGCAGGGTGCGGTTGCGGGTCAGAAAATCCTCCAGCCGCCCCGGGCCGGCATTATAGGCTGCAAGAAACCCCGGAGAGCCGTAAACATCATAAAGCTGACGGATATACGCCGTGCCCGCCATGATGTTGTCATGCGGTTCGTAGGCGTCATCTCCCAGACTATAGGTGGCACGCATTTCATCATATGTGGGGGGCATAAGCTGCATCAGCCCCATGGCACCGGGGCCGGATGTAACAAGCTGGCCGTTATGGAACAGCCGCCCGCCCGATTCCTGCACGATCACGGCGCGTACCCATGGCTCTGGCACGTCAAATCTCTGCGAAGCCTCATGCACGTAAGGCCCCCATGGGTCTTCCGGCGGGCCGGGTGGCGTATAATAGGCGCGGGCATGGGCGCGGTAACGGGCGGCTTCCTCCTCCACCGGCATGGATACGGTCTCACCCGGATGACCCGCACAGGCCGCCAGTACGGACAAAAGACCCAGCGCCATGAACGCACGCGCGAGTTTGCCGCCCACAGAGCGTTCAGCCCCGTGTGGCGTGTCCATTTTCCGCTCTTCCCGCACCTGCCTGCGGCACTGGCTGGCTGCCATGCTGCTTGATCCACCCTTCGCATGAAACTGGCCGGGCCCTATGACTGAATGGCCCACCAGCAACCGTGTGCATGACACGCCGGACACCCACCCGACCGGGCCGGTCATACCCGACTGGCACTATACCCCGCCCCGGACAGGCGCAAGAAAAGCCGCACGCCCTGCGGCTACAGCATGATTTTGGTCTTTGCATGGCAGAGCGGGTCATCCACGCCTTCCTTTTCATTTCGATATAGTTACGTTCTTGCCCGCACCGAGTGATCCTGTTCTTATGGACCATCGTCCAGACTCATCCGCACCAAGAGAAAAGACCCGCCATGACCGGAAAACTGCATTATCAGAACCGTGGCTCCTACGGCGACAGGATCATTCCCGCCGCCGACATGCCCGCTTTGCCGCCCCCGCCCTATCAGAACAGCTTTCCCGTAAAACTACCCGATGGAGACTGGCTGAACTGCCTTTTCTCGCTCTGCCGGATGATTTCAGCACCGCCATTGCGTATCTGTGCATCACGGAAAACTCGTTCGATCTGGAAGACAGGCTCAGCACCGCCATGGCCGATCTGGCGCGCCCGCTGGCCCCCGATATTGTGGTGGGCATGCCAACGCTGGGTATGGTGCTGGCGGCCTCCGTGGCCAAAAAGCTGGGCCACCCGCACTATGTGCCGCTCTCTTACTCGCGCAAATTCTGGTTCGAGGATGAGCTATCCACCCCGGTTGTTTCCATTACCAGCCCGCTCAAACCCAAGACGGTTTTTATAGACCCGCGCATGCTCTCCCGGCTGGAAGGCAAACGCATCCTTTTGGTGGAAGACGTGATTTCGACCGGCGGCACGGTGCTGGCCGAGCTTGAGCTGATGAAAAAACTGGGCGGCAATGTTGTAGGCGTCATTACCGCCATCAAGGAAACCAATGTGTGGCAGAAAACGCTGGGCGATGCCTCGGCGGATTACCCGGCACTGGTGCATGCTCCTGTCAGCTGCCCGCTCTTTCGCAAGGTACCAGGCGGCTGGGCACCGGACATGGCCACCATGCCAACAGAATAGCGGCTACAGTATGGGGAGCGTTCGCGCACCCCATACCCCCACGCTCCTGAACGGGTGTCGAGAAAACCGCCCTAGAGCAGCTTGGTCATTTTCAGAACCAGCCATGTGCCCAGCATGATCAGAAAACACAGCCCACCGGCATCGATCGTGCCCCAGTTGCCCGAGGTCAGGAACATGCCACCCGTGTTCATGCCGAAAAAGCCGGTTACAAATGTTGCCGGCAGCATCAGTGTTGTGCCAACGGACACGATATACAGACGCCGGTTGGTTTCTTCCGCCTGATTGGATGTGAGTTCATCCTGCAAGGAGCGCGCGCGGTCCTGCAAGGCCAGAAGGTCATCCAGCGCTGCGTGAACCTGCCGCTGCGAACGATCGCTCAGATCATCCTCGGCCCATTCAGGCAGTTCCAGTTCCTCATCACGAAACAGGCGATCTACCGGAGCCAGCACGCGACGCAGTTCGGTAGAGCGGCGGCGCACGATACCCAGCAGGCTGCTGACCCGGCCCAGATCCGTATCGCGTGAGATATCGAGCAGCACATCTTCAGTGCGGTCAAGCAGGTCATCCAGCCGGGCGAAGTCGCGCCGTAGGGTATCGGCAAATTCGAGCAGCGCGCGGTCCACCACCTTGGCGGGCGAACGCGGAACAAGCCCGCGCTGGAGTTCATGATACACCACCCCCAGAGCCGGAATCGGGTGGCGGCGGGTTGTCAGCAGCAGATCGGGCTCCAGCACAAAGCGCCATGTGCTGACATTACGTTCATCATCGGTGGAGGTATCGTCAAACGCGGGGAGTGCACCAAACACAATATCCCCATCACTATCCAGCCGGGTGCTGCGCTCCACATTGGTTAGCACCTGCCGCACATCTTCTGGCAGGGAGGGAATATTTTCGATCTGGGTGCGAGAGAGCGTATGCACGATATCGAAGTGGAACCACGCCCAGCCCCCTTCCCCGTCAAATTCGGGGGGGAAGGCACCTGTCATCAGACGGTGGTGCACCACCTCGCGGTCCAGTTCTACGGGTTCATGCCCAAAACGGCAGAAAATGCCCCAGACCAGCCCATCGCGCGGCGAAATACCGGCCTCGCCCTGCTCAAGCAGCATCGACCCGCCGGGCAGAGATGCCCGAGCGGGAAAATCCGTGGCCGCGCCACCAGCGGAACCGGGAGGATGAGGAGATTCCAACCATCACGACACTCCCGCCTGCACCCTTACGGCCTGCGCCACGCCGCTCTGGCGTGGCCATTCATGGATATATCCTTACCATGCTGCCGAAAGGCGCGCAAAAGCCCCGCCGCCCATGGCAGCGGCGGCCATTAGCGCCAGTTGGGGCCAGAACGCACCGGGGTCAGGCCCGACAG
>NZ_BAIN01000060.1 GCF_000613285.1 Acetobacter papayae JCM 25143 | reverse complement strand
ACCGCCACCGCCGGGCCCACCACCCGGATGCGCCAGCCCTGTTCCGGGCAGCGCAGTGCACAGGCCCATGCCCAGCAGGACAACCATCGCGCGTTTAGCCAGTTCAGCCCGTTTCATGAGCGCACCACCTTTTCCCTGATCCCGTAACGGAGCCGCTGCCGGGCCAATCAGAGCCGGAGCCGCCTTTTCCTGTGTGTCTCACTACACATAGGTGTTGAAGCATGAACTTTCCATGAAACCGAGGTTTTCCTATGGCGAATCCAGCTTCTGCGGCATGATTTATCTTGCAAATAAAGCATATCTGGTATACATAAATAAAAACGGAAAAGCGGCAAACAATAAAAAATACCGCTGCTTTTGCCCCCTAACACCGCATAATTAGGAGGCCGGACCCATGGTACTGAAAAAAGCAACCTTCATCTCCCTGTGGCTGGTGGCTCTGAGCCTTGCCATATGCTCGACATTCGTCTTCATCGCATGCGGGCTGAAGTTCTCCGTTTTTCATTCGGGTCTGAACGTCCGCCATCAGGATTTTTCAGACAGCACGCGGCTTTCGCTGTACCTGTGGAAGTCCCTGCCTGAATCCGGTGTCTGGAGCGATTATGTGCTGTCCATCCCCGGTATGGTGGCGCTGACAGCCTTCCTGTCGAGCATCGCCCTTGGCTCCTTCGCAGCCCTGCGCCTAGAAGATATCGACCATGGTATCTGCACCGATCGCAAGGCCGATATTCACCGCTGGGAAGCCATGCTGGTTGGCCAGTCAGCCACTGCCCCCGAGCAGGCCTGACCGCCCCGGCCCTGTCAGACAGGGCTGACACCAATAAACCTGACCCGGCCCGTTTACTCTGGCCGGGTTTTTTTGTGGGTTTTCAACAGCCAAACCAAGCCCAAAGCTCCCTCAGAGATTGACGCACCGCCCCATCCCGCCAAACACTGCCGGTATGCGCCTGAACAACAGGCAACGGCACACAGGGACAGGAAGGGCCACCCATGACCTTGAAGCTTTATGTTTTTTATCTTGGTGGCAGCGCCCCCGGTGCCAATCTGGAACTACACGATATCCAGTTTGCAATCGGCAGCAGGCCCGAAGATACATATCCGACACTGGCACGGCACTGGTTTGGTGCACGCGATACCCTGCATATTGACGCCTATGGCTGATCGAATGGGCTGATGGCTATGCAGTCACCCTCGGCACAGACAAGCCAGAAACCGACAAACGGCTATATTTCGTCAATATGGGAGGATACAGGCCGGGTGTTCTGGCCGAGGAACATGAGTTCGGTTTTTTTGTTGCCAGTAGTGCAGCCGAAGCCAAAAACAAAGCTCGTGACAGCCTGCTAACCCGACACGAAAACCAGCACCCGGATGCGGTGCGTGAAGTCGATCAGTGTCTTTTACTTAAAGAGTTCAATGGCTATTACATCCACCTGACCCCAAAGCCCGAAGGGAAACCACCCCATGCTGTCTGGCAGGGGGCAGAATGGATATAGCGGGAAAACCGGCCCATAAGGCCGTCTGCCAAAAAGCGGGAAAGACCTGGTCGGAGTGAGAGGATTCGAACCTCCGGCCCCTGCGTCCCGAACACAGTGCTCTACCAGGCTGAGCTACACTCCGATGCGGTGTGCTGGCTATACAGCGCCCAGCCCCGTCAGGCAAGAGCAGATTTACAGGCTTACAGCGTATCCACCGGCACAGGGGCACCCTGTTCCTGCCAGACCGAGCAGGCCAGCGCAGTTTCAACATCCGGTACCACCTGCAAAAGCGCACGAGACTGTTCCGAGGCAAAGCCCTGCTTTACCGCTGCTTCCAGCATGGCCACCACAGCCTCGCCCCAGCCAGCGGTATTAACCAGAATAATGGGCTTGTTATGCCGCTCAAGCTGACGCCATGTCAGGATTTCCATCATTTCATCAAACGTGCCGAAACCACCGGGCAGAATCCAGAATGCTTCAGCCCGGGCAAACATGATCTGCTTGCGCTCGTGCATGGAGGTGGTGACAATCAGCTCCGATACGCATTCATGCATTTTTTCGCGTTTGGTCAGAAATTCGGGAATAACCCCCGTAACCTCTCCCCCTGCACGAATGACGGAATCCGCCACAACACCCATTAGCCCATTGGCACCGCCACCATAGACCAGTCGGATTGCCTCGCGGGCCAGCAGCTTGCCTGCCTGCTGGGCTACATCCAGATAAACCGGATCATTCCCCAGCCGGGAACCACAGAAAACAGCGATCGTGCGTGCGATAGAGGACATTCTCGAATTTTCTCCCCAATACGGCGGAACAGGCAGCATAAACCAGCTTTAAGAACCGGAGCAAAACCCGCCCGGTCTGTCAGAACGGCCTGACCACAACCATGATGACAATCACGATCATGAGCAGGGTGGGCACCTCATTGGCAAAACGGTAGAATTTTTCTGACCGGGTATTGGCATCATTGGCAAAATCACGCCGCCAGCGCGCGCACAGGCCATGAAAGCCTGCCATCAGCACCACACAAAGCAGTTTAAGGTGCCACCACCCGCCATGCCAGTCCACGGCCCCCGGTGTCAGAACCAGCAACCCGCCAAACAGAAAGCTTGAAATCATGGCTGGCGTGCTAATCGCCCGCAGCAGGCGGCGTTCCATCAGCTTGAAACGCTCACTTTCGGCCGTACCCGCCATGACCTGACAGTGATAGACAAACAGCCGGGGCAAATAAAACATCCCGGCCATCCACGCCATCACGGACATGATGTGAAAAGCCAGCAGCCAGCGCGTCCAGGGCAGAAGGGCATCAATAACCATCAGGGACTATCCTTGCCCGTTCAGCCGCTCAAGCACAGCCGGGAATTCGGACAGGTGCTCAATCCGCAGCACACCGGGCAGTTCCGGCGGGGTTTTTCCGGGCTCAACCAGCATCACGCAGGTCATGCCAGCGGCCAGTGCCGCCTGCGCGCCGGGCAGGCTGTCTTCCAGCACGACACAGGCATGCGGGGCAACGCCCTCCTGCCGTGCCGCTGTCAGGTAAATATCTGGCCGAGGCTTGGGGGCTCCCACATCCACGGCGGAATGAACACGATCACCAAAATACGAACCAAGGTTGGTGGCCGCAAATTTGACCGCCATTTCTTCCATGGATGAATTGGTACCCACGCGCATGGGCAACCCCATGGCCCGTACCGCATCCAGCATGGCATAAACGCCCGTTACTGGCTTTGCGCCTTTTTCCATGGCGGCAACAAAACGGGCCTGCATCATGGCGGCCCAGTCGGGTGCAAGGGTTGTGCCGGTTTTCTGTTCGATCATGCGGCGAATCAGGGCAGCGCCATGCCGGAAAACGTTTCAATGCTGTCTTCATCCGACACCATCATACCCGCTTCCCGCGCGGCCTGAGCGCATAGGCCGCAGGTTGCGGCCTCGCTATCCACCAGAACACCATCGCAATCGAAAATCACCAGTTCGACCGCACCGGCTCGGGCCGCACGCATTACCTGATCCTGCGGCATCAGGGTGTTTCCCGCAGGGTGCGCACGAGGTCTTCCACATGTTCGACCGGGGTTTCAGGCAGCACGCCATGGCCAAGGTTGAATACATGCGCCCGACCCCGCCCGGCCTCGCGGATAGAAAGCGCTTCGCGCCGCATGGGTTCACCACCAGCCAGAACCGCCACAGGGTCGAGATTACCCTGTACGCCGATTTTTTCAGGCAGGAGGGGAAGGACAGCCTGCATATCGGCCCCCGTATCGAGCGCCACCACATCCACCCCGGTTTCACGCGCATATTCCGAGATCATCACCCCGGCCAGACGCGGAAAGCCGACAATACGCACATGCGGGTGCCGTGCCTTGACCGCCTGCACAATTTGCCGTGTGGGGGCAATGACATGCCTGCGGAACTCGGAGGGAGGCAGCAGACCGGACCAGGAATCAAACAACATGACCGCTTCAGCCCCGGCCTCGACCTGAGCGCACAGATAAGCCGCTGTGGTTTCCGTCAGCAGCGCGATCAGCCGGTCGAACAAAGCAGGGTCTTTAAAAGCCATCTCACGGGTAATGGCGAATTCACGCGAGCCTTTGCCTTCAACCATGTAGCAGGCCACCGTAAAGGGCGACCCCGTAAAGCCCAGCAGCGTTGTGCCACCCGGTTTTGCAGCGCCAACGGCTTGCGGCCCGTCCAGAATACCACGCAGGCGTGTCAGGGTTTCCAGCACCGGGGCCGTGGCTTCGGCTATGCGCGCGGGGTCCAGTGCCAGCAGATCCTGTTCGGAACGGATGGCACCCAGCACCGGGCCGGTTCCGGCAACAAAACGCAGTGACTGCCCCATGGCCCACGGCAGAATCAGGATATCGGAAAACAGAATGGCTCCATCCATGCCAAAGCGGCGGATCGGCTGGAGGGTGAGTTCCGTTGCGATATCGGGCGTCATGCAGCGGGTCAGAAAGTCGGCTTTTTCCCGCATGGCCCGGAATTCGGGTAAAAACCGGCCAGCTTGGCGCATCAGCCACATCGGCGGCGGCCAGAGTGCCTCACCATTGAGGGTTCTTAGCAGACGTTTGGCGGAGGGGATGGAAGCTTGCGTTGTCATGGTCTGAAGTCCTGCACGTCTTTATCCGCCCTGTCCACGCCCCATTTCCTATAAAAAAGAAAGAAAAGAGATTGAGATTGTTTAAGGGTACTGTGGATGACGGGGTACCCGGTATTCCAAAAACGTACCCCGTTTTTCCCACAGTGTGTACAGTTTGCAGGACCTTGCAAAACAAGGGTTTTTGAAGGTTATCCCGAATTATCCAAACTGAGCCTGTGTACAACTCACCCGTTCATGATATTGCAGAGTTGTTCCCAGTACTCGGTACGCCCCTGTTCTGTTTTCCGTACAGTCCACATGTACCCCGGTACTCAGGAAAGTACTCACAGCCCTCCGATACGCCAGTACCTGAAAGAGACTCGATTCCATGACAGCTTTAGTACTAAAGCCGAATCCATTACAGGACAGGGCCACGTCACTTCTGCTGGCAAGTGGTTCTGCTGCCAGAAAAAGGCTTCTGGAAAATGCCGGTCTGGCTTTTGGCATTGTGCGACCAGAGGTGGATGAACACGCTATTCGTGAGCAGGCTCATGCACGGGGCTGCTCGACAGATGACACAGCATTGGAACTGGCCATAGCCAAGGCGCTGGCCGGTGCGGCGGATAGTACAGCGCTGGTTATAGGCTCAGATCAGATGCTGTCCTGTGAAGGGCAGTGGTACGACAAGCCCCCTACACTGGAACAGGCCGCCCGCCAGCTTCAAGCGCTGCGGGGTCGAACGCATACGCTGCATACAGCCGTGGTGCTGTGCCAAGGCGGGCTGGTTGTCTGGCAGCATGTCGAGCAGGCGCATCTGAGCATGCGGGCGTTTTCTGATTCGTTCCTTGAGCAGTATCTGGCACTCGAGGCGGAGGCCTGCCTGTCCTGTGTAGGGGCATACAGGCTGGAAGGGCCGGGCCTGCTTTTGTTTGAACAGGTGCGCGGAGACAGCTTTTCCATACAGGGTCTGCCGCTATTGGCGCTGGTTGCCGCCCTGCGGGACATGAAAGTGCTGATGACGTAAAAATAATGTCTTGTCAGCCTGTTCGGAAGGCGGTAATAGCTCCACCACGCACGGTGGTCTCCCCCAAAGAGGCTGCTAAGCCGGGCGCTATAGAGTGTGGGGCCATAGCTCAGTTGGGAGAGCGCCTGAATGGCATTCAGGAGGTCGTCGGTTCGATTCCGATTGGCTCCACCAATATCTAAACCCCTGCCGGTTCTGGTCAGGGGTTTTTTTATGCCCTTTTTCTGGCGAACATAGAGCGGGATATTCTGGCAGTTCCATGAGCTGCCAAAAGGGAGTTTATGTGCCTTATCTGCCGGATTGGCTTTCAGGCATATGAGGGTATGGCTCTGCCCTGTATTTTCGAAAACAGCTTTTATTTTTTGATGAAAACCGATTTTCATTGCCGGTTTTTCCTACAGGATAGGTCTGTTTTTGCAAAGTCAGGTAAAAAATTTCATGGATTAGACACGATATTCACGAAAAATTATGAAACCAGCCTGTCATGAAGGACAACGGATTTACCCATAAAAACAGGGAAAATCCGTTTTTTAATCAAAAAGGATAAGAAAGCAGATTTTTTCAGCCTTTTAACGGCAGACGCGCTGCGTGCCATCTGCTGCAATATAGGTGCCTGTCTGGGTGTTGTAGCAGGCGTTCTGCGTGCAACTATTGCCCGAGGTCAGAGGCTGCGGGTAGTTCTGCACGGCCATGGCCATGGCTTCACGCGCGGCGGTGCCACAGAGCGGTGTGTCATGGGGGGCGGAGGGGTCGTTCAGTTTGGAGGCTTTTCCCGTATCGGACGAACTGACAGGCGCCATGGTCTGAGCCGCCTGTGTGGGGCCGAATGTCTGCGGTACAATCTGGCTGGCCTTCTGGGGCTGTGTGCAGCCGCTCAGCATGAGCGCCAGAACTCCGGCCAATGCGCCTGGCAATACCCATGACCGGATACGCCCCTGCATGCTGGTACTACCTGATGAGAAAAGAGACATGGTTCGGTTTCCGGTTTGTGGTGTCAACGCCCTGTCCGGGGCAGCATAACCCCGTGTACAGGCCGGGTTCAATGCGTGTACGCGTGGCATGGTGGTGGTGTTCAGAAATCCAGCATGCCCTGTGCAGGGGTGGTGCGGCCAATGGTGGCTTCCTGCGTGCCATCGGCAAAGGTCAGGGTAACGTGTTCGCCGTTTTTCAGGGCAGCGGCTCCTGTAACCGGGCGGCCCTCACGGCTTACCAGCGCATAGCCGCGTGCCAGAACCGCCATGGGCGAGACTGCCTCCAGCCGCCCGGCCACGCCGGAAAGGGCCAGTCGTCTTTCGCGCAGTAGGGCCGCAAGCGGGGCGGTGGATAGGCGTCCGCCCGCAAGCCGTGCCACACGGCGCTGGAGTGTGGTGGCAAAAGCGGCCTGCAAGGCTGCCTGCTGGCTCATGAGCCGGGCAGTCCGTGCGGCCAGCAGGGTTTCAAGCGAAGGCATGCGGCGTTCAACCCGCACCAGTTCCGTACGCCTACGCTGGGTTAGGGCTGGCAGGGCCGTTTCCAGCCGGTGTGCGCGTTCATCCAGTCTTAGCCGCGCGGTCTGGAGTAGGCTTGGTAGGTCAGGCAGGCCACTGGCGGCGCGGTCCAGCCTCAGGCGAGCAGTCTGGAGCAGGCGGGAGAGCGCGCCCAAAGCGCGGGCGTTGCGGTGGCCTAGATCCGCCAGCAGTTCGGTACGGACTGGTACGGCCATTTCTGCCGCCGCTGTAGGGGTAGGGGCGCGGCGGTCCGAGGCAAAATCGATCAGTGTTGTGTCGGTTTCATGGCCCACGGCGGAAATAAGTGGAATCCGGCAGGCTGCTGCCGCCCGCACCACGCTTTCTTCGTTGAACGCCATCAGGTCTTCCAGCGAGCCACCGCCGCGTGCGACAATCAGCACATCAGGCCGGGGAATGGCGCCGCCGGGCTCAAGCTGGTCAAAACCCTGTATGGCGGCGGCTATGCGGTTTGCCGCTCCCTCACCCTGTACTGGCACTGGCCAAACCAGAATGGGCCGGGCAAAGCGCCGCAGAACAGTCGTGCGGATATCATGCAGCACAGCACCCTGAGCCGATGTCACAACCCCGATAACCCTTGGCAGCAGGGGCAGGGGTTTTTTACGTGCGGGGTCAAACAGCCCTTCCTGCCCGAGCCTGAGGCGCAGGCGCTCGATCCGGGCCAGTAATGCGCCTTCCCCCGCATATTCCATGCGTTCGACAACAAGCTGGTAGCTTGAGCGCTCGCCATAGGCTGAAATCTTGCCTGTAGCGATAATCTCCAGCCCGTTTTCGGGTTCCAGCCCCAGACGGGAGACAGAGCCGCGCCACACCACGCCTGAAATCTTGCCCTGTTCATCCTTGAGCGAAAAATACAGATGCCCCGAAGGGTAGCGTTTGAACTCAGTTATTTCCCCGCGCACCCGCACGCGCCCGAACGTACCTTCCAGAGTACGGCGAATGGCACCCGATATTTCGGATACGGTGTATTCCGGCACATTGCCGCCGGACCCGGCATTGCCCTGCCCGCCATGGGGTGCAGCGTTGCCGGAGAAAGTGCGGGACTGTTCAAAATTTTCGTGCATGGCTCAACCTATGCTACAGACGCACGCCCTGAAAGAGTAATGATACAGCGGGAGAGAAAGAATGCGCGTATTACTGGTTGGCTCCGGTGGACGGGAACATGCCCTGGCCCAGACCCTTGCGCGTTCACCGCACCTGTCCAAGCTGTTCATAGCGCCGGGTAATCCCGGCACCGAGGCGCTGGGCGTCAATGTGGCCATTGGCGTGCAGGATGTTCCCGCACTGGTGTCCTTCGCGCTTGAACAACAGATCGACCTGGTTGTGCCGGGGCCTGAAGCGCCTCTGGTCGAAGGTCTGGCCGATGCCTGTGCTAGTGTTGGCCTGCCCTGTGCGGGGCCGACACAGGCCGCCGCCCGGCTTGAGGGCAGTAAGGAATTTACCAAGGAAATCTGCGATGCGGCGGGTATTCCTACCGCGCGCTGGCAGTCTTTCGACCGGGCGGAAAACGCCATTGCCTATGTGCGTGAGCGTGGCGCGCCGATTGTGGTTAAGGCCGACGGGCTTGCCGCGGGCAAAGGCGTTGTGGTGGCCGCAACCGTGGAAGAAGCCGAGGCCGCCATTACCGATATGATGACCGGTGGCTCGCTGGGGGCCGCGGGTAATCGTGTGGTGATAGAAGACTGTCTTGTGGGTGAGGAAGTCTCGCTCTTTGCTTTCTGCGCGGGTGAGACAGCGTATCTGATCGGTGCCGCACAGGACCATAAGCGCGTGGGTGATAGCGATACCGGGCCTAATACCGGCGGCATGGGGGCGGTATCGCCCCCCAAGGGTTTTGGCCCCATTGAGCAGGAAGCAGCGCTCGACTTGCTGGTACGCCCGATGCTGTGCGAAATGGTACGCCGTGGCACCCCGTTCAGGGGCGTGATTTTTGCCGGACTGATGCTGACGGATAACGGCCCGAGCCTGATCGAATACAATGTCCGCTTTGGCGACCCCGAGGCCGAAGCCCTTCTGCCCCGCCTGCAGTCAGACCTGCTGCCCGCCCTTTCCGCCCTTGCGGATGACAAGCTGGATGGCGTGTCGGTGTCCTTTTCCAATCAGGCGTCTGTCTGTGTGGTCATGGCGGCGCGGGGCTATCCGGCAGCGCCTGAAAAAGGGGCGGTCATTCACGGTCTGGAAGATGCGGCGGCTCTTGAAGGCGTGCAGGTCTATCAAGCTGGCACCATGCGCAACATGGCGGGCGAACTGGTGGTTTCAGGTGGTCGGGTGCTGGCCGTAACGGCTCTGGCCGATACGGTGCAGCAGGCGCGTGAGCGGGCTTATGCCGGTGTGGCCGCGATTTCGTGGGATGGTGCGCACTGGCGTAAGGATATCGGCGCACGCGCGCTGTAAAAAGTATCCGCTAACCCACCCGTTCCTGTGAACGAACGGGTGGGGCATTTGTATTACGCAGCCGTGCAGGGGCTTGAGAGCACTAGGGCATCGCTGCCATCGGCATAATAGTGGCGGCGTAGGCCCTGCCGGGTAAAGCCTGCCTGTTCATACAGGCGGCTGGCCGCCTCATTCTGTGTTGAGACTTCTAAAAACAGGGTGTCGGCCCCTGCTTGTGCGGCATTCTGTCGGGCCTGTTCGACAAGGCGGCGGGCAAGGCCAAGCCTGCGGCTGGCGGGCAGGATGCAGAGTGTGAGCACTTCCGCTTCATCCGCAATACAGCGCAACAGGATGAAACCCGCAGGCTCACCCTGTGTGCAGGCCAGTAGGGCCGTTGTGCCGGGCGAGGCCAGAAGGCTGGCCATGGACGCTTCATCCCACTGTTCGGCCGGGGGAAAACACGCGGCGTGAAGGCAGGCCAGCACGGCAGCATAGGCCACGCCCACGGGCTGGAATGTGGCCTGCATGCTCAGACCGGTGCAGCCCGCAATCCGTCAGCAGGTAGTTTGGCTTCCGGTGGGTCCACGTAAAGGGGCAGAGCCTTGAGTGGGGGCAGATCGCCCGCCAGACGGCGCAGGGCCACGCTGGCAATCTGCGCGGGGTCTGGCGTGCTGGATGCACTGCGCACTGGCTCATCGAACGTCAGCGCCTCGGCGGCGTCTCCCGCTACAAGCCAGCGGCCCTGCGGGGTCTGCCAGTCGGCGACACTTACGGCCTGCAAGTCGCCTGATTATTCTGCACAAACACCCGGCCCCGGCGGGCGGAGGTCACAAGCAGCCAGCCCTCAAGCCCGTCATGGCCTGCCAGTTCGGCATCCAGTGCCGGGGCCAGCGCTTCGGCCCGGCTGACAGCAACCAGTTCCGCCCCAACACCCAGCGCATAGCCTGCGGCCACGGCGCATGAGGCGCGCAGCCCGGTAAACGAACCCGGCCCGACCACGACTGCAACACAGTCCGGTGTGGCCGATGTGGAGGTGGGGCTATCGGTATCGGGTGGTGTGCTCCAGCCAGCCTGCTCGAGTGCTTGGGCGGCCAGCAGGTTGATGCCCTCCGCCGCCTGCTTTCCGGCTTCCTCACGCTGGCTGATAAGGCTTAACGTGATGTCGTGCTGCTCAAGACAAGCCGCCAGTCCTCTGGCGGCATCTCCGGCCGGGCTGGCATCCAGTACGAGAAAACGCCTGACCATGCTCAGTCCACCACGCGGCAGGCCTGCGCGAAGTCCAGCCGGGGTGCGCGCGGGGGCAGGCCGGTCAGATCACCATGGCCGAGGCAGAGCAGGAAATTGGCCCGCCAGCCGCTTTCGGCCAGAAAAGCATCTTCCACCATCGACTGGTCAAAGCCTGAAATGGGCAGAACATCCAGCCCCAGAGCCCGCGCGGCCATAAGGACGTATGCCCCCTGTAACGTGCCGTTACGAAAGGCGGTTTCTTCCGACAGGCCAACATCCGCGGCAAACCACGAGCGCAGGTCTTCGCCGGGGCAAAGAAAAGGCAGTTGTTCGAAAAACAGCGGGTCATGCGCCACAATGGCAATGACCGGCGCACCCATGACACGGTTGACATTCCCGGCTGAAAGAGCTGGCCGCAGGCGCTCGCGAGCCTCGGTGCCTTTCAGGAAAACAAGCCGCACAGGAGAGCAGTTGCCCGAGGTCGGGCCAAGGCTTGCAAGGGCGTAAAGCTGGCGCAGCACGTCATCCGACACCGGGCGTGTGCTCCAGCGCCGTGGTGTGCGTGCCGTGCCAAAAAGCTGGTCGAGGGCGGACTGGGCCATGGCGCCATCGGCAGGGTCTCGGCGGACGGGCTATCCGGCAGGGCGCTGTCACCCGGTGCGGCCCCGCTATCCGCAGGGCTGGCCACGGCGCTGGCCGTTATGCCGTCATAGGCCGGGGTATCGCCCTGCCCGCCTGTCTGCTGCACGTCGCGCTCGTCCGCCATGGCTGCTTAGTCCACCTGTTCGACAGAAACCACTTCAGGCACGTAATGGCGCAGCATGTTTTCCACCCCGTGCTTGAGTGTCGCGCGTGAGGAAGGGCAGCCCGAGCAGGCGCCCTGCATGGTCAGGCGCACCACACCGTTGCGATACCCGCGGAAAACGATGTCCCCACCATCACCTGCCACGGCCGGGCGCACGCGCGTATCCAGCAGTTCCTTGATCTGGGTGACGATTTCGGCATCTTCAGGTGCAATAGCGTCTTCGGTAATGCCCGTGCCATCGGCAACGATGGGCAGACCCGCTACGAAATGATCCATCAGCGTGGAGAGAACCAGCCCGCGCAGTTCTTCCCATTCCGTGCTGTCCGCCTTGGTGACGGAAACAAAGTCATTGCCAAGGAAAACCCGTGCAACACCGGGGATGGCAAACAGCGCATCCGCCAGGGGGGAGCGCCCGGCTACGGTATCGGCATCTATAAAATCGACCGTACCCGCGTCTCCCATGACAGCGCGGCCAGGTAGGAACTTGAGCGTGGCGGGGTTGGGGGTGCCTTCGGTTTCTATGAACATGCTTGCCGGTTCCGATCAGTGGGGCGTGTGCCGTGTTGTTGCCTTACATGCCTATTCAGTTGGCACCGGAATAAGGACAACACAAGTCCTGTACGGGAATTGCCGCCCTTACCGGGCCAGATGGCGGTAAGGGCGGGTGTTGCTCAGCGCAGGATGCCGGTATGGCCAATGCTGTAGCGGCCGGGCTGGGGCCATACGGTCAGACCGTGCGGTTCCGCCCCGACAGGGATTTTAATGACAGCGCCGGTCTGGGTATCAAAGCGGTACACCACATCGTCAAACCGCCCTGAAAGCCACAGGCTTTTGCCATCAGCGCTGACATTGCCCATATCCGGGCTGCCGCCACCGGGAATGGGCCAGTTGGTCACAACCTTGTTGGTGGCGAAGTCGATAATGGACACACCACCCGCTTTGCTGTGCGGGCGGCCATGGATCAGGTGCGAGCCACGGTTGGCCACATACATTTGCTTGCCGTCACGTGTGGGGTACAGCCCGTGCGTGCCCACGCCGGTATGGATGAACCCGGTCTGGCGGAAGTTGTCGCCATCAACCATGAACACGCCATCGGCCATCATGTCGGCCACGTAGAACGTACGGCCATCAGGCGAGACAAGAATATCCTGCGGCATGCCGCCAGAGGAGAGCTTGAGGTAGCCCAGCACCTTGCGGTTGACCGTATCGACCTTGACGACATAGCCGCCAAATTCGCAGGTGAAGATCGCGTAGCGCCCATCAATGGAAAATGCTGCGTGGTTGATGCCAGCGCAGTGCGGCGCTTCCACCGAACCCTGAAGCACCATGCTGTGCGGGTCGCGGAAATCGAGCCGCCGCCGGGCTTCCGCCACCACAATGGCGGAGCGGCCATCGGGGGTGAAATACATGTTGTAGGGGTCATCCACCGTTACCGCCGGGCCGGGCTTGCCGGTGCGCGGGTTGATGGGGGTCAGGCTGCCATTGGTGCTGCCTTCGGCATTGTTGGTGGCCCACAGGGTGCGCAGGTCCCATGACGGCACCACATGCTGCGGCCCACGACCGACCTTGAAGCGGTCCACCACCGTATTGGTGGCCGGGTCAATGACAGATACGTCGTTCGAGCGCAGGTTGGGCACGTAGATACGGGCAAGATCCTGCGCCACTTCCGGGGCGATATGGCCAGAGGCCGTCTCGCTATACAGATTATGCGGGTCGATCACGGGCGGCATGCCGGGAATGGTCTGTGCCGGATCGCTATGGGTTATGGCCTGTTCGGGC
>NZ_BAIN01000061.1 GCF_000613285.1 Acetobacter papayae JCM 25143 | reverse complement strand
CGGCAGGGTGTCCCGGGCTGGGAAAATCAGCTCGGGTGGGCGGTCCATCTTCGGGCGCGGCCGGGCCGCCGCTCATGCTACTAATCGCCTTCTAACCAGCCGTTCGCGGGGCGTTGTCATCAAGGCCCGCGTCGTGCGTCATGCCCCGCGCGCGACACCACTGGCGGCGCATCTTCGCTATCTCCGCCGGGAAGGGGTAACGCGGGACGGAGAGGATGCGCGCCTGTTCGGGAAGGACAGTGACGACATCCGCGCCTCGGACTTCGCGGATCGCTGCGATGGCGACCGCCACCATTTCCGCTTCATCGTCTCGCCCGAGGACGCGCCGGAGATGTCGGACCTGCGGACCTTCGCCCGCGATCTGATGGGGCAGATGGAAACCGATCTCGGCACGAAACTCGACTGGGTTGCCGTCGATCACTGGAACACCGCACACCCCCATTTGCACGTCATCGTTCGGGGTGTCGCGGAGGACGGTTCCGACCTGGTGATCGCGCGGGATTATATTCGCGAGGGGATGCGCGCCCGTGCCCAGGATCTGGTGACGCTGGAACTCGGGCCACGCACCGATCGCGATATTCATCAGGCGGTCGAGCGGCAGGTGAACGCCGACCGCTGGACCCAGCTTGACCGTCAGCTTCAGAAGGACGCGGGAGAGGATGGCGTCATCAATCTCGGGCGCGCGCCGGGCGAAACACCGGACGCCTTCGCGACAGTGAAGCTGGGACGCCTGCGCCGTCTGGAGACCATGGGGCTGGCGCACCAGGTCGGGCCAGATCGCTGGCGGATGGACGAAGGTGCGGAGGCGACGCTGCGGGAGGTCAGCGAGCGCAACGACATCATCAAGAGGATCCACCGGGGCCTAGCGGAACAGAAGATCGACCGCGCCGCATCTTCCTGGGTGCTGGCGGGGGAGGGCACCACCGAACCCGTTATCGGCCGGCTGGTCGATCGTGGTCTGGATGACGAGCTGCGCGGTACGGCCTATGCGGTCATCGACGGGATCGACGGACGGACGCACCATGTCCGCCTGCCGCACCTCGAAGCCGCCGGTGACGGAGCAGCCGGTTCCATCGTGGAATTGCGATATTTTACCGATAAACAGGGCCGTAACCGTTCTGCGCTGGCCGTGCGCTCGGACGTCACGCTGGAGCAGCAGGTGACGGCGGCGGGCGCGACCTGGCTTGACCGGCAGGCCATCGCGCGGGAGCCTCCTGCTCTGGCGTCCACCGGGTTCGGCGCCGATGTCAAAGAGGCGATGGAAAAACGCACGGATCATGTGGTGGAGCAGGGTCTGGCCAGTCGTGACAGCGGCGGCATCCGTTATGCCAGGAACCTGATCGCCACGCTGCGCCAGCGGGAACTGGACACGCTGGCCCGGAGCCTCGCCGGGAAGTCGGAGATGCCGTTCCGGCGGAGCGGCGAGGGCGATCCCGTTACCGGCACCTATCGTCAGCGTTTCAAC
The DNA here is from genome assembly GCF_000613285.1 of Acetobacter papayae JCM 25143. Classification (GTDB taxonomy): domain Bacteria; phylum Pseudomonadota; class Alphaproteobacteria; order Acetobacterales; family Acetobacteraceae; genus Acetobacter; species Acetobacter papayae. Next base: position 11,694 of record NZ_BAIN01000061.1, on the reverse strand, counting down.
CTGGCGTCGGGCCGGTTCGCCATGATCGACGACGGGCTGGGCTTTGAGCTGGTGCCATGGTCGCCTTCGCTGGAAAAACAGCGAGGGCGGGAGGTGTCGGGTATCATGCGCGGCGATGGGGGGATCGACTGGTCTTTCGCGCGCAAGCGGGGGGTGGGTCTATGAGCGGAAAATCGAGATTTCTGTAAGGGCGTTTGTTGAGTGGCGTGACAAACGAAATGCTCATTCAACATTCGTCTCACGCCTCTCGGAACATGCTACTGGTTAACGTCGCCTGCGTGACCATTTGGAACTTCGTGGTCAGAGAATAATCCTGCTAATATCAAAAAGGTATATGTAACATGAAAAAAACTCTTCACGATGCGAGAGGGTTAAAAGATGACCGCCCGATGAATCGGATGATCGGCAGGAAAGGTATTGTTAAAAGCTGCCAGTAGCTCTGTTCCAAAACGATAACCTTCATCCTTGAGTTCACGAAATTTCTGGTCTGTGTCTCGATTTTCCTTCGAGATTGTCTCAAGATGACTGCGCATTTCCTTGTTATCGATTTGACTGAGAAACCTATTATAGCTTGTTACAAGTTCCTGAGTATTTGCCTTGCCGCAAATATACTCAATGCGTTTGAGTGGCGGTATGGAGAAAAGACTTTCGAGAGTTTCGATTTTTTCTTCCTGATTTCGGTTGTGAGTCATGGCAACGCTAAACAGGCCGCTCGCGTAAATAAGTTTGCGAGAAAAGACAAGCTTAATATTTCGGATTGCCCATGGCTTGCCGACCTCCTGGGTCTTAAAAGCGTAATCTACGGTTATCGTTCTCCAATATCGAATGATATCATTTAGGAGATATTGAGCAATATGGCGATCATCTCGCGTTTCAGATACATATCGTTCAATAATGTTGCGCCTTATACGCTTGAATTCCGTCTCATTGGTCAAATATTCGCCTTCAAGTAGGTAAAGCATTCTTCTTGTGATGGTTTGATTTGTATCCTTGTCGCCACCAAAGTTGTTGAGTAGATCATGTATTTGAATAAGAGATTCAAATGCGCCGCCTGCGGATGGCGGCTTTGTGACGACTTCAGTTATTGCGTCCTTGGCTCGCGTAAACCATTCAGGTTCGCTACTGTCGTCGAGAGCTGGGACGAGGACATAGAAATCCAAGTCTGACCCGACAGTGGCTTCGCGTCGAGCATACGACCCGCAAGTTAAGGCGATTGCCTCGGGAGGAATGATAGATTTGAGAGATTCACGCAAACGCTCAAGAGCAGTGTCGGATGCTTCAGTAGTTTTGTCGTAGGTCGAGATCATGAAAAAAATCCGGAATCGAAGGACAGGGCAGGTCGTCCGCAGTGGTAGGACTGGGCGCCTTCATCACCCTGTTCTCTTTTCGCTGCGTATACCGATATTTATCGTCACGTGAGTAAAAATCAAAACGATGATCAACCGAAAACAATCGCGCTTTATAGGGTATTTCCTGTGTCGAAGACCGAGCCGCGCGCGAATGCAATTTGAATTTCAGGAGCAACATTTTTAGATCAGGTAGTTTTTTGAATATCTGTTTTTCTGTTAAAAAATAATCATCTCGATCAAGGCATGAAATCTTGTCCAAGACGAGAGATTCACAAAGGTAGTCAGATGCTACGCCAAATTCAGACCGCACGATGAAACGATACGCGTGATCCTTGTATTCCCAGAATCTATCGACAATCTGCATGTCAGTGGGTGTAGAGCGATTATAAGATGCAAGGACGACCCTTTCTGGACTAAGAGCGTTTGCATGGGGTTTGACGTAAGTCCAAGATCTCAATATTCCTTCGATCGTATCGAAGTTGATGGGACCATTAAAAAAACCATCAAAACGCTCACTCTGCCCATTAGCTATGGAAAGCACCTCTTCGGGATCAAGACCGTGTGATGACAGGATGTTTATGATCTCGCGACCGTAGGGTGACCGTCCGAGGATTATGTCGGCTCCAGCGATGTGATGGTCAATCCCGAAAGAGCGTTTAAAGGCACTTTCAAGGGTATGAGAGAGGGGGGCATGGCCAATGTCATGGAGAAGCGCTGCAGCCCATGCGAGGCGTCCTTCTTTGGGAGACAGTCCTTTAATGTCTGCGTAGAGTTTGGCGAGCTTAGCGACACCGAGGCTATGCTGCAGGCGAGTGTAGCGCCTATTGCCAGGAGCCCCGTTGGGATAACGCACGAGAAAATAATCTATACCGCCGAGAAAGCGGATATCTGCAAGGCGCCTGAATGCAGCCGTCGACACGAGTTCATGAAATAATGAATCGGACACGGTATCGCGTGTGGGGACCGATTGTAAGTAATCAAAGGGTTCTGGTCTTTCTCCATTCGTCACTTCGGTCGATGACTCGAAGCTAAGTGGTATGTCGAGGTTCACCAATTCATTCCTTTGTCTGATCTGCCTAAGGTTCGTAGATCATGACTCGCACATTCTTTCTAAGCCTACCCGGCTGTAAGGCAATAGGCTATCATAGTGCAGCGATTAAGTCAGTGGCATTTAGATGCTTCACTATCGAGATTATGCGACGAAATCTTAGTTGCCATCCGACTGTATGGGATGGTCGGAGCAGAGGCTCCGTCTCCCTCATGCCCTGCTGACCAATTCGTCCAGCGCCCTTATGATCTTATCCTGATCGCGTTCGGCCAGGACACCGACGGCGGTTCCAAGCCGTGCAGCGGGAACAGTCGCTAGGTCAAACGGATTGGCGAAGACGTCCTCTCCCTCGACATGCAGATGCGGCGTCAGCTGGTGATTCGGTGGCGCACTGCCCGATCGTCTGACGAGCGGCATGACGACGCGACCCACGCTGCGCTCAAGACGATTGCTCTGGATCTGGACCACGAACGGAATCTCCCGGTTACGGCCGGGGTTCCGGTAGATCGCGAATTGCGGCATCGGATCAGAGCGTCGAGAATTCGTCGCTCAGGAAGCCGTGTCGCGTGTGCAGATCGTTCACCGCATCGATCACGCCGTTGAGCTTGCGCTGTTCGTCCTCGTGCTGCTGATGTGCGGATTGCAGGTAGTCGCCCAGCAAGGTCTCGACCGTCGCCGAGAGATTGGGCGTCACTTCTCGGACCTGCGCCAGCAGATCGGTGTTGAGCGACAGGTTGACCGGACGGCGGGGTGCGTTCCGGTCATAGGAAATTCCGAGGTTGGTGCGGGTGGGCATGGTCCGACTCCTTATGCGCATATCGTGCGCATGAGATGAGGATGCCGACGTCAGACCGCAACGCGCAAGTATTTTTTCGCTCCAGCCCGCTCTGGTACGATGGGTGCCGGATCATGCTTGCACCTTGGAAAATCCCGGTTCTTCGCTGTCTCCCATGACACGGGGGAGGACTCGATGGACCAGCCGGGAACACGTATCCAGTGGGGGCAGGCGCTCGTGGTCGTGTCCATGATCGTGCTGTCCTGGTGGACGGCGACACAATGGACGGCCTGGGAACTGGCATTCCAGCCGGAACTCGGTCGACCGTGGTTTATGGTCCTGCACCGCTGGCCGGTCTATGCCCCACCACTGTTCTTCTGGTGGTGGTACGAGTTCGACGCCTACGCGCCGACGGTCTTCGCGCGCGGTGCCTGGATCGCGGGTTCGGGCGGGGTGCTGGCCTTTGCCGCAGCCGTGGCGCTGTCCGTCCATCGTGCCCGCGAGGCGAAGCGGGCCGCGACCTATGGCTCCGCTCGATGGGCCGAGGACGCGGAAATCCGCGCGGCCGGGCTGCTGGGCGAGGACGGCGTCGTGCTGGGGAAATACCGCCGGGCCTATCTCCGGCACGATGGCCCCGAGCACGTCCTGACTTTCGCGCCGACGCGCACCGGCAAGGGCGTGGGCATGGTGATCCCCACGCTCCTGACCTGGCCGGGTTCGGCCATCATCCATGACATCAAGGGCGAGAACTGGCAGATCACTGCCGGTTTCCGTGCCCGTTTCGGGCGGGTGCTGCTGTTCGACCCCACCAATCCGGCGTCCTCGGCCTATAACCCGCTGCTGGAGGTGCGGCGCGGGGCGTCGGAGGTCCGTGACGTGCAGAACATCGCCGACATCCTGGTCGATCCCGAGGGTTCGCTGGAACGGCGCAATCACTGGGAGAAGACCTCCCATGCCCTGCTGGTCGGTGCGATCCTGCATGTGCTCTATGCTGAGGACGACAAGACACTCGCCGGGGTGGCGAAATTCCTCTCCGACCCGAAGCGGTCGATCGAGGCGACCCTGTCCGCCATGATGCGGACACCGCATCTCGGGACAGCGGGGCCACACCCTGTCGTAGCGTCGGCGGCGCGGGAACTGCTGAACAAGTCGGATAACGAGCGCTCCGGCGTGCTATCCACCGCCATGTCGTTCCTCGGTCTCTACCGTGATCCCGTAGTGGCCTCCGTGACCAGTCGTTGCGAATGGCGGATCGGCGATCTGCTGGAGGGTGAACAGCCTGTCTCGCTGTATTTCGTCATCCCGCCGTCGGATATCAGCCGCACCAAGCCGCTGATCCGCCTGATCCTCAACCAGATCGGGAGGCGGCTGACGGAGGATCTATCCGGCCGGGAAGGGCGGCGTCGCCTGCTGCTGATGCTCGACGAGTTTCCGGCTCTTGGCCGCCTGGACTTCTTCGAGAGCGCGCTGGCCTTTATGGCGGGCTATGGGATCAAGGCGTTCCTGATCGCGCAATCCCTCAACCAGATCGACAAGGCATACGGCCAGAACAACAGCATCCTGGACAATTGTCACGTCAGGGTCAGTTTCGCCACGAACGATGAACGCACCGCGAAGCGGGTGTCCGATGGACTGGGCGTGGCGACCGAGATTCGGTCGCAGAAGAACTATGCCGGGCACCGGCTGTCGCCCTGGCTCGGGCATCTCATGGTCTCGCGTCAGGAGAGCGCGCGGCCCCTGATGACGGTGGGCGAAGTCATGCAGCTTCCGGCGCGGGATGAGGTCGTCATGGTGGCAGGCTGTCCGCCGATCCGAGCACGGAAGGCACGGTATTTCCGGGATCGCCGTTTTGTCGAGCGTATCCTGCCGCCGCCTGATCCGGTGCAACTGCCACGGCCGGTCCGGCCTGATGACTGGCGTGACCGTCCATCTCCTGTCACCCCGCCACCGGAGCAGACGGGGTCGCCGGCAGCACCGGATAAACCCGGCGATGCCGATAGTGATGAATCCCTCGGCACGGGACGGAAATGGTCGCGCGAGCATGACCCAGCGGATATCGGCAAGCACAGGAAGCCCACAGCGCCCGACCTCTTTGGCGAGGAACCACCACCGGATCCGGAAGCACGGGATCGCGCCGACCTGACGCGGATTGCCCGGCAGGCCGGGCTCGATCGTGGCAACGATCTCGGGCTGTGAGGGCGTGATGAGGACATCCCCCAAGAAGGCACGACTGTCGGTCTATCTGGAACCGAAGCTGCTGGACGCCCTGACCGCTCATGCGGCGCGGCGCGATCTGTCCCTCTCCCTGGTGGCGGAAGCGGCCATCGCATCCTTCCTGTCCCCTGATGCTGATGAACGGCGGGAGGCGGCGATGAGCCGCAGGCTGGACCGTCTTGACCGGCAGGTCGCCCGCATGGAGCGGGATCTCGGGATCAGCCTTGAGACGCTGGCTCTGTTCATCCGCTATTGGATGACGGTCAGTCCGCCCTTGCCGGAACCAGCGGCCGCTGCGGCACGGGCACAAGGGGCGGAACGGTATGAGGCGTTCGTGGCGGCCCTCGGTCGGCGACTCAGCCGGGGGCCGTTCTTCCGGCAGGAGATCCCGGAGGATGTGCCTCCCACATCGGAATTATGAGGTCAGCAGTCAGCAAGTAAAAGCCGCATCTGTTACGATCCTGTACGACCGCAGGAAAATACTGTTGAAATCGGGAGAAAACAGCACTCTCTAATGATCCCCGTCGTCGTCCGGGCAGGCCGGATGACCCAAGCAGACGGGGGATTCCCATGGCGGTCACACCGATTGAAAGTGCCGTCCGACAGCGTGGGATTTCTATGCTGCGTACAGCGATGGGAGCAGCGATCGCGGGGCACCTTGCCGATCCTGCCGTGGTCGAGGTGATGCTCAATCCGGATGGGCGGCTGTGGATTGACCGGCTGTCCGAAGGGTTATCCGATACGGGTGAAACCGTCACCCCGGCAGATGCGGAGCGCATCGTGCGTCTGGTGGCCCACCATGTCGGGGCGGAAGTGCATGAAGCAGCACCCCGCGTGTCGGCCGAACTGCCAACCGGGGAACGGTTCGAGGGATTGCTGCCGCCCGTTGTGACAGCTCCCAGTTTCGCCATCCGCAAGCCCGCCGTCGCCGTGTTCACCCTCGACGATTATGTCGCAGCCGGGATCATGACCGATGCTCAGGCCCGTTTCCTGCGTGGGGCCGTCGCGGAGCGAAAGAACATTCTGGTTGCAGGCGGCACCTCGACCGGCAAGACCACGTTGGTCAATGCCCTGCTGGCCGAGGTCGCGAAAACCGACGACCGGGTCGTGCTGATCGAAGATACGCGCGAACTGCAATGTGCGGCACGCAATCTTGTCTCGCTCCGCACCCGCGACGGCATCGTGACCCTGTCCGAACTGGTCCGTTCGGCCCTGCGTCTGCGCCCCGACCGTATCCCGATCGGCGAGGTGCGCGGCCCCGAGGCGCTCGACCTGCTCAAGGCGTGGGGCACCGGCCATCCCGGCGGGATCGGCACGCTCCACGCTGGTACCGCCATCGGCGCCCTGCATCGTATGGAGCAGCTCATTCAGGAGATCGTCGTCACGGTGCCGCGCGCGCTGATCGCGGAAACCATCGACGTGATCGCTGTCCTGTCCGGACGCGGCAATGCCCGCCGGTTGTCCGAACTCGTCACCGTGGACGGGCTCGACCCCACCACAGGCGCCTATCGTATTCATTCAATTGATATCGATGGAGATTTCCAATGACCCCCACGCTGTTGCGCGTGCGTCGCCACGCGCCTGGCCTTTCCGCCATGCTGCTTCTGTCCATCGCATGGTGCTCCTCGGCTCTGGCGTCTGGGTCGGACATGCCATGGGAGGAACCGCTCAACCAGATCCTGGAATCCGTGCAGGGACCGGTGGCGCGTATCGTGTCGGTGATCATCATCACCGTGACCGGCCTGACCCTGGCGTTCGGGGAAACCTCGGGCGGGTTCCGTCGCCTGATCCAGATCGTTTTTGGCCTGTCCATCGCTTTTGCCGCGTCCAGCTTCTTCTTGTCGTTCTTCTCCTTCTCCGGTGGAGCACTAATCTGATGGCCGCCGGATATGACGATGACGCGGTACCGGGTTTTCATGTCCCGGTGCATCGCTCGCTTACCGATCCGATCCTGCTGGGCGGGGCACCCCGGACACTCGCGATTGCCAACGGCACGCTGGGGGCGGCGATTTCGCTGGGCCTGCGGCTCTGGCTGGTCGGGGCCGTGTTCTGGATCGTCGGGCACAGCCTCGCGGTCTGGTGCGCTAGGCGCGATCCGCTGTTCGTGGAAGTCGGCCGGCGGCATCTTCGCTATCCCGCCTGGCTGCGGGCATAGGGAGGGCAGGGTAATGATGTCCCTTGGCGAATATCGCAACCGTGCTGCCCTCCTGTCCGACTTCCTGCCATGGGCGGCGCTGGTCGAGAAAGGTGTCGTCCTGAACAAGGACGGTTCGTTCCAGCGCACAGCAAAGATACGCGGTCCCGATCTCGATAGCGCCACGCCTGCCGAACTGGTGGGTGTGACGGGACGGCTGAACAATGCCCTGCGTCGGCTTGGCTCCGGCTGGGCGGTGTTCGTGGAGGCCCAGCGCGTGCCGGCCACGCTCTATCCCGAGAGCGACTTTCCTAATGCGGCCAGCCAGATGGTCGATCTCGAACGGCGCGAACAGTTCGAGGATGAGGGCGCGCATTTCGAGAGCCGGTATTTCCTCACCCTGGTCTGGCTGCCCCCTGCGGAATCATCAGGCTGGGCCGAGCGTTTTCTGTATGAAGGCAGGGAACGCGATGGTCCCGATCCGTATGGCATGCTCCATGCTTCGTGGATCGCTCCGACCGGATGCTGGCTCTGCTGGATGGGTTCATGCCCGAGGCGGCGTGGCTGAATGACGCCGAGACGCTGACCTATCTGCACAGCACCATCTCGACCAGGAATCAGCGCGTCAGAGTGCCGGAAATTCCGATGCACCTCGATGCGCTCCTGGTCGACCAGCCGCTCGCGGGCGGCCTGGAACCGAAGCTCGGTGATGCGTTTCTGAAAACCCTGACGATCACAGGTTTCCCCAGCCGGACTTTCCCCGGAATTCTGGACGACCTGAACCGGCTGGCCATGCCGTATCGGTGGTCCACCCGTGCCATCCTGCTCGATAAGACGGATGCGACGAAGGTGCTGACGAAGATCCGTCGGCAGTGGTTCGCAAAGCGCAAGAGCATCGCAGCCATTGTCCGGGAGGTCATGACCAACGAGGCCTCGGTTCTTGTGGACAATGACGCCGCCAACAAAGCCGCCGATGCCGACCTGGCCTTGCAATCACTGGGCGCCGATGATGTCGGGCAGGCTTACATCACCGCGACCGTCACGGTGTGGGACGGCTCCGCGTCGATTGCCGCCGAAAAATTGCGGCTGGTCGAGAAGATCATTCAGGGCCGCGACTTCACCTGCATGACGGAAAGCCTCAACGCCGTGGAAGCCTGGCTCGGCTCTCTTCCCGGCCATGTCTACGCCAATGTCCGCCAGCCCCCGGTCTCGACCCTGAATCTGGCGCATATGATCCCCCTATCTGCCGTGTGGGCCGGGCCGGAGCAAGACGGGCATTTCAGGGCAGCACCGCTGTTCTACGGCAGGACGGCGGGTGCCACACCGTTCCGGTTTTCCCTGCATGTCGGCGATGTGGGTCACACGCTGATCGCGGGACCAACAGGAGCCGGAAAATCTGTCCTGCTGGCGCTGATGGCGCTCCAGTTCCGCCGCTATGCGGGATCGCAGATTTTTGCCTTCGATTTTGGTGGCTCCATGCGTGCGGCGACGATGGCAATGGGAGGAGATTGGCACGATCTCGGCGGCGGTTTGACCGATGATGATCCATCGGAAGAACAGGGTGGCAGTGTATCGCTCCAGCCGCTGGCACAGATTGACGATCCCGACGAGCGCAAATGGGCCAGTGAGTGGCTGGGGCAGATCCTCGTGGGTGAGGGGATAACGCTTAACCCCGAGGTGAAGTCCCATCTCTGGTCGGCCCTGAATTCCCTCGCCTCATCGCCCGACCATGAACGCACGATCTCCGGCCTAGTGGCGCTCCTCCAGTCCAACGTCCTGAAGCAGGCTCTCGCCCCATACTGCCTCGGTGGTCCTTATGGCCGGTTGCTGGATGCGGACGCCGAGCGGCTGGGCGATGCCGATGTCGTGGTGTTTGAAACCGAGGGCTGATCGGTTCTGATGCAGCCTCTTCCGTGCTGTCCTATCTGTTCCACCGCATTGAGGGCCGTCTGGATGGTCGCCCGACCCTGCTGGTCATTGATGAGGGATGGCTGGTTCTCGATGACGGCGACTTTGCTGGCCAGCTCCGCGAATGGCTGAAAACCCTGCGCAAGAAGAACGCGTCGGTGATTTTTGCCACTCAGTCCCTGTCCGATATTGCCAATTCCCCCATTGCTCCGGCTGTGGTCGAAAGCTGCCCGACGCGGATATTCCTGCCGAACGAGCGGGCGATCGAACCGCAGATCATGGCGCTCTATCAGGATTTCGGCCTGAATGACCGGCAGATCGCCATTATCGCCCGTGCTGCGTCGAAGCGAGAGTATTACTGTCAGACGCAACGCGGCAATCGCCTGTTCGAACTGGGGCTCGGTCCTGTTGCCCTGGCGCTGTGCGCGGCATCCGGCAAGGACGATCACCGGCTGATCGACAGTGTGCTGGCGGAACACGGACGTGGTGGCTTTCTCCCGGCCTGGCTCGAAGCACGCGGCGTTGCGTGGGCCGCTGACCTTCTGCGGGAAGGGGACGTGTCATGATGGAAAAACTTTTCCATATCCGGGTAAAATATTTCCGTCCCGGACGTGTGGCGGTCCTTGGAGCTGCCCTGGGGTTTATCGCGCCAATCGTGCCTGCTCACGCGCAATGGGCGGTCTACGATGGGGCCGCGCATGTCCAGACCGTGCTGATCGCAGCGCGGGAATTGCAGCAGATTGATAACCAGATCACCTCTCTCGCCAATCAGGCGCAGATGCTGCTCAATCAGGCGAAGAATCTCGCCCTCCTGCCCCTGTCGACATTGTCGACGCTGCAATCGACGATTTCCCAGACCACGGCACTCCTCGCACAGGCGCAGAACATCGCCTACAGCGTTACCTCGGTCGAGCAGCAATACCAGCAGGCCTATACGTCGATCTCCTCCTCCATGTCGGACAGTGCCCTGTTCAGCCAGGCGCAAACGCGGTGGCAGAATTCCGTGGGCGGGTTTGAGGACGCCCTGAAACTGCAGGCCCGCGTGGTCGGAAACATCCCGAGCGACAGCAGCGCCATGACGCAACTGGTCTCGGCCAGTCAGACGTCAACCGGGGCGTTGCAGGCGGCCCAGGCGGGCAATCAGCTTCTGGCCCTGCAATCCCGCCAGTTGTCCGACATTCAGGCCGAACTGGCCGCCAATGGCCGCGCCACAGCCCTGAAACAGGCGCGCGATGCCGCGACAGAAGCAGAAAGTGAAGCCCAGTATCAGCATTTTTCCCAGCATGACGCCTATGTGCCGGGCAAGGTGTCGATGTTCGGCAGCAGCGGGAACTGACCGCCATGGCGATGGGCAATGTGGGCGTTATCGACACCTTCCTGAATACATTCACCACCACCATCGACAGCGGCTTCGGTCTGGTGAAGGGGAATGTGATCTCGCTGGCAGGCACTCTGTCGGTGCTGGACATGGCGCTGGCTGGCCTGTTCTGGGCCTGGGCGGCGGATGAGGACATCATCCAGCGGCTGGTGAAGAAGACGCTGTATATCGGCTTTTTTTCCTTCCTGATCAGCAATTTTTCCAGTCTGTCGAAGACCGTCTTTGGCAGTTTTGCGGCCCTTGGCCTGAAAGCCGGTGGCGGCAGTCTGGCGCTCGGAGACTTCCTGCGGCCCGGCAGACTGGCCCAGACCGGGTTCGATGCAGCCCAGCCTCTCCTGGACTCCGTTCACAATCTCCTCGGCCCTGTCGCCTTCTTTACGAACTTTATTCAGATCTTCGTGCTGTGCCTGTCGTGGCTGATCGTGCTGGCGGCGTTCTTCATTCTCGCCGTGCAGCTTTTTGTCGCCCTGATCGAGTTCAAGCTGACTACGCTGGCAGGCTTTGTGCTGATCCCCTTCGCCCTGTTCAACCGCACCGCCTTCCTCGCGGAGAAGGTGCTGGGCAATGTCGTCTCGTCGGGTGTGAAGATCATGGTGCTGGCGGTCATTTCCGCCATCGCGTCGGTTCTGTTCGCCCAGTTCACAACCTCTTATGGCAGCGACGTGCCGACCATCGGCCAGGCTGTCTCGGTAGTGCTGGCCTCGCTTGCAATTGTTGGTCTGTCCTTTTTTGGCGGCAGCATCGCCAACGGCCTGATCTCCGGCGCGCCACAGCTTGGGGCGGGTGCTGCTGTCGGGACTGGTATGGCCGTCGGTGCCATGGGCGCTGCTGCTACGGCCGGTGTCGGGGCTGTCGCATCCGGTAGTGCAGCCGCCCTCGGCGCGACGG
>NZ_BAIN01000062.1 GCF_000613285.1 Acetobacter papayae JCM 25143 | reverse complement strand
CCTGTTCCCCGAAGGCACGCGCGCCCGCGCAGGCGCCCCTCCCGGCCCCATCCAGCCGGGTTTTGCCGCCATTGCCCAGCGCACCCGCCTGCCTGTGCAGGTTATCCTGATCGAGACGGATTCACCCTATCTCTCGCAAGGCTGGCCTTTTCTCAAACGCCCACCTTTGCCCATGCGCTACCGCATAAAGCCAGGCCCACGCCTGCCCGCCCCTACGGATGAAACAAGCGGGCGCGCCCTGCTTGCGGAAGTAGAAACCCTGCTCACCCGGGCAGGCATGCAGCCCCCCACCGCCTGATATTTCCCCAGCACGGAGCACGGAGCACGGAGCACGGAGCACGGAGCACGGAGCACGGAGCACGGAGCACGGATAGGCAAGCCCATAATGCAGCGCCCTATCAACAATGAGCCCTGCCCTACTGCCCTACTGCCCTACTGCCCTACTGCCCTACTGCCCTAACAGGGATAGCGCCACGGGGCCGATCACCACGATAAAAATAACCGGCAGGATAAACAGGATCATCGGCAGGGTCAGATAAACTGGCAATCGCGCGGCACTTGTCTGGTAACGCAGCATGGTATCGGCCTGCACATCTTCAGACAGCAGGCGCAAGTCCTGTGCGATGGGAGACCCCACCTCAAAAGACTGGCCCAGAACGGTTGCCACCTGCCGCATAACAGGCAGCCCCGTGCGCGTGGCCATCTGCCGCAGCGCCTCCTGCCTGTCGGGCATTAAGCTCATATCCCGCGCGGTCAGATGCAGTTCACTGGCCACGCTGCCATTCACCCGCAGCATGTCACGGGCCACGCGCTGCATGGCGGCTTCGATTGGCATGCCCGCATCCACGCAGATAGTCAGCATATCCAGTGCATCCGCCATGCCACTTTCAACGGCGCGCAGATAATGCCTACGCCGGGCTGCCAGAACCATATCCGGCAGCAACATCCCCCCGATAGGCAGCCCGGCAGGCAGAACCAGATGGATAATGGAGCCTATATCCACCACCACGAACACAACAAAACCCAGCAGCAACCCCACCCCGAACAGCACGGTTTTGGCGCCGATAAAAACCGGCAGCAGCCTGTCGGGTTCCTGCGTGTTACGTGCGAGCGTGCGGAACAGTTCATCAATTGTCCTGCGCGGCAAAACCTTATACCGCATCATGAACGATCCGACCTCATATGCTCCCCGCACCAGAGAGAAACGCCGACCGGGCCTGTCTATCACCTCCGCCACGCGGTAGTGCTGCAACCGATCCAGCCTCGCCCGCCGTCGGCCAGAGGCAAGGCGCGGGCGCAGCACCACCCCCCATATGCAGCCGAAACCAAGCACAAGAACGGAAAGGAAAAGAAACATAGCCATCATGCTATTTCAGAACTCTGGCTGTAATGAAGCGTATGGAAAACAGCCCCAGACACCACAACCCTCCGGCCAGCGCCAGCACGCCATAACCACGCGGGTCAGCCAGAAGACCGTTGAAATATGCAGGGCTTTGTATTTCCAGCAGCAGAACCACCAGAAACGGCAGTGCAAGCAGCACATATGAGGTAAGCCGAACCTCGCCCGAAGCCGCAATGGCCTTTTTTCTGATAGCTCTGCGTTCACGCAGGGTTTTTTCTAGCATAGCCATAATATCAACCAGCGTGCCGCCGGTTTCCGCCTGCACCTCAATAACCGTTGCCATGAAGCGGTATTCCGTCACATCAACCGCTCGGCCATATTGGCGAAAGCCTGCGGCAGGCTCTGCCCTACTGCAATATCCTGCACCAGCCGCGTGAACTCAAACGCCGTAGGCTGGCTACCTCGCGGCAAACAAGATCAAGAATACGCGGCAACGGCACGCCCACGCGCAAGGCCCGGACAATAATGCTGATCGTATCAGGCAGTTGCTCATATAGCTGGGTATTATAGCGCCCGCCTATATAGGTGTAGAGTGCGCGCACGCCCAAAATCCACGCAAGGACTTCGACCACGATCCCCAAAAAACCCAACAAGGCAAAAGCAGGCCATGCCAGCAGCAGCAGGGCTGCGAGCGCGCCAAATACCACGTAATCGTTTTTTCTGATCGCGGCTTTGGCGGCACCATAATTGACGATTGTATAAAAAAAACGTCTTCCATGCTCAGCAATAAAGGAAAACAAATCCTGCACCCGGCGCGCAAACGGCCCGCGAATATCAAGCGGCCCACGAAAACGACCCAGCAGGCGGATCAGGCGTTCATTCCGCCGTTCCTGAACACGCATACGCCGGTAAACGGCACACCCCCACCAGCCCACGCCCACCAACACGGCCACAACCGCCATGCCGAGCAACAGGCCTGCTGGCACCGTCATGCGCGGTTATCCGCCAGAGTGGCGTTCCAGAGACCATCCATCTGGTAATATTCGAGTTTTTCATGAAACTCGGGCGAATATTCGACACATCGTAATGGGAAAGTAGCCGCCCGTTGCTGTCTTCTCCATCAAAACCAAGCCTGAACAGATCGTTCATAACCACCATGCCGTTTTCAACCCCGGCAACATCTGTCACCTGCATAATACGGCGCACACCATCGCGGTTACGCCCCACCTGCACAATCAAATCCACCGCGCCCACGATCTGCGTTCGGATAACGTGAACAGGCAGGCCGAAGCTGCCCATCTGCACCATGCTTTCCACACGGGTAATGGCTTCGCGCGTGTTGTTGGAGTGGATGCTCGACATGCTGCCATCATGCCAGTATTCATGGCCTGTAGCATGTCGAACGCCTCGGCCCCTCGCACTTCCCCCACAATGATACGGTCAGGCCGCATGCGCAGGGCGTTACGCACCAGATCGCGCTGTGTCACTTCGCCCTTACCTTCGATGGAGGGCGGGCGCGTTTCCATACGCACGACATGCGGCTGCTGGAGCTGGAGTTCCGCAGCATCCTCGACGGTAATAATCCGTTCGGAAAAATCGATGAAACGGGAAAGCGCATTCAGCAAGGTAGTCTTGCCCGAGCCTGTACCGCCAGAGACAATAATGTTCAGCCGCACGCGCGAGGCTATTTCCAGTATGGTCGCAACTGCGGGGGAACAGCTTCCGTATTCCACCAGTTTTTGTAAATCGATTTTGTTTTTAGAAAATTTTCTGATGGACATGTAAGGCCCATCAAGAGCCAGCGGCGGAAAAACGATATTGACGCGTGATCCATCGCGCAGGCGCGCATCCACCATGGGGCTGGCCTCGTCAATCCGCCGTCCCATTTCGGATGCCACGCGCTGACAGACCGAAACAAGGTGCCGCTGGTCACGAAACTGCGCTGGTGAAAGCTCGGTTTTTCCGTAACGCTCGACAAATATGCGCTTTGGGCCGTTGATCAGAATATCACTGATGCTGTCATCATCCAGCAGAGGCTGTACTGGCCCCAGCCCCTTGATGTCGTTAACCAGTTCTGCGGCAATTTTCTTCTGCTCGCGCAGGTTCAGGCGGATACGCTGCTCATTGGCCGCCTGATCCACCACCCTTTCCACAGCGCCCGCAAGCTGTTCGGGCTCCAGCGCCAGAATAACAGCCGGATCAAGCCGCCCCAGACACAAGGCACGCAGCGACAGGATCTGCTCGCTGGTAAATCGCCGTTCCGCCGCCTCATGACCCGATGCGGGAGCAAAGCCCGCATCCGCGCTATCCTGTGCAGGATGTAGGCCGCCCGCAGGCCCAGCACTGGACCTACCCGCCCCATCTTCCGGCGACTGGGCATGGGGCTGCATGTCTTGTAGGCGCTGCAACCGGCTGGCGCGCCCGGCTGGTGGCGTGGCGTCGTCCATCAGCGCGCACCCAGCAGAGTGTTTACAACCCTGCCGACCAGCCCCCTTTCTTCAGCCCCCGTGCGTGCAACCCTATGCAGAGACAGGCTTTCATGCGCGATGCGGCTGATCGCATCATGATAGGGCTTGCAGTCACGGGCGACGGGCTCACCGTTGATTTCGGCCTCGCCACATTCGCGCGGCAGGTAGGGAATAACGATATCAGGTGGGCAGCCAAGGCTTTTGCTCACCTCATCCATGGACAACGTGCCCGGACGGCCAAACTGGTTCAGCACCAGCACGGGTTTGGTGGGCAGGTGCAGTTGCGGCAACACTGCCAGTAGGCGCAACGTATCACGCATACAGGCGAGGGTCGGGTCCATCACCAGCATAAGCTGCTGCGCCTGCCCTGCCAGACTGGCAAATGTCTCTCCCTCGCTCCAGTCCATGCGGGCCATGACAAAGTGGAACTGCCCGCGCACAAACCCCAGCAAGGACTTGAGCGTGGAGGGAGCCAAACGCGGTTTCTGCCCCACCGGCCCCAGAGAGGACAGGAGCTTGAGCCTGTCTGAAACGCTCTGGATACTGCGCTCTACCAGCAGGCTATCCATCCGCTCCGGCTCTTCCAGCACGGAAAGAAGGCCCAGATTATCCTCGGCGTTGAGCAACACCCCCAAACGGCTAGCCTGTGTATCAAAATCAATCAGCAGCGTGTGGCGCCGCGCTTCCTGCGCCACATACCAACCCAGATTGGCCAGCAGCGTGGAAGCCCCGACACCCGGGCGCACACCACACAGCGTAACCAGACTGCCGCCCCCTACACTGGTGGTTTCTTTCTGGCCATGCAGGATGATATCGCCAAAAAACCGTACCAGCAGATTACGGTGCAGCGGCGGGTAGAGATATTCCGCAATGCCGTAGCCATGCGTGATGGAGCGGTAAAAATTGACGTCGTCCCGATCTCCGATGAGCATCATCGTGACATCGGGCGGCACCATGCCCTTGAACTGGCGCACACTGGCCAAGGGGTCCGTGCTGCCACGGATATCCAGCACCAGATACGGCGGGCAGGTATTATTGGACAGGTAATGCTGGGCCTGTTCCATACCCAACCTGAGCAGCCGCCCTTCATTGGGGCAGACCGTGTTCAGGAAATCGGCCATCATGGCCTCGGTTTCCATGTCCTGAACAATAACCAGAACCCGAGCACCCTGCTCCGTGGTCTCTGTAAACCGCTTACCGTTTTCAGACATGGCCTGCGCACCCCTGCATGCGGCTTCCAGCCGCTACAGGCCACCTGCCCGCAAGGCAGGGGCCTCCTGCGCCGGGCTTATCCACCCGGCATACTCACGGCAGACAGACAGAGGCACCATAATATATGGCAGCCCCCTGTCTGCCCGGCCTGCTTCAGTTAGACGGCAGGGAGTTGGCGACGTGCTGGAAGGTGTGCTGGAGCTTCTGCCCCATGGTGGTTACGGCACTGAGAATGGTCACGGCAATCAGCGCCGCAATCAGCCCGTATTCAAGAGCCGTCACACCGCGCTTATCCTTACGCAGCCGATAGACAAAACAACCAACGGCCTGATGGATTTTCAGCATGCCCAGCTCTTCCCTTAAATAAGTCACTCAGTAATCAAACGCCTTTTCCCCATAAAACAAAGTGGGAAAAGATGGAATATGTTTATAAAATGGCAACCATTCCCCCTTGCGGGGCGCGATAGCTCCCCCCTTATCAAGCCATGCAAACCTGATATAGGGTGCGCGCCCGCCCGTGCACCCCGCACGCGGGTGACCCAACTTTCTCTTTCATGACGGACATCATGCGTATCGGCATTCTCCAGACCGGCCGCCCCCCTGAGGCACTCTGCGCACACGCCATGGATTACCCGGACATGTTCCGGGCAAGCCTCGGCCGCCCGGACGCCACCTTTACCACCTACCACGTCATGGACGGGCAACTGCCTCCGGGGTTGGGGAGCAAGACGGCTGGCTGGTAACCGGCTCGCCGCATGGCGTGTATGAGGACCACCCGTGGATTCCCGGTCTGGAAGACTTCGTGCGTGAGGCGGACCGCCAGCATGTACCCATGGTGGGGGTCTGCTTTGGCCACCAGCTTATTGCGCAGGCTCTGGGCGGACGGGTGGAAAAATTCCCCGGTGGCTGGGTTGTCGGCCCGCAGGACTACACGCTTGATGATGGCACGCACCTGACGCTCAACGCCTGGCATCAGGATCAGGTCATGGTCGCGCCGCCGCAGGCGCGCACCATCATGCGCAGCCCCACCTGCGCCCATGCCGCCCTGCGCTATGGCGACCATATCCTGACAGTTCAGCCGCACCCCGAATTTACGGATACGGTTTTCCGCGCCCTGTTTCATGAGCGCGGGCACTCGCTGCCCCCTGCCATCCAGCAGGCGGTAGAGGAAAAGACCGAAGGGGCTCCCCCGGTCTTGCAGGCACAGTTCGCGCAGTTTCTGTGGCACTGCCTGTCAGGCGGGCGGATTGGACAAGCCATAGGCTGAACGCCTCACCCCCGGCCTTGGGGGGTGACAACCTCCAGCGCGCGGAGCTTGCGATAAAGTGTCGCGCGGCTGATCCCCAGATGGCGGGCAGCGGCGGACACATTACCCCGCGCCAGCCCCAGCGCCGTGCGGATCACATGCTCTTCCGCCTCGCGGAAGCTGGTAACACGCTCAACACCACATGGCCGGGTGGCAAGCACCCCGGTGCTGGTAAGATATTTGCCCGAGGGGCCTTCCGAGGGCGACGCCTGCCCCGCCCCCCAGCCCAGCATGGTGCGCGCGGCATGGGTTGCGCCCACGATGTCGCCCGCTTCATTAACCGCTACAAGCGGGCCTGAACTCCCACGCGCTGGCCCCAGTGTCATGATCCGCTGGCCGGGATAACGCCCCCGCAGCAACTGCTCCTCCATACGGCGGGCAGCCTGAAACAGCGCCTCGCGCAGGAGCGGGGCGACAGGCCGGGTGCTTTCGTTACCAAACGAGGCCAGATTGAGCGCACCCGCCAGTTGACCCTGCCCGTCAAACACCGGCACGGCATGGCTTTCCAGCAGCGCGAAGCAAAAGCGCCAGTGGTCACCCCGGGTCAGGGCTACGGAACAGCCTTCGCGCAGGGCAGTGCCCACGCCATTCGTGCCGGCAAGCCCTTCATCCCAGACAGCTCCTTCCTGCAGGTGCAGCCTGCGACAGACCGCGCGGTGGGAATCACTGATACAGCGGGCCAGCAGCACGGCCCGCGCATCCGATAAAAGCACCATCAGCCCAGATCACGCACAAGGCCGAAAAGGGATTGTATTTCCGGCAGTCCCACCCGCAACAAAGGGGCGGCGGAATCATTGACCTGACGCAGTTCGGTGCTGGTCAGTACTTCCGCGCGCCACTGTCTGGACGGGTCCATGCGGTACAGGGCCTGACAGCGCTCCCATGACCGGGCCACTTCATTGGAGCCGGCCCGGCAGGCTGCATGGCCGAGCGCGCAATAACGCACCGTAGTGTTCTCTTTCCGTGGCTCCTGCTCCACTCAGCGCACTCCCACCCTGACAGGCTGATTTCCTTTCCGGCACACCGGAAACCCCCTGTCTTGTCTATATTTTATATTGAATTTTCGAATAACAATGAAGACAGCAACACCTGCGCTCCGTTACAGAAGCCGTTCGCATTATTGCCAGAGATACAGAAATTTCAGGTAATAAGCATCGGTTTCAGGTATATTGCGCCCTTCAACCGAGTGGCTGTAACGCGCGGTTACACTAACGCTGCGGCTGATGTTGAACATGATCCCCAACCCCGAAGCCACCTCGCGGCTGCTGGTATCGCTTACATCCTGCCTGAGGGTCTGGTCATAGGTACCACCGGCATTCTGCCAGTCGAACGCAAAGAAAGGCTCAATCAGCTTTGTGGCTTTCCAGCTAAAGCGCAGGTTGGAGTAAAAGACCACGCCCGGCGAAAAGGCATGCTGCCCCGGCTCATGCTTGGTAGAGGCAACGACAGTGCCAAAGTCGCCATCGAAGCTAAAATGCTTCCACTCGTAATCAAAAATAAGGCTCGAAATATTCGACCAGTAATGGCTGGCCAGCGCATCACGCGAGCCCGAAGGCGTGACCATGAAGGTCTGAAAGCCAAACGTGCTGTGGGCATTGGGCTTGAACCATGCCGCAGGCCCCACAATCGTGCCGCCCAGCCCGCCGTAATTCTTGCCATCCGCCAGCGAGTAGCTTTCTTGCTGGATCACCTCGAACGCAAAACCGACATGGGGAATGGCGTCAAACGTGCGAAAATGCACGTATTTGGTCATGCCCGACCAGCTATGCCCACCGCCATGGGCCGCAACACGCTGGCCCGAGCCGTTATAGGCATTCCCCGCGTCGTTGCCGTCACCATACTGCACCAGCACGTTGAAGGGTTTGAAATCCACCGGCAGGTCATATTCATGCGGGCCGATGATCCCCAGCGTGATATCCGCCGCATGGGACGACTGCGCACCCGCCCCCAGCAGCACCGGAACGCACAGCCCTGACCATAAGAGGATTTGCCGCGATTTTCTGGCAAGGTTCATGTGAAATCTCCACCATGGAGGCCGCCCCCATGACACGCCGGGGGCGGCAATACGCAGGATGTTTCAAAGGAAATGAAAGGGCCAACCGGGAACAGGCCCCGGTTGGCTCCGGGCTTAGGGTGTGGGCGTGCCCTGTGCGCCATCGAGCGTATAGGCCACGATGTAGTCACCACTGCGGGTGCCAAGGCCACCATGGCCGCCAGCGGCGATCACCACATACTGTTTGCCACCGCTTTCGTAGCTGAGCGGTGTGGCCTGTCCGCCCGCGGGCAGACGGTCGCGCCAGATAACCTCACCCGTGGAGACATCAAAGGCCCGCAGGTAGTCATCCGCAGTAGCGCCCATGAACACGACACCACCACGCGTTACGATATTGCCGCCGATGTTATACATGCCCGTAGGCAGCGGAATATTGTTATGCGTGCGGAAAGGCCCCGTATCGCGGGTGGTGCCAACCGGGTGCTGCCATACGATCTTCTTGGTCACCAGATCGATCGCGGTTAGCGTGCCCCATACCGGCCTTTGCAGGGGATCTGGAGCGGGTTCAGCCACGGGTTGGTGTAGGCCACATACGGCGTGCCGTAATCAGGCGAAATGGCCAGCGCATTGCCTTTGGCGGCGGGTTCGTTGCCTGCACCCGTCCACTTGGGCAGCACGCCTTCCTTTTCAAGCTGGGTGCGATGATCGAGCTTGATACGGAACGGCAGGTAGCTGGCATTGGCGAACAGCAGCTTGCGCGCCGGGTCGATGGTAATGCCCTGCCAGTCAACCACACCATAGAACGCGGGATAGACAATGGTGGTCTTGCCCACATGCGGCGGCGTGAACTGCCCATCATAGGCGGACTGGCGATACTCGATACGGCAGATCATCTGATCCAGCAGGGTTGCCCCCCACATATCGGTCTCTTTCAGATCCGGCGGAGACAGGCTGGGCATGGCGGTTGGGTAAGGCTGCGTGGCCGAAACCCAGTCATCCGACGCATGACCGGCGGTGGGTACGGGCCGTTCCGCAACCGGGTAGCCCGGCAGGGGTTCACCCGTGCGGCGATCGAGCACGAAAAATTCGCCGCGCTTGGTGCTCTGCACCAGAGCAGGCAGCTCCGTACCATTCGGGCCGGGCAGATCAACCATGCTGGGGCCGGAGGGAATGTCCATGTCCCACAGGTCATGATGCACGGTCTGGTGCAGCCAGCGCCGCTCGCCGGAAACGATGTCGAGCGCAACCGTGGCACTGGATGTGGCGTCGTCAAACGGACGGCGCGAACCACCCCAGTTATCCGGCGGGGCATTACCCGTGCCAGATACACCAGCCCCAGTTCGGGGTCGGCCGTATAAACGCCCCATGCGTTGGGGGTGTCACGCGTCAGTTCATCGCCGGGGCCCGGCGTCCATGTTTCGGGGTTATGGCCTGCATCCCACACCCAGGCAATTTTGCCGGTGGTAGCGTCAAACGCGCGCACAGCGCCCGAGGGTTCAAAATTGGCCTGATTGTCGAAAATCCAGCCGCCCGTGATCAGACGGTTTTTCATGACCAGCGGAGGAGAGGTGATGAAATGGAAGCCCAGCGGCACGTTGCCCATGTAGTCACGCATGGAAATAAAGCCGTGATCGCCAAAATCCTCGCAGGGCTCGCCGGTCTGAGCGTTAACCGCGACAATGCGCGCATCCGCCACGGGGGAGTAAATCCGCTCACGGCACGATGTCTGGATTTCGTCAGGAATACGGTAATAGGACACCCCACGGCACGCCAGATACACATTGGAATCCAAATCGGCCTTTGCCGGGTGCGGGTCATATTTCCATTTGATCTTGCCGGTAGCCGCATCCATGGCCATCACCCAGCTATGGGGTGTGCACATATACAGCGTGTCACCCACCTTGATGGGGGTCAGCTCAAGGTTGAACTCGTGCCCTGCGTCAGGCCCGGCCACCACGGCCTCGCCCGCCTGCTGGGTATCGCCAGTTTCGCTCACCCATGCGCGCTTGAGGTGGCTGATATTGCCGGGTGTGATCTGTGTCAGCGGGCTGTAACGCTGCCCCTGTGCGTTACGGCCATAATAGTGCCAGTCCCCCACGGGCACGCCGTCCTTGAGGTCCGGCATGGCGGCGGCCATGCGGTCCGCAGGCACGACTCCATCAATCGAATAGGACGAGAAGCAGCTTGCCACGAGGGCGACACACGCCACAGCCAACCCTGCCAGCAGGGGTTTCTTGTCATCCAGCCACGAGGCCCCGGTGCGCCATATGCCCGGCAGCAGCAGCCAGGCTCCCAGCCCCACCAGCGTCAGTAGGCGGACTTCCAGCCCCCAGATATTCAGGCCGGTTTCAGCCAGAGCCCAGAGCGTTGCCACCACCAGCAGGCCCGCATACACACGGGCCGCAAGCTGCGGCTTGCGAAAGCCCGCCGCAGCCGTGCCCAGCAGCACCGCACCCACCAGCGCATAGAACCACGAACCGCCCAGAACGAGCAGTTCAGCCCCACCAAGAAATAAAAACAGCCCCGCCGCGCCAAATAACAGCGCGGTTATGATGGACCATAGTCGTGCGTGACTTTGTTGCATCTCAATCATTCCCTGAAACGCTCCTGGCACACCCGCAGAGGCCACGCCTGCATGACCATGCCCCGGACATACCAAGAGCCATGCGTGTTCTTTCAGTAATGTTAGGGAATTCTTCAAATCAGGAATGGGGCGTCTCACCACAGTGTGTAGGAAACGCACCCAACTGTATCAGTCTTGATACAGCCTGCGCGGCCCCACCCTACACCACAGGCACGACACCCCACCCGCCCGACTACCAACAGCCCACCACACAAAGCCGACACAGGCCTGAAAAACGCGCCCAGCCTACGCCTTGAAAAAATATCGAGGTGAAAAAAGGCGGGCCAAACCGTGCCGGACAGAAATGAAACAGGCCAGAGACTGTATTCGGTATAAACATATTGAAACATACCGTGTTCGCATCCCGAACAACCGGGCCATGCACGGCCTATCTTCGTGTTGCCTTCCCGCCTGACAATAAAATATAAAGCCCCCGCACCATGCGCCCTCATGCGGCAACAGGGCGGGCTGTCAGTATTGTATCCCGTCTGTTTCGCAGGGTGTGCGCCCACAAGACCCTAGCGCCGGAACACTGACCTCTCTCATGTCCACTGCCCCCCACCATACTGCGCCGTCAGAACCTGTCCGGGTACTGTTTATCAACGATACGTCGCGCAATGGTGGCCCGGGCAAGACGCTGCTCTGCCTGCTCCGCTTTCTTGACCCGCGCAGGATCAACCGTACGGTTCTACTCCCGCGTGAAGATACGGTCAGCGCGGATATCCGCAGCCACAACGCCGCCGATACCCTCATTATCGAACCGGCCCTGCTGGAAAACCTGCAGCAGCCCATAAACCGCGCCATGACCCGCGAGGATTTCACAGCCCCGCTGCCCCTGCGCACCGGCCGTTCCGTTTTCAATATCCTGCGCGCGACGTTTGGCCTGTTCGGGCTGATCCGCCGGGTGCGCAGGGAGCGCTACCAGCTTATCTTCTGCAACGGCACCACGGCCAATCTCGTAGGTGGGGTTGTAGCCAGAGCGACCGGGGTTCCGGCTATCTGGCATGTCTTCTACCCGATGTGCCCGCACCCATTCGCGGCCTGCACCGTTTTCTGGCCAAAAGTGCGGCCGTTCGGGCCATTTTCTGTGTTTCCGCCGCAGTATCGGGCCAGTTTGCACAGTGCCGCGACAAAACCAGCCTGACCCATGATGCCCTCGATCTGGAGGAATTCCAGCCCGGTTCCAGCACGGCCAACCTGCGGACCGAACTGGGCCTGCCGCCTGAAAGCGTGATTTTTGGCGCCCATGGCCGCGTCATCCGCCGCAAGGGATTTGTGGAACTCGTCAAAGCGGCCCATGCCACGCTCGCGCAACTGAGCCCCGAAGAAAAAGCCCTGTGCCACTTCGTCATTCTGGGTGACACGCCGCAGGACATGGCGGAGGATCACCTGCGCACCTGTCAGGAACTGGCCCGCTCACTCGGGCTGGAAAAACAGGTGCATTTCCTCGGCTTCCGGGCCGATGTGATTCCGTATGTTTCGGATTTTGACGTGGTGCTGGTGCCCAGCGTCTACCCCGACCCGCTGCCCCGCGCGGTTATGGAGGCCATGGCGCTTTCCCGCCCGGTCATTGCGTTTGACATGGGCGGCATTGGCGAAATGATTACCGATGACGTGCAGGGCAGGCTGCTCTGTGGCGCACCACCCGATATCGATGGCATGGCCGAAGCCTGTCTGGCCTATTTCCACTCGCCCGCGCTGCGTGTGGCGCATGGTCAGGCGGGGCGGGCGCGTGTAGAGCGCGAGTTCGAGGCCCGTACCCACGCCCAG
>NZ_BAIN01000063.1 GCF_000613285.1 Acetobacter papayae JCM 25143 | reverse complement strand
CTCCAACAGAAAAATGCTCCCACTGACTTTTTTCTGAAACATTCCAAGGAATTCCGCCATTTTTGGCCCATAAAAATACGATATCAAAACGGATGCTTCGGCACGCGAATGGCCCCCCAAAAGAAAAGGGCGGCCTGAGGCCGCCCTTTTCGATTCACTTGGTGGTTCTGGCTTCTGGAAAGGCCTGCTCCCAGCCTCCGCCCAGTGCATTATATAGCTGCACCAGATTGCCAGAGAGGGTGGCCGTGCTTTCGGCCTCCTGTGTCTGGGACTGAAGCATACGCCTCTGGGCATCCAGCACCTGCAGATAGTTCTGCAACCCGTGGCGGTACTGATCCTGTGCCAATGTGAGTGCACGACGGTCTGACTGCACCTGAGCGCTGATCGCCTGATTACGCCGCTGCTCAGCCTGCCAGGCCACCAGAGCGTTATCCACCTCACGCCATGCGTTCAGAACGGTTTTGCGATAATTGAGCGCCTCTGCCGCTGCGAGGCCTTTTTCATTTCAAGCTGCCCGCTCAGGCGACCACCCTGAAAAATAGGCAGGGTGATGGATGGCCCGACATTCCATGCCCGCGCATTCCAGAACCCCAGATCGCGGAAAGAGAGGGACTGAAAGCCAAACCCGGCATCAATCGTAACCTTGGGATAGAAATCCGCAGCCGCCTGACCGACTTCCGCTGTAGCCCCATGGAGCTGGGCTTCGGCCTCGCGAATATCCGGGCGGCGACGCGCCAGTTCGGACGGCAGGCCTACAGGTGCAGCAGGCGGCACCAGAGGAATGGCCTTACTCTGATTCAGCTCCGCATCCAGTGCGCCGGGAGGAGATCCCATCAGCAGATTGATGGCGTTGATCTGCATGGCAATCCGCTGATCGTATTGCGGCAGCAGGGCGTTGGTGCGCTGGAGTTCAGCCTGAGCGGTATCCACATCCAGTTCGCTCACCAGACCACTATGGTAGCGCGACTCGCTCAGCTTAGTGAGATCGGCTGCCAGATCGCGGCTGGCACGGGTAATACGCGCCTGCTCCTGCAACTGGCGCAGGGTAATGTAATCGGAAGCCAGCTCAGCCTGACGCGCTACCAGAATACCCCGGCGTTCTTCCTGCGAGGCTGTCATATAGGCTTTGGCGGCCTCGTACTGCCTGCGCACACGGCCCCACAGATCAACCTCCCAGCTTGACTGAAGGCCATCCTGCCACTGGTTAAGCAACGGCACCGAAGCGCTTGATGCAGCAGCTTCGATCTGGTCGCCCACCCCGGCCTGACGGCCTACGCGCTTGAGCACCCACTGCATTTCCTTGGTGCTGTACTGCGATGCCTTGTAGGAGCCCGAGGCGGCAAGGTCAGGAAAGCGCTCGGCACCGGCCAGCAGCAACTGGCCCCGGCTAACCGCAAGCTGTTCGGACGCCTGCTGCACATCAAGGTTCTGGCTGGCCAGCCGCTCTTCCAGCGCTGTCAGTTCCGGGTCATGGAAAATGCTCCACCATGCCGCCGGTGGTTCTTCTGTTGTCGGCACGCTCAGCAGGCGGGAGCGCTCCTGTGTGGCGGCCTGCCGCCACTGCTCGGGAGACCATGTTTCGGGCTTTTTGAAGTCAGGCCCCACCGCGCACCCTGCCAGCAGCACGGCCAGCACCAGTATGGATGCCGTGTCTGCCCGCCTTTTCGCCACCTGCGTTTTTGCCACTTGCCTGACCCTTCTCGAACCCGTACGCCGGGAAAATTATGCGCCGACGTTAATTTTTGCTACAACGTTTCTGTTCTGACCGACCGGTTCGGTCATTGCGTACCCTATCGTCTTTCCTTCGCGCGTCAATCATTCAGCCACCAGAGCCAACCGCCTATGTCCTCCTCCGATTTCCCTTCCGATCCTGCCTGCGGGCCAACAGGCGTCTCTGCTCCAGAGCCCGCCCTGTCATCCGACCGGCCCGGCGCGCAGTCCTGTGTGGGAGAATCGGAGGCTAAAAGGCAACAGATTCTGAGCGGCGCCAATCTCGTTTTTGCCGAACACGGCTACGAAGGGGCAAGCATGTCAGCCATTGCGCGCAAGGCTGGCGTTTCCAAAGGCACGCTTTACAACTACTTCACCAACAAGGCGGATCTGTTCACCGCCTATGTAGAGCAGCGCTGCCGCGAAAAGCTGCCACCCATTCTTGCCTCCATCAAACACGGCCGCACCCCGCGCGAGACCCTGACGCTGATGGCAGGCGGCATTATCCAGCTTATTACCCAGCCCGAAAGTCTGGTGCTGTACCGGATTATCGTGTCCGAAGCGCCGCATTTTCCGCAACTGGCCGTCTCGTTCTGGCAGCATGGCCCCCGGCTGGCGCTGGCTACGCTCTCGCAGTGGATTGCTGAACAGACGGAGCGCGGCACCATGTACACGGACGACCCGGACCTTGCAGCAGAACAGTTCTTTTCGCTCTGCCAGACGCGCATCGCCCACCGCAAGCGCTTCAACATGCCGCTGGAAAACGAGGAAGAGGACAAGCGCAAGGTCACGCAATCGGCCGTGGATATCTTTATGGCCGCTTATGGCAAGCTGGATGCCCAGAACACACCACGGGCCTGAAAACGACAAAACCCGCACGCCAGTCGCGTGCGGGTTTGCCATTGCCTGCCAGTAAAGACAGGCCGCCTGAAACGGCGTTTTACTTCTTCAGCGCATTGACCAGCTGGGGCACGATCTCGAACAGATCGCCCACCACGCCGTAATCCGCCACCTGGAAAATAGGGGCGTCGGGGTCTTTGTTGACCGCCACAATCACGCGGCTGTCCTTCATGCCGGCCAGATGCTGGATAGCGCCGGAAATACCGAACGCCATATACAGATCGGGCGCGACAATCTTGCCGGTCTGCCCCACCTGACACTCGTTAGGCACAAAGCCCGAATCAACCGCCGCACGGGACGCGCCAAGCGCTGCGCCCAGCACATCGGCCAGCGGGTCAAGCGTGTGGAATTTTTCCTCGCTCTGCATGCCGCGACCACCGGACACCACCACGCGGGCGGATTCCAGTTCAGGCCGATCGGACGTGCTGAGCTGCACACCTTCAAAGCGCGAGACTTCGGGGCTGTCGACGCCGGGCAGGGTTTCGACCGTGGCGCTGCCACCTTTCGCCGGGGCGGGGTCGAACGCTGCGGAACGGATGGTCAGCAGCTTTTTGGCATCGGACGAGCGCACGGTCGCCAGTGCGTTACCCGCATAAATGGGGCGCACGAACGTATCGGCAGATTCAATGCTGATGACATCGGGGATAGGCTGCACATCGAGCAGGGCTGCCGTGCGGGGCAGCACGTTCTTGCCGAACGCCCCGGCCGCGGCCACGATATGATCATACCCGCCAGCCAGCGAGGCCACGAGTGCCGCAAGCGGCTCCGCCAGATCATGCGCGTAACGGGCATCCGCCGCGTGCAGAACCTTGCTCACCCCAGCAATGGATACCGCAGCCAGCACCACGGCGGCATCGCCCGTGACCAGCACATGCACATCGCCCAGCTTGGTTGCTGCGGCCACGGCGGACAGAGCCGCCTTCCTGATCTGACCGCCTTCGTGGTCGAGAAGAACAAGAGCGGTCATGATCAGATCACCTTCGCTTCGTTACGCAGTTTTTCCACCAGTTCCGCCACGGAGTCGAGCTTGATGCCCGCCTTACGCTCGGTCGGTTCCGCAACGCTGACAACCGTCAGGCGCGGCGTCATGTCCACGCCCAGATCAGCCGCCTGCAGAGTTTCAAGCGGCTTTTTCTTGGCCTTCATGATGTTGGGCAGCGAGGCATAGCGCGGCTCGTTCAGGCGCAGGTCAGCCGTAATGATCGCGGGCAGGGAGAGAGAGACCTCTTCCGTGCCACCATCAACCTCGCGGCTGACGCGCGCGCGGCCTTCCGCCAGTTCCACCTTGCTGGCGAACGTGCCCTGGCCCCAGCCAAGGAAACCGGCCAGCATCTGGCCAGTGGCGTTCATGTCGTCATCAATGGCCTGCTTGCCGAGGATAACCAGTGACGGTTCTTCCTTGTCGACCAGCTTTTTCAGAACCTTGGCAACGGCCAGCGGCTCGGGGCTTTCATCGGACAGAACCAGAATGGCGCGGTCCGCACCCATGGCCAGAGCCGTGCGCAGGGTGTCCTGCGCCTGCTGCACGCCCACCGACACCACGACCACTTCGGACGCAGCGCCTTTTTCGCGCAGGCGCACGGCCTCTTCCACCGCGATTTCATCGAACGGATTCATGGACATCTTGACACCGGCGGTTTCAACACCGCTGCCGTCGGCCTTTACGCGCGGCTTGATGTTGTAATCAACAACCCGCTTTACAGGTACGAGTATCTTCATGACTTCTTTCGCTTGCTGACGCAGGAGAGTTCGGACGATCCCTTACAGTATTTTGGCCGAAATTCACATACCGGCCGGATAATTTGGCCCACCACCACCTTCGGGCGTGGTCCAGTCTATGTTCTGCGTGGGGTCCTTGATATCGCATGTCTTGCAGTGCACGCAGTTCTGCGCGTTGATCTGCAAGCGCGGAGCGGTTTCTTCATCCGCCACTTCATACACGCCTGCCGGGCAATACCGCGCTTCAGGAGCGTGGAACACATCCCAGTTGACCGTTTTCCACAAAGAGGGATTGCGCAGGTGCAGATGCACCGGCTGGTCTTCCTCATGATTGGTGGCGGACAGGAATACCGAGGACAGGCGATCAAAGGTGAGCGTGCCATCGGGCTTGGGGTAGTCCGGCTTTGCGCACACGCTGGCGGGCTTGAGGGTTTCGTTGTCCTTGTGCTGGAAATGCAGCGTCCACGGTGCGCGACCGCGCAGCAGCATGGCATCAAGTGCAGCGTAAACCGCACCGCCCCGGGCGCCAAAGCGCGCAAAGGCCGGACGTATATTGCGCGCGCCGCGCAGTTCCTGCCACAGCCATGAACGGCGCACCTTGTCGGTAAACGCCGCAGGCTCGGGCCGCTCGGCCTTGAGCGCCTCGGCCACGGCTTCCGCCGCCAGCATGCCCGACTTCATGGCCGTATGCGTGCCCTTGATCTTGGGCACGTTAAGGAAACCAGCGGAATCGCCAATGAGCGCGCCACCGGGGAATGTCAGGCGGGGCAGGGACTGCAACCCACCTTCGGACAGGGCGCGCGCGCCATAGGCAATGCGCCGCCCCCCTTCGAGGTGCTTGCGAAACGCCGGGTGTAGCTTCACGCGCTGCATTTCATCAAAAGGCGAAAGCCACGGATTGGCGTAATCCAGCCCGATGACAAAGCCATAGGACACCAGATTTTCGCCAAAATGGTACAGCCACGCTCCACCATAGGTGTTGTTATCCATCGGCCAGCCGAAGCTGTGCTGCACCAGACCGGGGCGATGCTTCTCAGCCGGAATTTCCCACACTTCCTTGATGCCCAGCCCATAGGTCTGGGGATCGACACCACTGCGCAGGTCGTAATGGGCCATGACCTTCTTGGTCAGCGAACCCCGGCAGCCTTCGCCAAACAGGGTGTAGCGCGCACGCAGTTCCATGCCGGGCTGGTAATTGGGGCCGGGCTCGCCATCGCGGCCCACGCCCATATCGCCGGTGACAACGCCCACCACGCGATTATCCTCGATCAGCACATCCGCCCCGGCAAAACCGGGATAGATTTCCACACCCAGTTCCTCGGCCTGTGCGGCAAGCCAGCGGCAGACCTCGCCCAGACTGACCACGTAATTCCCGTGATTGGCCATATGCGGCATGAAACGGTCCAGCATAGGCACGCGCAGGCTGCTGTTGCGTGTCAGATAGAGCATATCTTCCGCCGTGACCGGCGTATTGAGCGGCGCGCCGCGTTCACGCCAGTCGGGCAGGAGCTCTGTCAGGGAGCGCGGCTCGATAACAGCACCGGAGACGATATGCGCCCCGATCTCGCTGCCCTTTTCAATCAGACAGACATTTATCTCCGGGGAAAGTTGGCGCAGGCGGATGGCAGCGGCCAGTCCGGCGGGGCCACCGCCTACAATGACAACGTCAAACTCCATCGACTCACGCACAGGCTCACTCATCCCCTATTTACCCCCGTTGTACTTGCAACGGCCTCCCTAAACCCGATTTGTCAGAAAATTGCAAAAAAAGACGCAGCCCCGGTGCCTAGACAGCACCCCCAGACACCGCCGGAGCCTAGTGCCGTGTACCTGTTCGCGGGCCAAAGGCCAGCTCATGCACGGCGCGCCATGAATCATCCACGAAGTTGACAATAAGCGTGCGGCGCACCCCGCTAATGGGGCGGCGCACAAAGCCATGCCACGTATTATCCGCCGGAATGAACAGCACGGCAGAATTGAACGCCCCCGGCGCCCGCACAACGGATTCGCCTTCCTGCGTCATCAGATCCGTGCCCCAATCCGCCGATTCCGCCCCGCGTGAGAGCGAGACAAGCAGGGTCAGCTTCTTGGCCCCGATATCTGTATGGGGGGCCAGCCAGAATCCGTCCGTATCCAGACACAGCTCCAGCCGCAGAGCTGCCGTATCAAGCGCGATTCCGCAGGACTGCTCAAAGGCGCTGCGCATGGTCTCGCTATCAAACGCATGAGCCAGACTATCCAGCCGGGGGTCACGCGCGCGGGTTTCTGCATTGACGAACACACGGTGCGCATTGCGGGTTTCGCGGCGGCCTTCCACATCCCCCGCGATTGCCTGCGCACCGGGGTCCCATTCCTCCAGCGCGTCACACGCACTGGTGGGCAGCACATCATTCAGCAGCCAGTGGGCATAGGGTGTGCGGGCCGCGACCGTGCGGGCAAGAAGCGCGGGCAGGGCAAAGCCCACATCCGACGCACCAGTACCTTGAGACAGGGAAGCTCCGTGGCTCATACCGTCCTATCCTTGCATTATGGAACACAGGCCCAGCCCCACGCATACCGGCCAGACCGGGCAAGCATGGGAAAACCGGCAAAAAACCTGCCCTCTCCCAAACAGGAAACCGGGCATACAGGCGCAGGCTCTCTTTCCATGCGCCAAAATACCGGCAGGATCAAGGCGCGCGCGGCCGGGCACCGTACCCGCTCCCTTGAGCGCGCCCCCTATTCCACAGCCCCGCACACCGCCTGACCGGCAGCCCCGCAGCCACCTGTGCAGCATGGGCCAGATGCCTAAAGTGCGCCCGAAAACCGGGGCCGGGCCTTTTCCCCCGCCTGCGCGGCAAGGGCTGCATGATGGGTATCGAACACGGCGGCAATATTGCGCAGGAACGGCCGCCCGCGCTCGGTTACGCGGATATTCGCGCCATCCATCTGAATAAGCCCGTCATGCGCGAAAGGCCGCAGCGCGCTCAGTTCTGCCGTAAAACCAGTCTCGCCCCCTTCATGGGCAAGAGCTGCAATCGGCCCGCCATCAAGCACACACCCATATCGCACATGATACGCTCGATAATGGCGCCACGTGCCCGGTCCTGCGCCGAACGCGCCACCCCCCGCACCACCGGCAGGGCGTGAGAGGCAGCCATAGTACGCGCATAGGCAGCGGTGCTGACCTCGTTCTGGGCAAAGCCTTCAGGCAGCATGGAAATGGCAGAGGCCCCGATTCCCAGCAGCACCGCGCAGGAATCGGTGGTGTAGCCCTGAAAATTGCGGTGCATGGTGCCATCACCCGCCGCACGGGCCAGCGGGTCATGCGGCAGGGCGTAATGATCCAGCCCGATCGGCACATATCCGGCCTCGACCAGCACGGCATCCATGCGCGCACGCTGGGCCAGACGCTCGGTTGAATCCGGCAGGGACTCGGCTGGAATCAGCGCCTGCCGCCTCTGCTTCCACGGAATATGGGCGTAACCGAACACGGCCAGCCTGTCCGGGCGCAGGGCGGCAATCTGCCGCGCGGTTTCGGCCACGCTCTGCACGCTCTGATACGGCAGGCCGTAAATCAGATCGATATTGACTCCGGCAATCCCTGCTGCACGCGCCTGCTGCACGCAATCTCGCGTCTGCTCAAAGGACTGGATGCGCCCGCAGGCTTCCTGCACACGGGAGTCGATATCCTGCACCCCGAGGCTGACACGGTTGAAGCCCAGCTCGGCCAGCAGGTCCAGCCGCCCCGGCGGCAGGTGGCGGGGGTCGAGTTCCATGGACAGCTCGGCCTGTGGCTCAAGACTGAACCATAGCCGTACCACCCGCATGAGGCGCGCAGGGCTTCGGCCGGCAGGGTAGTGGGGGTGCCACCGCCAAACTGCACATGGCCAACCCGGCGCTGCCCGCCCAGAGCCTGCACATAGCGGTGCAGCTCCTCACGCAGCAGGTCGGCATAGGCTACCCGCCCGCTCTCATGGCGCATGACAGAGGTATTGCACCCGCAAAAGCGGCAGAGCTCGTCGCAAAAGCACATGGAAATAAAGAGAAACAGGTTCGGTCGCGGGCAGGGCCGCAAGCCATTGCTCCACCTGTGGGGAGCCGACCGCCTCCGTAAAACTGGCGGCGGTCGGGTAGCTGGTATAGCGTGGCAGGTTGCCACTGTATCGGGCAACCAGATCAGCCTGAGGCTGTGCAACCACGCTCATGCCAGTATCAGAAGCGGTAAGCGATACCAGCGGACACCACGGTGGGGTCCAGCGAATCCTGAGCGCGGATATGACCACCTGCGGCCAGACCGTTGACCTGACCGCCCTTTTCGTAGGCGTGCATGCTCACGAACATCTGCTTGACGTCGGCATTGAAGAACCAGTTGCCAACCAGCTGATAGTCAAAGCCGGCATTGATGGTCGGGCCAGCCGTGAAGGCGGAGTTCAGCGAGCTGCCGTTCGCACCCTGCATGTTGTAGAACCACATCAGGGTCGCACCAACGCCCAGATAGGGGTTGAAGCGCTTGTGGGGGCGGAAGTGCCAGGCGAAGGTCAGCGTGGGGGGCAGAACCCAGGCGCTGCCGACATCGAGCTTGCTGTTGCCCAGAATGCCGCCGGTGGCGCTGACTTCATGACGGGTGCTGGTGGCGATCAGGTCAACCGAGATGTTGTCGGTGATGAAGTATTCGAACGCCAGTTCCGGCATGGCCTGATTGGTGGTGGACGTATGAGCGCCCGTGCTCAGCGTGCCATTCAGACCGGGAGCCGTGAGCCAGACAGAGCTCTGACGGTCCTGCGGCAGAACACCGGTGCCGGACAGACGCAGCATCATGTCGCCCTTGCCCAGACCGATCTTGGTGGTGGCGCAGGTTTCGAAAATGCCGCAATGGCCTTTGGCCGCAGGCGCGTCGGGCACGCGGTCAACCACCGGCGCATTCACGTAGGCGGCATTGGAGGTAGCTGTCTGGGCGCGGGCGGCACCCGTCATGGTGGCAACACCAGCAACCATGACCGTAAGGAAAGCGCGGAACTTGACCATACCTGTTGTCTCTTCACTGCAACTTGAAAACTCACCTGCGGAAAGATCATGCCGCGCCTTCCACTACCTTGATCTAGATCAACTTCCATGGCAGTGCGCCAGCAATGCGCACGGGCTGTGACTTTTTGACCACAAGCCCCTTTTTGGCCGTACTCTGGCGGATTTTGAGAGAACCTGTCCGCTTTCACCGGCTTTTTGTCGTGCGGCGGCATACTGGCGGTGGTGCCCGTGTAACAGGCGCAACCCAGACCCGCATGCAGCGCGTCCGTGCCCCGTTATTGATTTATGTCAAAACACTCCGCATAATTACACGCAGTTTCAGCGCCCTGTCCGGGGTAGCAAGGGTATTCATGGCCCCCACCACAGGGGTTTCTGGCCGCCCGGCTGGTTTTTCTGGATTTCAATTGCATGTCCCAGACTCCTCCCCCTCCGTTACACCTCACGGCAGGCCGCCACACGCGCCCCGAAAGGACGGAAGGGGACCTCCAGCACTGCCTGCTGTGCGACCGGAGCCGGGGTGGGCTGTGTAACGGGATAGATCGTGACGGGCTTGAGGCTCTGGCCCATTCATCGCGCAGGCTGATACTGCCCCCCGGCTCCACCATGGTGGAGGAAGGGCAGTCGGCGGAGTCGTTCTTCAACATCACACGCGGCACGGTCAAACTGTTCAAATCCCTGCCAGACGGACGGCGGCAGATTACCGGCTTTGCCGATCCGGGGCAGTTTCTGGGCCTCAGCCGCTCGGGCCTGTACGCTTTCGGGGCGGAAACGGTCGATACCGTGCATGCCTGCCGGTTCCAGCGCCCCCAGTTTGAAGCCCTGCTGAACGACCAGCCAGACCTCAAGCGCAACCTGCTGGCCGCCGTAACGGACAAGCTGGCCGAAGCGCAAGAACAGATGCTGCTGCTCGGCCGCAAGACCGCCCGCGAAAAAGTGGCTTCTTTCCTGCTTGGCCGTGCACAGGCAGAGCAAACCATGCTGGGCGACACCCCGCCTGACCCAACCCCCGTAGCCCCCGTACCCATGACGCGGGTGGACATAGCCGATTATCTGGGCCTGACGATCGAAACCGTCAGCCGCACCATCAGCGCACTACGGCGCGAAAAGCTGATTGCCAGCACGGAAAATCACAGCATCCGCATTCTTCTGCCCGAAGCACTGCGCCAGATCGCCACGGGACAGACTGCGATCTAAAAACCCCCGCACCCTGCATGGCACCCTATCTGGCAATAAAAAACCGGCCTCCCCCTGAACAGGAAAGGCCGGTTTTTTTATACTTAAGTGCCGGGCAGAACCGGGTGTCACCACCCGGCGCTGTCAGCCCCTTCGCTACCTGTCAGTTCGCGTCGTCATCCCCATCGGACTCGCCATCGCCCGATGCCGGAGCCGCGGCCCCCTGCTCGGGAGAAACCGCAACGAACAGGGACTGCCCTTCCCGCAGGATCCGCAGCAGAACCGGCTTTTTAGCCGCCAGTGCCGTATGCACCGCGCCGACAACCGCCTTGGGCGTATCTACGCTGGCACCACCAACGGCCTGAATGACATCCCCCGGACGCACGCCAGCCTGATCCGCCGCCGAACCGGGCTCGACATCGCTCACCACCACACCATGCACATCGGCCCCAAGGCCAAGCTGCTGGCGGGTCTGCTGTGTTAGCGGCACAAGAGAGACACCCAGATGCTGCCCGGCGGATGTGGGCGCACCCGGAGCCGAGGCCGCCGAAGTCGCACCCGACAGGTTGCCCACCGTTACCTTGGTGGTTTCCGCCTTGCCGGCACGGATATAACCGATCGTTACCTGCGTGCCCGGCGCAATATCCGCCACCCGGACGGCCAGATCATGCGGGCTGCCGACTTTCTGGCCGTTCAGCTCGGTTACGACATCTTCCGTCTTCAGCCTGCTTTTTCCGCCGGGCTACCCGGCGCAACACTGGCTACCAGCGCCCCGGCGGGCGGCGCACCCGGCTGGGTAGAAGCCGGCAGGTTGAGCGCACTGGCCATAACGGGCGAAATGGTCTGGGCATTCACACCCAGATAACCGCGCACAACATGGCCGGACTTGCGGAGCTGATCCACCACCGAACGCACCGTATCGGACGGAATGGCAAAGCCGATACCGATGGAGCCACCACCCGAAGGCGACAGGATAGCGGTATTGACCCCCACCACCTTGCCATCCTGCGTGAACAGCGGCCCACCGGAATTGCCACGGTTGATGGGCGCATCCACCTGAATGAAGTTGTCGTACGGGCCTTCGTTGATGTCACGCCCGCGAGCGGAGACAATGCCGGCCGTTACCGTGCCACCCAGACCGTAGGGATTACCCACGGCAATCACCCATTCGCCCGGCTGCACGTCATCAGAACGGCCAAGTTCAATAAAGGGCAGCTTCTGGCTGGACGTAACCTTGAGCAGGGCAAGGTCTGTCTTGCTGTCACGGCCCACCACGCGCGCAGGCAGGGTCGTGCCATCATCAAGCGTGACCGTAACCTTGGTCGCGCCTTTGACCACATGGTTGTTGGTCACCACGTAGCCATCGGCTGAAATCAGAAAGCCCGAACCGCGTGCCTCAACCGGCTGACGCGACTGCTGAGGCATCATCTGGAACGGGAAGGGGAACGGGAAGGGCGAACCGCCACCCATGCCGCCGCCATTCTCGCTTTCCGCGACGGATGCCTTGATCATGGCGGTAATGGACACCACCGCCGGTTTGACCTGTTTGACCAGACCGACAAAATCAGGAATGCGCTGTTCCGTGCCGGTAGGCTTGATCACCCCGGCCACAGGAGCGGGAGCAGCGGCCGTATCCGCTCGCGCGGCATGCACGCCCAGCGGGGAAGCCACGCCACCCACAAAAAAAGCACACCCGGCCAGCAACGCCGGAACCCGGTTCCGCACGCGGCCACGCTGTTCTTGATTCATCACAGATTTTCCAGACATCACGACCTTGACTGTTCCTTGTTCCATCCCGGCCCATCGCACGGCGCTGGCCCCTGTTCCTAAGGCAACGGGAAGCCTGCCCGCAGTCGGGGGCAACGCGCCACCTTACGCCTGAACCGATTATATGGTTGCCCCGCAAGGAAAAAAAACCTCACCGGACAGATTCTGGCCCACAGGGGCACCAGCAACAAAACGCGACAAAAACACGCCATGGTGGTGCAAACCGGCTCCGGCTTACCGGCCCGCCCGCCATCCGCATGACCCACCAGCGATACTGTGCCCGACTTTCCGCCTTTTTCATGGCGGGATCAGGGGCAAAGCTGACAACAGGCTTTTTTACGCCGTGGAATCGTCATTGCGTCCACCGGCACGCAGGGGGGCAAAGAACTCACGCAGCAGGGCTGCTGCCTCGCGCTCGCGCACG
>NZ_BAIN01000064.1 GCF_000613285.1 Acetobacter papayae JCM 25143 | reverse complement strand
GGCCGAGCGGCTGCTCCGGCGTGTAGCGGGGGCCGGGGTATGACGGAGCCTTTTCTGCATCCTGTTTGTGTTGGGGGGCAGGACTGCGGGCCGGGGGCGGAGCTAGCGCGTGAACTGGCCTGTTTTCGCCCCAGCGGGTTTGCCCCGCCCGAACAGATTGTGCCCGAAGCCCGCGCCTTGCTGGCCCGGCTGGAGCACGCCTGAACCCCATGCCGGAGGCCGCGCTGCGAACCCGCCTGCGAGACCTTGCGGAAATCGTCAATGCGGGGGTGGCCAATCCTCTGCCCGGCGCGGCGCTGGATGTGCGGTGCGCAGCCCTGTGGGTGGCCTGTGCTCCGTTGCCCGCTCTGGTGTGGGAAGGAGCCGTGGAGCGCGATGCGCTGCGGCTGTTCCGGTTTTTTCCATCAGTGGCGGAGCTGGTGGCGTTTTTGCAGGGGCGTAGCGCGCCAGCGCGCTGTCTGGCCACGCGGCTGGAACTGCTGCTGGCGGATGTGGACCGCCGCGCCCGCCAGCGCCGTACCAGCGGCCACGGCCACGCTGGCAGCACAGGCAACGACGGCTCTCGCTGCCGCGCGGACTTATGTTTACAATAACTACGGTATTCTGAACGAGGCCACACCCGATGCGTGGGTGGCGTACCTCAAGGCGCTGATGGCCATTGCCAATGGTACGGATACGACCAGCACGGCACTGCCGACCGAGCCTGCGACCTGAGAACCCTTCCTTGCGCAACAAACTCCCTGAACACCGCCCCTGAGGCGGTTTTTTTATGCCCGGATGAAATAATGAGCGAAACACAGTGCGCAGGTGGCTGCGCGGCTGACGATGACCTGCGTGTGATTGTGGACAGCCACGCCCGCCGTCTGGATGGGCTGGAAGATGACGTGGACACGCTCAAATCCGGCCAGAATGCGCTGATGGAGCGGCTGATTTCCATAGAGGCGCAGGGGCAGGAGCGTGAGCGTAACCGCGCGTCCGAGGCGGCGGACACCCGCAATACCCTCACGGCCCTGACCCAGCAGCTCGCCGAACAGACCGGCGCGCAGAAACGTCAGAATGAACTGGCTGAGGACAGCCTGCGGCGGTGGCGAAAACTGGCCGTGGTCATTGGGCTTCTGTGCACGGTGGGGGCTGCTGTGGGATCCACGCTGCTTTCCGATCAGGAGGTGGCCAGCACCATCTGGGTGCGCTGGCTGCACCTGCGTGAGCCTTGGGATGTGGCGCAGGGAGGGGCTGGGGATGTCCGGCCTTGATCTTGCTCAGTTCAAGGCCCTGATTGTGCGCCCGGTTGTATCCGCACTCGGGCCGGGTGAGGGCGCGGTCAATCTGCTGACAGGCACCGCACTGGTGGAAAGCGGGCTGGCCTATTTGGTGCAGTTACGCGGGCCTGCCCTTGGCCTGTTCCAGATGGAGCCCGCCACGCATGATGACTGCTGGCAGACATGGCTGCGCTACCAGAACGCCACCGCTGCAAGCCTTTTAAAGGTATGCGGCCTGAGCAGCCCGCCGGGTGCGGGGGCAATGGTGTCAAACCTACGCTATGCTTGCGCCATGGCGCGGGTGAAATACCTGCGCGCACCGCCTTCTTTGCCCGATGCCTCTGATGCCGCAGGGCTGAGCGCATATCACAAACAGCACTACAACACGCCACTGGGTGCGGCCAACGCCACCCGGAATGTCGTCCTGTTCCAGCAGGCCATTGATGCGTGAGGCCGCCCGGCCCCGCACGCCTTACCCTTGTGCGCCAGTTTGCGTGGCGCCTGCTTTCAAAGGAAACAAGCATGGCTGATACGCCATCTCCCACGGTTGCCCCTACGGCGGCCGTGCAGACAACCTCTGCCGTAGTCAGCGGGCTTTCTCCTCTGGCACTTCTGCTGGCGCTGCCACAGCCTTATGCCGGGTGGGCGGGCATTGCCTGCGCCGTATTTGCCGGGGCGGGTCTTGCCGCAACGCAGATCCCGCTGCCCGCCAGCCAGACAGGCAAGCTCTGGCTGCTGTATCGCGGCCTGAACTTTTTGGCCCTGAACTGGAAATATGCGGCCAATGCCGCCGCTGCCCTGCGGGGTGGGCAGGCCATGGCGGCGGACCAGCTGGCCAGCGCTGCTCCGGCTTCCGCCCCGGGAAAGGAGGAAGGGAAATGAGTAAAATGACTAGCTTTACAGCAATTTTCCCATCCATAACTGAACGGGACAAACTCGCGGCGCTTGAGACCTCAAGTGAAGGCCGCCGCCGCTTTCTGGGCAGTGCGCTCCTGTCGGCTGCGGGTTTTGCCGCCGTGGCCACGTTGAGTGGCTGCACCGTTACCACCACCAACGGGGTCACCATTCTTACGCTGGATGTAGCGAAGGTGAAAAACTACGGTCAGGCCGGGCTGAATGCCGCTGCGGCTGTTACCAGTTTTCTGTCCGGCTTTCCGGTGTTGGCCCCGTATGCGCTGGCTATTACGGCGGCGGAAACGGCGCTGTCGGGCGCACTGACGGCTTTTTCCAACGCGGCGGGGTCTACCCTGAGCATCAGCTATGACAATGCGGACTGGAAAACCCGTGTGGATAGTATCCTGTCTGATCTGGATACGCTGTCTGGCACAATCGAACGTGCTCTTGCCGGTTCTGGTTCGGTGCTTTCATCATCCGTGCAGGCCAATGCCGATACCGCCTACAAGGCGCTGGCAACACTGATCAGCGTGTTCAAGGCTCTGCTGGGTGTGTCGGACAGTCGTGCACCGGCAGGTGGCCGGGTTACGCGCGCCATGGTGCGTATTGGCGCGCCCGTGCCCGCCACGGGCATGACCGAGGCGGGCGCGCTCGCAATTCTGGGCATCCGCTAATGCGAGCGGTGAGTGGATTCTCTACGGCCGGAGCCATTGCGCTCGGCCTGTGGGCTGGCTCCGTGTTTGTCCGGGCATGGTCCCTATGACCGGGCGCGCGCTCGGCTGTCTGCCCGCGAAGGTTCTGCCGCGCCAGCCCCGGCTGGAAGGCCTGCGCATGATGGCCCGCCCTGCGCCTACGGTGCTGGATCGATCCCATGTCGATCCCGGCGCGCTGATGCTCGGCAATGACACTCTGGGCGACTGCACGGCGGCCGGGCTGCTTAACCACATGCGCGCCGTGGCGGCCCTTGGTGGCTGGCAGGTGCAGGCAGATACGGATGATGCCATCCGCTTCTATGCTGAAAGCACAGGTTACAGGCCCGGCCAGCCCGCAACGGATCAGGGCGGTGTGGAGGCGGATGTGCTGGCCTATGCCGCGCGTATTGGCGTGCAGCTTGAAAGCGGCGATTACTTCCCGCTCTGGGGGAGCGCTGATCCGCAGGATCGCAACGCACTGGCCCTTGTCATGGCCGGTATGGGGGCTGTCTATCTGGGCGTGCAGCTTGCGCAAAGCGACATGAACCAGATCGAGGCCACCAACGGTGCGTGCGTGCTGGAGCCGGACAACGGCGCTTATGGCGATACCACGCCGAGGAGTGCCGGGGGGCATTGCCTGCTGGGCTGGAGCTATACCGGCCTTGCGGATACTGACACGCTCGACCTGCTGACATGGGGCACGGTCCAGCGCGCGACATGGGGCTGGCTGAAAAGCCGGATCATGGAGGCGCATGGTATTGTCTGGCCGCAGCTCACACTGGCCAGCGGGTTTTACCCGACCGGGCCAGACCTCGACGCCCTGCGGGCGCAGAACATGGCGTTTCTCAATACTGTGGGCTGATGGGCGCTTGGCAGGATTTTGCTTGTTCTGTGGGTTGGTGGAGGGGCTATAGTGCCAGCCCATGAGCATGGTTCTGATTTACGTTGTTGCGGCATTTTGTGAAATTGCCGGCTGTTTCAGCTTCTGGGCGTGGCTACGTCTGGGGCGCACGCCGCTATGGCTGGTGCCGGGCGGGCTGTCGCTTGTGGCCTTTGCCAGCCTGCTGACACTGGTGCAGGTGGATGCCGCAGGCCGGGCCTTTGCTGCCTATGGCGGCATTTACGTGGCGGTTTCCTGCCTGTGGATGTGGTTGGTGGAAGGGGTGCGGCCTGACCGGTGGGATATGGCAGGGGCCGCCCTATGCGTGGCGGGTGCGGCGGTTATCGTGCTTGCGCCGCACCGTGTCTGAAGGGGCTGTACGGGCGGTCTGGCGTGCTCGTTCCAGCGGATATGACAGGAGTTTCATGAAAAACGTATGAAAGCGGGTTCATGCGTGTAATAAAGTGCAGTAACATTACCTAGCCGGTGCCACACCGTTTCTGTTACGGTTGCGAAACCGGAACGTGAACGGTTTAAGGCATCAAGGCGTATGAAAGCAGAGTCTCTGGCCTCACAACAGCAGGGGTGCTCTTTTCCCGGTCAGTCGGAACAGGAAGAAGCGGTGCAGGCTGTTGATATGTCGCACACGCAGCTTTTGCGTATGCTGGATCAGATTCCTGTGGGCGTCATGCTACTGGACCCCAAAACCCTTTGTATTTCCTATTATAATCAGACATCTCGCAAAATTCTTGAAAAAATAAGCGACCTGCTGCCTGTGGAGGTTGATAGCCTGCTGGGTGTTAATGTCGATATCTTTCATAAAAACCCCGAGCAGCAGCGCGCCTTGCTGCTGGATGCTGCCATGCCGCACCATCAGGCGCGTATTCACCTCGGGCCTGAAATTCTTGATCTGTCGGTATCGCGCGTGTTCGGCCCCAATGGAGTCGATTACGGCCCCATGCTCACATGGTCGCTGGTAACGGCGCAGGTGCGGGCGGAGGAGCATGTCTTCCGGCTGGCCAATTACGATATGCTGACCGGCCTGCATAACCGCGCGGCTTTCATGGAACGGCTGGAAACCGTTCTGTCCGATATGAATATCGATGATAAAGCCGATGAATGCGCCATGATGTTTGTCGATCTTGATGGTTTCAAGATGGTCAATGACACATATGGCCATGCCACGGGTGACCTGATGCTCACGCATGTAGCGGAGGTGCTGGGCACGATCTGCCGCAAGGCGGGGGTATTTCTGGCCCGGCTGGGTGGTGATGAATTTGCCGTGATCGTGCAGAACGCTACGGTAGAGCAGGTGGGGGGGCTGGCCGGGCGCATTATTGATGCGTTTGAATATCCTTTTGTGCTGCCAACGGGGCACCAGCACCAGATGGGCGCTTCGGTTGGTATCGCCTTTTCGCCCGAGCATGGCACGCAGTCCAGTCTGCTGCTGTCGCGCGCGGATATGGCGCTCTATGCCGCCAAGGCGGGCGGCAAGAATACGGCGCGGGTTTTCCTGCCCCAGATGGAAGATAGCGTGCTCATGCGCGCACGGCTTGAACGCATGTTACGTGATGCCTTTGTCCATTCGCGCGATATGTTCGTGTTTTATCAGCCGATTGTGGACCTTACATCCGGTCAGGTGGTCTCGCGTGAGGCGCTGATGCGCTGGTACGATTCTTCGCGTGGGTGGATTCCGCCCAAGGATTTTATTCCGGTGGCGGAAGAAGCAGGGCTTGTTTACGATCTGGACTCCTTCGTGCTGCATGCCGCCTGCCGGGATGCCGCCATCTGGGCGGATGAGGCGAGTGTTGCGGTCAATATTTCGGCGGCCAGTGTCGGGCAGGGGCGCCTGCCCGGTGCGGTAGCATGGCGCTGGCTGCCAGCGGCTTGCCCGCCGCACGGCTGAGTGTCGAGATAACCGAAACCGCCCTGATGTCGGGTGGTAACGAGGCCCTGCGCGACCTTCAGGCCCTGCGCGATATGGGTGTGGGCATCAGTCTGGATGATTTTGGCACGGGGTTTTCATCTCTGGCGCATCTGCGGGCCTTTCCGTTCGACCGGATCAAGATTGATGGCTCCTTCGTGCAGGATGGTGACAGGCGCTCAGATTGCGCCGCCATTGTGCGCGCTCTGGCGCAGCTTGGCGTGACGCTACGGGTCGCAACCGTGGCCGAAGGGGTAGAAACGCCCCAGCAGCGCCAGCGTATTCAGGCCGATGGCTGCACCCATGCGCAGGGCTACCTGTTTGGCAGGCCCGAGCCCGCATTGCGCGACCTGTCCAGACTGAAGGCAATCAATGCCCTGCATGTCTGCTGAACAGGCAGGAGCGCTTTGGCTCATTTGTTCTGGTATAGAGGGTGCGGTTAATATTTATACGGCTGATTTTTTTCTTTAATATCCGTTCCAATTAAATAAAAATAAAATAAAAAAAAGTGGCATGAATGATAATGTCAGGACTATCGCAGCAGGTATATGTGATTTCCTTTCATGTTGGCGGTGAATTTTTTCCTTGACTTGAGTAGTCTATTCATTCACGATTTTGATGAATTAACGGTGATACGGCGTGAATTGGCCATGGACTTCTTTGTTCCATGAACCCTTATCTGTGCCATATCCACATCGTGCGCTGTCCGGGACTGCTGTGCCCGGCTTTGGGGTGCTTACCCGCACGGCATAACAAAAAGGAGGCAGACCGCCATGCAGCTTTGCCGCCAGACACTTTCACGCGTTCAGGACACGGTTTCCCTGCCGGAGTTCGACCCTGCGCAACTCAGGCCCGGTATTGTGCATCTGGGCTGCGGTAATTTTCACCGGGCGCATCAGGTTGCCGCAACACAGGCAGCCATTGGCGCCATGGGAAAAGAAGGGCTGGGATGGGGCATTGTCTCAGCCACCATGCGCAAGCCCGATCTGGCGCAGGCGCTGGTAGGCAGGATAATCTTTATGCCTTGCTGACACGCGGGCCGCGCAAAACAGCGGCCACTATCATGGCATCGATTACCGATACCGTTTTTGCCCGCGCCAAGGATGCCGGGCTGGCCGAGCGGATTGCCGACCCCCAGACCCGTATCGTAACCCTGACTGTGACCGCCAGCGGCTATTATCTGACAGCACAGGGGCGGCTTGATGCACGGGCTGAGGCTATCCGTGCCGACCTCGCAGCCGCAAGGCCGCGCACGGCGCTGGGTATTCTGGCCCGTGGGCTTGCCCTTGTGCGCAAGCGCGGCGGGGTGCCTCCCGTTATCCTGTGCTGCGATAATTTGAGTGAAAATGGGCAGACATTGCGGCAGGCCGTGATGGACTTTGCTTCCTTGCGCGGGAACGACGCACTGGCGGAGTGGATTGGCGCGCATGTGCAGTTTCCTGACAGCATGGTGGACCGGATCGTGCCCACCCCCACGGCAACCGACCGGGATGACGCCCGCAGGCTGCTGGGTGGCCTGTCGGATGTAGCGCCGGTTTCAGCCGAGCCGTGGTTTCAGTGGATCATTGGCCGTTTTGACGGAGAGCGCCCCCGGTGGGAGGCCCATGCGGGCACCCGCTTTGTGCCTGATGTCGGGGTGTTCGAGCGCGCCAAGTTACAGATGCTCAATGGCACGCATATGCTGCTGGCCTATGCCGGGGCGTTGGCGGGGCTGGATACCGTTGCCGCAGCCGCATCCGACCCGGCGGTGGGGGCACTGGCCGCGCGCTTCATGCGTCTGGAGCAGGTGGCGGATGTGGCGCTGGACGAAACAGAGCTGGATGAATACGCTGTTGAACTGA
Source organism: Acetobacter papayae JCM 25143 (assembly GCF_000613285.1). Classification (GTDB taxonomy): domain Bacteria; phylum Pseudomonadota; class Alphaproteobacteria; order Acetobacterales; family Acetobacteraceae; genus Acetobacter; species Acetobacter papayae. Next base: position 5,151 of record NZ_BAIN01000064.1, on the reverse strand, counting down.
TGGGGCGTTTTCGCAATCCGTCCATTGCACACAGGGTTGAGCGGGTCGGGCGTAACGGTTCGGCCAAGCTGGTGGCGCGGGTGCTGCGTGCTATGCGTTCAAACCTTGAGGCGGGCGTGGCAGTGCCGGGTGCCCATCTGCTGGTTGCAAGCTGGATACGCTGGTTTATCCTGCATGAGCGCGGGGCGCTGCGCTTTGTCCCGGCTGATCCCCGGTCTGAAACGCTGCTGCGTCTGTGCGCGACCTGGCGGGGAGACCATCACAGACTTGTTGCGGCTATCCTTGCGCGTGAGGATATGGCCGGGCCTGCCCTGCCTGCGCATGAAAGTCAGGTTGCCGCCATTGCCGACCTGCTGGACAGGTTTGAAAATGCACCCGCCACCGCCGTTATGGCGGAACTGGCCCGCCAGAGCTGAGCCACACGGGAATGGCCCGCCTGTTGGGAAAGCCCGCTTTCAGGCGGTGGTGAGGGCCTCGCGCGTATAGGCCGCGTAGGTTGTCAGAAATGTTTCCAGCACCTCAAGACCAAAGGCGCGGCCTTGCGCGGTTTCAGCACTGTTGAGCAGTGCGCGCCCGCGTTCGTCAATCAGCCTGTGCAGCCGATCATGGGCAGCCGGGTCGATCTGGCAGAACATCATGCCATCTGTCGCCCCTGAAAGATCCACGCTTACCCCGTGTCGGGCCAGAAACTGCTGTTCCAGAGCAGTGGTGCAGGCCGGGTCGGCTGCCATGGCGGCAATATCCATCACCAGATCGCAGGCCGGGCGTGCGCGGCTGTACAGGTAGAGATGCAGCAGCGCAAAGCACACAAACAGGTTTTCATCACGCGGGCTGGCCAGAGCCGGAGGGAACTCCGCAAGAATGGCGGCAAATTCCTCAGGCGCGCTTTCAGCCTGTAACTGCCCGACGATGGTTTTGAGAAAATACGTATTGCCGATCTCACCCTGTTCGGTAAACGAGCACCATTGTTTGAACAGGTTGCGGTAGATCAGCACATGCGTGCCCGGCAGCGCGCGGCTGAGGGCGGGTATGCGGCCCAGACTGCGCGTGGCCGACAGGACAGGAACCTTGCCTGTCTGCTCGGCATATTTCACAAGAAGCTGGCAGTAGAGGAATTCTTCCTGCCTGAGCGTGCCGCCCATGCCGCCTTGCGGAATAAACCAGTTCGAGGCCATGTTTTTCTGATAGAGAAAAATGCCCTGTCCATTCTGGATAAGGGGAACAAATTCCTCAAAATAGTTTTTTACAGGCGGATGTTTCGAATGCCAGATACGCCCGTTGAGTGCCAGCGCTGTCTGGAGCGTCAGCCCCGCCAGCCTTTCGTTGAACACTTCATAATAACTCAGTGTGCCCGTATTGGCCCGGAACTGCGACCACACCCATGTGCTGGCGGTTCTGAAACCGGAGTGCAGGAAAATCATACCTGATTCATGCTCCATACGGGCAAAGGCGGTATGCCACATGCGGCACACCGGAAAGGAAGTGGCTTAGGCGATGGGCATACCCGCCGCCAGACGGATATAGGGTTGCACGGCTGTCAGTTCGTTGACAATGGCCAGTGCGTTTTCCTTTACGTCTTCGGTGGGTTCGAGCAGGTCGGGCACGATAATGACGCGCATGCCTGCCGCCACAGCCGCCCGTGCGCCTGAATGCGAATCTTCCAGCGCCAGACAGAAGCGCGGCTCAATGCCGATCAGGTGTGCGGCCTTTAGGTAGGGTTCGGGGTGGGGTTTGCCGTTATCCACATCATCGCGCGTGACAATAACCGGAAAATGCTTGTCAAGGCCAACAAGTTTCAGGTGATGGTGTGCGCGCATGCGGCTGGATGATGTGGCGATGGCACGCGGCAGGCGTAGCTCGTCCAGCAGGGCGATAAGCGGTGTAACGCCGCTCTTGAGCACGAGCTTGCCGTTATCGACAAAATCACGCAGGTGTTTTTCCTGTAGGTCGAAGAAACGGCGCAGCGGGAAATCATGCCCATAGGTTTCGCGCACGAGTTTTTCGCACCCGTCCGCCGGCACGCCGATCATGCGTCGGCAGAAGGTGGCGGGCATGTCGTAGCCCAGTTCGTGGCCTGCCGCCACCAGTGCATCCATGGCCAGGGTCTCGCTGTCGAGCAGCAGACCATCCATGTCGAAAATAACACCAAATATCGGCAGGGATTGCGGTTTTTCCGTATTGGACACAATGTCTCCCTTCTGTTGCAGTGGTTGCCCGTTATCCTGCACCAGATCATCTGATCCGGCCTGTGGAGCAGGGTGCAAACAGCCCGGAACTGCCTTTGCGGTAGCAGTCCGTATGGCGGACACCCTTCACGTAACCCGACAGGATGCTAAATACAGTCCGGCCTGTCGGGCGTGGTCTGTTAGCGGAGTGTAGTGGGCTCCGCCGTGTTTGGACACCTTTTTTATATGAAGGGGCTTTCTGGCAATCCGATGGCAGGGGTGGCCAGCGGGGCGGAAAGCGGCGGGGCCGGGCTGGATGCGTGTGGATAAGGGAGCGCGAAAAAGCGTGAAAATAGGCGGCGAGAGCAAGCAGGCGGCAAAGGCGGGCAGGTCTTTTGCGCGGTACGGCGCGGTGTGGCCCGTGGCCGGACGATTTGTGCTGCTTGCCCCCGCACTCTGGCTGGCCTGCCTGGCGCCACCGGGCCGGGCCGAGACGGCTGATGATGAAAACGGTGTCGTTTTTTCCGAAGACGCCATGCAGGACGCCCAGCACACCGGCTCCAATGCCCCCGCCAGCCAGCCAGCGGAGGAGCCGGGCACCGCCACAACGGACAGCCAGCTTCAGGAGGAAGCAACGGGGAGACTGTTTCAGTCGCCGGGGCAGTCGCGGTTTCAGTATCAGTCTCAAACCCCTGCCGAAGCAGCGCCGGATGACGCCACCGGCACCCAACACTCCTACCCGGCGGATGAAGGTAGCCCGGCGGCCAGTGCCGCAGAGGTACCGCAGGCGGAGGAACCCCCGGACAGCACGGCCAGCACACCCCCCGAAGAGCCCGCCACTAATTCCCCCGCGATCGGGCCGGAAGTCCACAGGCCTGTGCCAGAGCGGGCCGCCCGGCAGGCTACGCCTGTCGTGGTGCCAGTACAGGAGCAGGGTGCGGCTGTAACCTCGCCCACAACCCCGGCCCCCATTCCCTTTACTGCGCCTGCGGCATTGCCCGCCGTGACTCGGCAGGCCGTTTCCATACGGGATAATGGGCACGCGCTCTTTCTGCCCGGTGATGCGGCAACCGGGCTTGCGGCTTTTCGCTCCGGTGCGGATCTGGTTGTGGTGGTGGATCGCCCGCTGGCTGCTCCGGCGGAAGCACCTGCCGGGGCGGCCAGCACAAAGGCAGGCAGGCCGGTTTGCCGCCCTACAGGTGGTCGGGCTTGAAAACGCTACGGTTATCCGGGTGCCATTCCCCGCCGCCGCCCTACCCGGTATGGCCTCAGCAAAGGGCACGCAGCAGAGCGCTGTCACGGAAGGAATGTCCGGTGCAGCCCCGGGTACGGTCGCGGGGGGGCTAACGGCCTTGCTGCCGGGCTCGGCTCTGGAACACCTGCCGCCGGGGCAGGCTCTGCCTTCGCTGGGCTTCGTGCATGACGGAACGGGCTGGCTTGTGTGTTTGGGCGGGGCCTGTCAGCCGGAGCCTTCGGGGGGTGTGCCAACTCAGGCACAGCACTCCGCCGTGCCTGCCATTGCGCCTGTTCCTGCCTCTACGCTGGACTCGGGCTCGGCTTTGGGTTCCGGGCCGGGCCTGTTGAGGCTGCCGGGCTTTGTGCTGTTTACGGGGCTGGGCTCTGGCCCCGTGCTGCGCCTGCCAGACCCCGCATCCGGCGGGACGGTGTTTGTCGCACTGTCCACGCGGCTGACCGGGCCTGTCCTGCACGGGGCCGAGGCGGTGGGGTACCGCCTGCGGCCTTCATGGCAGGGGCTTGCGGTTATGGCGGATTCGTCGCGTGTCAGTTTGCGCCCGACCGTCTATGGCCCTGTGGTGGAATCCATAGCTCCTGACCCACTGCCGGTTGGTTTGGTGCCACAGGGCGTGGCGGCGGGTGGTGCATCTAGCCCGCTGCATGGTGGCGTGGCCCATGGCCGTGACTGGGACTGGCTGGGCCTGCGTGATGAACCCGCTCCTTTGCTGATGCAGCGCTGGCAGGCCGCCCGCGCCGCCCTGAAAGCCAGTGGCTGGGCCAGTGAGGCAGGCAGGGACAGCGCCAAGACGCAGAACAGGCAGCAGGGCGGCAAAAAAGCCGCGAAAAAAGCGGGTGCACATGCCAGCCACCACCCGGTAGCCATACAGGGGGCAAGCACACAGGTAGCCATGCAGGCGGTGACACAAGGAGTGACACAGGGACTCACACAGCCAGCAGGCATGGCGTGCAGGCGGGCGAGGGCGTGCAAGCTGGCGCGCTGGTGCCATGGCCTGTGCGTGTAGCCGCCGCCCGTGCTGCTTTTGCAGCGGGGGAGGCCCGGCAAAGCTGGCTGTTGCTGCGTGACCTGCCCTCTTCTTCCGTGCTGGGGGGTGTGCCCGAGGGAGTAGCCGCATCCGGGCGGGAGCCTGTCTCTGGCTTGCCTGCGCCCCATGCTGGAGGCAGTGCGCGGGATTCGGCCATGGTGCTGCGTGCCTGTGTGGCCCTGTTGGCGGGCGTGCCAGCCGAGGCCGGTCTGCTGGCCGATGCGGATATACGATTCGGCCCGGACATGGCCCTGTGGCGCGCGCTGTATGACATGATGACCGGAGCCGATAGCGACCAGACAGCCACCCTGCTGGCCCGGTCCTATGCGCGGCTCAGTCAGTATCCGGCACCCGTGCGTGACAGGCTGGCCCCGCGCGTGGCGGCCTATGTGGCGCGTTATGGCGCGCCTGAAACACTGACCAGCCTGCGGGCCACCCTGCATGATGCCCCGCCTGATGACAGCGCCTCGCACTCGCCCGTGCCCTGTTGGACAGACAGCAGGGCCAGACAGATGCTGCTCTTGTTGCCTTGGACACTCTGCAGGCGGGCACCAGCTCTACTGCCGATATGGCAGCAGTAGAGTTGATCGACCTGCGCCTTGCTCTGCGCCAGATCACCCCGGCCATGGCCATGAGCGCGTATGAACGTCTGCTGGCCCCCGAGCGCACTCACTGCCGGAGAGCAGGCCGCAACCGGCAGCGGGTCT
>NZ_BAIN01000065.1 GCF_000613285.1 Acetobacter papayae JCM 25143 | reverse complement strand
CCTGACCCCACTGGGCCGCGCCATGGCGGGGCTTGGCACCCACCCCCGGCTGGCCGCCATGCTACTAGCCGCCTCCACCCCGGAGGAAGCCGCTCTTGCGGCTGATCTAGCCGCCCTGCTGGAAGAACGCGACCCACTGCGCCCACGCATGGCGGCTCGGAGTGGCCCACCGCCTATCCTCCGGCGGATATCAGCCTGCGCCTGGACCTGATCGCTGGCGGGGACGACCCACAGGCGGACCGAGCCGCGCTGGCCCGAATCCGTCAGGCCTCGGGGCGTTTCCGCGCCCGGCTGGGACTGCCGCATAACCTGCCCGCACGCGGTGATGCCGCCGCCCTGCTGGCTGCCGGTTTTGTGGACCGCATAGCCCTGAGCCGAGGCGAGATCGGCAGTTTTCGTATGGCCAATGGCGGCAATGCCCGCCTGCGCCGGGATGATACGCTAGCCACAGCGCGGCTGCTGGCCGTGGCCGGATTGCACCTGCGCACCACGGCGGAAATCCGTCTGGCAGCCCCCCTCGACCCCGATGCCCTGCCCCCTGCCGTGCTGGCCCGCACGCGTGAGCAGGTGGAAACCGCGCTGGACCCGTCCAGTGGGGCCATTATGGCGCGCAGGCGCACACGCATTGGCAACCTGGTGCTGCGCGACCGCACTGAAAAAGTCCGCCCCGAGGAAGCAGCAACCCTGCTGCTCGAGCACGCACGCGCCAACCTCGCAACCGCCCTCGACTGGACAGGCGCAGGCGGGCAGGTGCAGGCCCGCGTTGAACTGGCACGCGCCCTCTCCACCCCCATGCCCTCGGACATGACCGACTGGCCGGATTTCTCCTTTGCTGCGCTGGCTAAAAGTGCCGAAACATGGCTGGCACCGGCTCTGGCCGGGTGCACAACGATGGCCGGGCTGAAAGCGCTCGATACCGCTGCCCTACTGCGCGGCTGGCTTGGCTATGCCCATACCGCCTGGCTGGACAGGGAACTGCCCACCGCCCTGAATTTTCCCGGTGGCCGGGCGGAGGTGGATTATACCCAGCCCATTCCCGTGGCCTCGGCCCGCGCACAGGTGTTTTTTGGCACCAACACCACACCGCTTCTGGCGGGTGGACGCATTCCCCTACGGCTGGCGCTGCTCTCCCCCGCCGGGCGGCCACAGGCTATCACGGCGGATCTGGCGGGATTCTGGCAGGGCGGCTGGGCGGATATGCGGCGTGACATGCGCGGCCGCTACCCCCGGCACGAATGGCCCGAAAACCCGGCCCTCGCCCCCGCCACAAAAACCCGCCGCCCGTAGCGGCCTCCAACACACGGCGGGGTCATGACGACTGGGCTATGCCACAGGGTATGGCGGCCAAAAGCACGGCCCTGCTGTACCCGCACAGGCTTGATCCGCAAGAGTAACGCCCCACCGGGACGGAGGGTATTATGCCCGTGCCTGCCACAGCCACCCCCGGCTCAAGCAACAAACCCGGTGAACTAACGCCCCCTTGCCTCATTGGTAAGTGCGCTCCGCACCTACTCTGGCGTTGGGGCCACAACGGCATGAAAACATGGGTAGAAACACGATCCCTGTTGCATGTGCCGGGCAAACGGGTTCAAAAATCAAGACCATGTTCAGTTTCGTACCGCCCCACGCATGACACAGGCCCCTAGCCTGCCCGCACTACCCAGCCTGCCCCCTCCCGGCAAAACCGCATGCCCACCCCGGCGCCATGTGGTGGCGCAGCGCATGGCCCGCAGGCTTGCACGGGGCGGCATGGCCTGTGGTCTGGCATGGAGCCTGCTGGCACAGGGCGGCTCAGCGCACGCAGCGGATACCCTCGCCACAGACCCGCAGCCTGCAAGCCCAGCCTCTAAAGAACCCCCGCCTGTACCGCTGGTAGAATCCCGCCCGCTCAGCTTTGCGCCACTGGTGCGGCGGATCGCCCCTACGGTGGTCAATATTGCCGTCACGCGCGAATCGGAAACACAGCACAAGCTGCCCTCTTCCGTGCGTGGCACGCCCCTTGAGCACCGCTACCGTGAGCGCATGCGCCAGCACTGGAACGACCTGCTTGAAGCGGGCTCAGGCTTTATCATCGACCCCGATGGCAGCATCGTCACCAACGGGCATGTGGTGGCTGATGCGGACCGCATTACCGTCTCGCTCATGGACGGGCAGGAATTTACCGCAACACCTGTGGGTATCGACCCGCTGACCGATATTGCCGTCATTAAAATCAATAGCCCCAAACCCATGGCATACGCCCAGTGGGGTGACAGCCGCCTTGTGCAGGTGGGAGACTGGATTCTGGCGGCGGGCAACCCGTTTGGTCTTGGCTCGTCCGTGACAGCGGGCATTGTCTCTGCGCGGGGGCGGGATATCGGGGCCAGCCCGTTTGATGATTTTCTCCAGCTTGATGCCCCCATCAACCCCGGCAATTCAGGCGGGCCGACCTTTAACATGGCCGGACAGGTTGTGGCGCTGAATACGGCCATTGTCTCCCCAACGGGTGGGTCCGTAGGGCTTGGGTTTTCCATTCCTTCTGAGATTGTCCGCCCCATTGTGGAAACCCTGCGCAAAACCGGCCATATGGACCGGGGCTGGCTAGGGGCAACCCTCAAGGATAACACCAGTCCACTAGGCGCGCAGGTAACGGAAGTGGACCGCGACAGCCCCGCCGCCCATGCCGGGCTACGCCGGGGCGATATCGTCAGCCGCCTGAATGACGAACGGGTGGAAACCGCCCGCTTCATGATCCGCGCCATAGCGGCAGCGGCACCGGGTAAAACCGTGACCCTAAGCATCCTGCGCCACGGGCAGCCACTCGAGTTGCAGGCCCTTGTCGGCCACCGTCCGCCGACCGAGGATACCGACCCGCACTAACCCCGCGCAGGTTCCTGCATCCCACATGGCTTCTGGCTATCCGTAAGCCATGACGTAATCATGCCAGCCTGCCCGCATCACAGGCGCGCCTAAAGCGGCCAAGAGCCACCACTTTGCGGCTTCGCGTTTCCCGTGCATGCGTCTGGCTGTTATAGAGGCAGGATGACACAGATCGGTTTTTACCACCTGACACGCACCGGCATTACGGAAGCCCTGCCCCCTTTGCTAACACGCACATTGGGAGCAGGCGAAAAAGCAGTCGTGTGGTGCGCGGCCAAGCCCTTGTTGCAGGAACTGGACAAAGCCCTGTGGCAGGTTGCAACGCCCCGCTGGCTGCCCCATGGCAGCGAAGGCGCGCTTTGCCCCGATCTGCACCCGATATGGCTGACAACGGGCGAAGACAGCCCGAACAAGGCACGTTTTCTATTTTTGCTGGAAAACCGGACCTGCCCGGATTTTGCGGCTTTCAGCCGCGTATTCGACCTGTTTGACGGACAGGACCCGCAAGCCGTAACCGCCGCACGCGAACGCTGGAGCGCTGCCCGCGCGGCAGGCATACGCCTACCTACTGGAAGCAGGAAGCACAGGGCTGGACCCGCGGTGGCTGACGCCTAAACCCGCTTTATCCTGCCCTGATAACCGCCCTTTATGCTGGGCCTGCGCAACAGGCAGGCCCAGCACGGAAACACGCGGTCAGTTAGTTCTGTTCAAAACCCGTGCGGACAAAACGGTCCAGCAGGCGCACGCCAAAGCCGCTTGCTCCCTTGGGCTGGCCGTTACGGGCCTTGTCGTCCCATGCAACGCCCGCGATATCCAGATGCGCCCACGGGGTTTCGCCCACAAAGCGCTTGAGGAACTGGGCCGCCGTAATGGAGCCACCCGCACGGCCACCGCTGATGTTCTGCATATCCGCGATATCGGATTTCAGCAGCTTGTCGTACGCCTTGCCCAGCGGCATGCGCCACAGCTTTTCACCCGTGAAGGCCCCGGCATCGGCCAGACCCGAGGCCAGCGCTCATCATTGGAGAACAGCCCCGCATATTCATGCCCAAGGCCGACAATGATTGCGCCGGTCAGGGTTGCGAGATCGACAATCAGGCGGGGGGCGAAACGATCCCGCGCGTACCACAGCACATCGGCCAGAACCAGCCGCCCTTCGGCATCGGTATTCAGCACCTCGATCGTCTGCCCCGAAGCACTACGCACCACATCGCCCGGCCGCTGCGCGGTGCCGGAAACCATGTTTTCCACCAGCCCGACAAGGCCAACCGCGTTAACCGAAGCCTTGCGCAGCGCCAGAGTGGCCATAAGCCCGGTAACCGCACCGGCACCGGCCATATCCCACTTCATGTCTTCCATACCGGCCGCGGGCTTGATGGAAATGCCGCCCGAATCAAACGTCACCCCCTTGCCCACGAAAGCCAGCGGCGCGGCATCGGCCTTGCCACCATTCCAGCGCATGACCACCATGCGCGGCTCATTGGCACTGCCTGAGCAACCCCCAGCAGCGCGCCAAAGCCGAGCTTTTCCATGGCGGGGCGGTCAAGCACCTCCACTTCCAGCCCGTGGGCACGCAGCGTCTGGGCGCGTTCGGCAAATTCAACGGGATTGAGCACATTGGCCGGTTCCGACACCAGATCGCGCGCCAGCACCACACCGCGCGCCACCGCCAGCAGGGACGGCCAGAGCGCATCGGCATCCGCCGCATGAGGGGTCAGCACCGACAGGGCCTGCAGCTTGTGGTTATCCAGCGCTTCAGGCGCGCCATGATACAGGCCAAAATGGTAGGCCCCCAGCACCGCCCCCAATGCGGCATGGGCTGCCAGTGCGCCAGACAGATCGCCCGTGGCCAGCGTCGCCTTTTCAGCCCGGCCAAGGAGCGAGGCCGCAGTCCCACCAGCCTTTTCGGCGGCAAAAGCATCTACATCCTCGGTCTTGCCCAGCCCCACGAGCACAATGCGCTCAAACGCCGCCGAGGGGGCGAGCACGACACAGCTCGTACCCTCCTTGCCGCTGAAGCCTTCGGCCTTTGCCGCACGGGACAGGGCACCGGACAGGGCTGTATCCAGCTCAGTGAAAACCGCCGGACGGGTTTCACCCTGTGGCACCAGAACGGCGAGGCTACCGCCCACGGGCCGTATTTCGGAGGAGAACGAAATCTGAAGCATGAATTCTACCGATCATTCCAGCAAAACGGGTTCCCTTCTGCGTAAGTCCCCCTCGCTGGCTTGGCAATAGTGCTACGGGACATGACGCCACGCTCAAGCTGGCGTATGGTGCCTGCATGAACGCCCATACAGAGTCCGAGCTTCTGGCCCTGGCCACCAGACTGGTGGAAGAAGCCGCAGATCTCATCCGCGCCATTCGCGCCAAGGGATTTGAAACCCAGACCAAAACCGATTCCTCTCCCGTAACGGAAGCGGACACCACCGCCGAGGCGCATATCCTGCGCGGCCTGCGCGCCGCCACGCCGGATATTCCCGTTGTTGCGGAAGAAGAAGTGGCCGCAGGACTGCAAACAGCCGTGGCCCCCACCTACTGGCTGGTGGACCCGCTGGACGGCACGCGGGAATTTGCCGCCGGGCGGGATGATTTTACCGTCAATATCGGCCTTGTGCGCGATGGGCGGGCTTTTCTGGGTGCCATGTCTCTGCCGGCCTACCACCAGACCTACTGGGGCGGCGTGGGGCTGGGTGCGTTCCGGCGCGACAGCCGGGGCGAACAGGCCATTCATGTTCGCAAGGCCCCGGCCGAGGGACTGAGCGTTCTTGCCTCCCGCCACCATGCGGATGACGTGCGGCTGGCGGAATATCTCAATGGCCGCAATATCGCCTCGCTGGGCAATATAGGCTCTGCCGTCAAGTTCGTGCGCGTGGCCGAAGGCTGGTCGATCTTTACCCCCGCCTTGGCCCCACCATGGAGTGGGACACCGCCGCCCCACAGGCCATTGTGGAAGCCGCAGGCGGTCAGATAACGCTTCTGGATGGCTCGCCCCTCGTTTACGGCAAATCAGGCTGGAAAAATCCGCCATTTGTCTGTACCGGATCGCTATGATCCACGCTGCTGCCCTATGCCCCGCCCTGCCTTTTTACCGGGGGCGGCCACAGGGTTCGGCTGAGCGTAAGAGCCCGAAAGACTCATGACCCTGCGTCTGGACAGCACCGAAACCGGCATTGCCACGGCGGCCCGCCTTCTGCGTGAAGGCGGGCTTGTGGCTTTTGGCACGGAAACAGTTTACGGACTGGGTGCCGATGCAACGCAGCCGCAGGCCGTCGCACGTATTTTTGAAGCCAAGAACCGCCCCCGTTTCAATCCGCTCATCAGCCATTTTGCCGATGCCGATGCCGCGTTTGAGCAGGTCGAGGCCTCTCCGCTCGCCCGCAGGTTGGCGGAGGCGTTCTGGCCCGGCCCGCTCACGCTGGTTCTGCCCCGCGCGGCAGGCTGCACGGTTAGCGACCTCGCGGCAGATGGCCTGTCCACACTGGCCGTGCGCGTACCCCGTGGGGATGTTGCCGCCGCCCTGCTGCGCCAGACCGGCCGCCCTGTAGCGGCCCCTTCGGCCAACCGTTCCGGGCGGATCAGCCCGTCCAACGCCGCCCATGTGCTTGAAGAACTCGATGGCCGGATTGACGCAGTGCTGGATAGCGGGCCGTGCGCCATTGGGCTGGAAAGCACGGTGCTTGATCTTTCCCAGCCCGACAGGCCCTGCCTGCTCAGGCCCGGCGGCGTAACGGTGGAAGCGCTGGAGGCCCTGTGCGGCCCCCTGCACCGCCCCGCAACACAGAGCGATGCCGCCCCGCTCTCGCCCGGTCGCATGCTCTCGCACTACGCCCCCGGCCTGCCGGTGCGGCTGGATGTACGCACCCCCCGCGCAGATGAAGCCCTGCTGGCCTTTGGCCCGCAAGACGGCTCCAGCCCGGCCGCCATGCTCTGGAACCTGAGCGAAAGCGGCAGTCTTGAAGAAGCCGCAGCCCGCCTGTTTTCGGGCCTGCGTGCGCTCGACCATGCTGGCACAGCGCGCCATCTGCGCGGCATAGCCGTACAGCCTATCCCTGCTCACGGACTGGGGCTGGCCATACAGGACCGCCTGACCCGTGCCGCCGCCCCCCGTCCCTCTTCCGCCAACCCGAAAGAAAACACCCTGCCATGAGTGAGCTGGACCCCAAGGAGGTCAAACTCCTTTCAGACATTCTCGCACTTGTTCTGGAAGAGCAGCAGGGGCAGGCTGTCGCGGCACTGGAAACCCTGCGCCGCCGTGCGCAGCGCAACAGCACCACGGGTGGCGCGCTCAAGAACCTGTTTCAGGTCATCTCGGCAGACCCGTCCCGCGCCCAGCCAACGGAGCGGCGCAGAAGCTCCACTACCCGTGCCCGGGCAGAAAAACAGGAAATGCCCGATTCCTACCGCACCCAGTTGCGGGAGATGGCCGATAGCATCAACCGGCTGGATCGTGACCTGCGCTCCATCACCGCCCAGAACGAATCCCTCAAGGCCCAGCTTTACCTGACCCAGCAGTCCCGCGCGGAACTCCAGACCCATCTGGCCGCCATGCAGCTTTCCACCGCCCGCAATCCCAAACCACTCATGATCGTGGCGGCCTGATGGCCGGGTTGCTGGCAGGGGTTGCTGGCACCGAGGTATTCCATACCCTCCGGCCCAGCCCCCTGCCTTTTGTCCATAGCGCACCGCGCACATTTGGCTGAGCGGCAACCTGCCTGCCATCACCCCGATACCCTGACCACCCGCCATTTTTTCCGGCCCTGCAAAGGAAGCGCACCGCCATGTCCGGCACGCCTGAAACCTCTCTTCCCTCCACGCTCCATCAGGCGCTTCTGGCCCTGCTCGGCCCCTCTGGCCTGCTGACGGACACAACGGACACAGCCGCTTTCTGCACGGACTGGCGGGCACTCTACCATGGCCGCTGCGCCGCAGTGCTGCGCCCCGCCACGACCGAGGAATGCGCCAAGGCCGTAGCCCTGTGCCATGCCCACGGCGTTCCCATGGTGCCGCAGGGCGGCAATACCAGCATGGTAGGCGGTGCCACCCCGGATGACAGCGGCCGGGCTGTTGTCATCTCCACCACACGCATGAACCGTGTGCACGCCATCGACCATGCAGACTTGACCATGACGGTAGATGCCGGCGTGACACTCAAGGCCGCACAGGATGCCGCCGCGGCTGAAGGGCTTTTCCTGCCCCTGTCCATTTCCTCCGAAGGTTCGGCGGATATCGGCGGTATTCTGGCCACCAATGCCGGGGGCAACAACACGGTGCGCTATGGCAATGCCCGTGAACTGGCTCTGGGGCTTGAAGCCGTTCTGCCCGATGGCAACGTGCTGGACCTCATGCGCAGGCTGCGCAAGGACAATACGGGCTACGCGCTACGTCAGTTGCTGATCGGGGCGGAAGGCACGCTGGGTATCATTACCCGTGCGGTTATCCAGCTCCAGCCCGCCCCCCGTGCTCGCGAAACGGCCCTGTGTGCTGTGGAAAGTGCTGCGGGCGCGCTGGAGCTGTTTGGCGCTTTCCGCAAGCAGGACCCTGCTGCCGTGGTGGCGTTTGAATTCATGTCTGGCACCAGCATGGGGCTGGTCAACCGCTTCATTGACGGGGCAAGCCTGCCGCTTGCAGAACCCGCCCCGGCCTATGCGCTGGTCGAGCTTTCCAGCCCCCGCGCGGGCGAGGGCCTACGTAGCCTGATGGAAGATGTGCTGGGAGAAGCGCTGGAAAGCGGGCTGGTAACAGACGCCGTTCTGGCGGAAAGCGAAACCCAGCGTAACGCGCTATGGATGCTGCGTGAGGAACATGCCGAAGCCCAGAAACGCGCTGGCGCCTCTGTAAAGAACGATGTTTCCGTACCGCTGGCGGCCATTCCCACCCTGATTACAGACGCCACCGCCGCGTGCGAGGCCCTTATCCCGGGTATTCGGGTCGCACCGTTCGGGCATATCGGGGATGGCAACATCCACTTCAATCTCGTGCAGCCCGAGCAGATGGATGCAGCGGCTTTCAGTGCGCGCGATCACGATATCATGGATACGGTAGCAGAAATCGTGCGCCGCCTTGGCGGTTCCTTTTCTGCGGAACACGGCGTGGGGCAGCTTAAAACCTACATGATGCCTTCATGGCGGGGTGGGGCCGAGCTGGAAAGCATGCGCCGTATCAAGAACGCGCTGGACCCTGAAGGCTGATGAACCCCGGCAAGATCTTTCCCGCCGCCTGAACGCGGCTCCGCACCAGCTTACCGCGCGCCTGCAATCCGCAGGCCGGGGTAACGCAGGGCGGCGCATTGCAAAAAGAAGGCAGGCAAAAGCACAAGGGCCAGAGTGCCCCCGCCCAGCCATGCGGCAATACCTGTCAGGCAGGGTGCAAGCCAGCGCTCGACACAGACAGACTGCCCCACACGGCGGCTTGCCAGCACTGAACACAGGATTGATACCGCCAGAAGCAGGATAATACTGCCTGCACGCAGCATATGCGCACTGCCATCGGGCAGAAAGCCAGTCTGCATGGCGTGCAGGGTTTTCTGGTCAGCAGACCAGCCCGCCAGCCCCAGCAGAAAGCTGAAAGGCAGCAGCAGCACACCAAACACATCACGCAGAAGAAACAGAAAGCCGACGATCATCAGCGGCACCAGCACAAAGCCAATACCCACCGCGAGATCAAGCACCAGCACGGCAAAGCCGAATGTTGCCATGCCTGAGGAAAGCTGACGCTCTTCGCTCATGTCAGCCCTCTGAAACAGTCATTATACACAGGCAGGCGGAACCGCCGCACACAGAGATGCGCGGCTCAGTCTTTCCACCATTTGACGGGCTGGGGGCCGCCATTTTCTGCTTCCTCAACGGAGAGTTCATAACGCCGCGCCGCCGGGGCTGCCGGAGCCGGGGCTGGCTGGCGTTCAGCGCGCGTGCGCAGCAGTTCGACCTCGGCCTCAGCCACTTCCAGCTTTTCACGCAGGATTTTGATTTCGCGCGCGGCGCGGCCCAGATGCGTCTCGCGCTCTGTCAGTTTTTCCTTGAGTTCACGCACCAGAACATCGGCATGGCCGGCACGGGTCATCAAACCACGCTGGGTGGCCTGTGTTTCGGCCAACTGGCGCTCGGCTTCTTCCGCACGCAGCTTTTCTTCCGCCAGGTGGCGGCGCAGGCGCGTGAGTTCGCCGTTATCCTCGTCGGAAAAATGCACAGCGCGGGCATTGCCGCCACCGGGGCGGGGCTCTGCCAGCGTACGCGGGGCTGCGGTGCGGCCAAGCGTGTGTTTTTCGACCTGAACCTCGCCATCACGCACGAAACGCCGCCGCTTGCCTGTGGGCTCCACAGGCTGACGGGCTGCGGGACGCGCACGGGCGGACTGGCCAAGCCGTTCGAGCGCATTGAGCATGCTGGCTTCTTCCAGCCCATCTTCATGCTGTTGGTCGGATGTGGAAGAAGAAAGAAAAGGGGAAGTATTCATCAATCTGAATGTCACGTTCTTATTTTATCACGTTACATGAAACAGAAATGCTCAACGGGCTACCCGCTGCCATTTCCCGTATCAATTTGCACAGGCAATACATCAGACCACACACAGGGTTTCCGAAAAAACCGCCTTACTCCTACAAGAGAGTCGGTGAACGATCTGTAAAAAAGAAATGGTCAACAGCGAGATAAGCGCCAAATAAGCATCTTTAACCTGTTGCTGTGCACTGATACCACGCCCGGATGTGTTATCCAAGCGCAATATGCAGGTTTTTGTGGCAAAACCGCGGATTTATTCCGCGGTGGATGATACTCTTGGTTGCCATAGCAGGTCAGACTGCCCGTTCTGATTGAAATAACGGGCAAGAACGAAAAAGTAATCAGACATTCTGTTCAGTATTTTCAGCAATACGGGGTTGAGTGTTTCATGCCGACCCAGCGCCACAAGCTGCCGCTCGGCCCGGCGGGTCTGGGTGCGGGCCATATGGGCCCAGCAGGCCGCGAGCGCACCGCCCGGCAGCACAAACCCGCTCAGGGGCTGCTGATCTGCGCGCATGCGTTCAATCCAGCTTTCCAGTTCAGTCACTACGTGCTCTGCAACCGGTTTCACACGGCTGGTTTTCGGCCCTTCCGGCACGCAGAGTTCCGCCCCCATGTCAAAAAGGAGATTCTGTAAGGTGGCCAGTTCTTCCTCCACCCGTGTCTCTGCCTGCCCGCCGGGTTGGGTGGCATGCGCGCGCACCAGCCCCAGAACCGCGTTAAGCTCATCCAGCGCGCCAAGCACCTCTATGCGCAGGCTGTCCTTTCCCACACGCGAGCCATCCCCCAGAGAGGTCTGCCCGCTATCGCCGCCGCGTGTCACCACCCTGTCTATCCGAATACTCATGCTGTCCTGTTCCTTCCTGCGGTCCTGCCATCTATTGTCACCAGCATTCCCCGCCCTGTGGCAGAAAACAATACTAACGGACGCATAGCGCAACCCATGGATGCAACGCCCCTTTGCCGTCCGCTCCCTGCGCGACTATAGAATGGGCCGCATGACACACTCCGCTTTCCCTCCCCGCCTGTTTCGCACATGTGGCGCGCTGGTCGTCGCCTGTGGCGTGATCATGGGCGCGCTTACGGCGCATTTGCCTGAAACCGCCTTTGCCACTGGTGGCCGCACCATGGCCCATGGCGCCATGGAAATGCAGATGTGGCAGGGCCTCGCCCTTGTCGGCCTCGGACTGGGGGCAGAGCGCTTCTCCTCACGTCTGCTGCGGATCGGCACTGCGGGTATTCTGCTGGGTACGCTCCTGTTCTGCGGCGCGGTTTATTATACCGCCTTCACGGGCCACCACGCCGACCGCGTTGCCCCCACAGGTGGCAGCATGCTGATTGCATCATGGCTGTGTCTCGCATTCGCTTGGGCGCGCGGCGCATGAGCACGACCATAGGTGGCGCCTGGCTGGCTGCGGAAGGGCTTGAAGATACACTGGCCGAAGACCTGAGCCGCCGTGGCGTAACGGTGGAGCGCTGGCACGGACAGTTAGCCCTTTCCAGTCAGCCTGCCGTGTATTCGCCCTGGGCGCTTGATATCTGGCTGGAGCCCGAATGCGTTGCCATTGCCTCCATCCGCGAGGCGGCGGACACGCTCCGCGCACGCCAGCGAAACTGGAGCCTGTATGCCGCCACCTGCTTTGGCCGTGCGCGACTGGTGGAAGAGCGCCTGCCCCCGGTCAAGGCCGCACCGCTGGTCTTTCCGGCTTTACCCCCGTCCAGCCCGCTGGGAGCATGGACCTGCTGGACCCCGAAACCCTGCTGTTTTCGGCACGCAAAACCAGCCCGTTCCCCAATGGTGCGCCCCGTTTTGTAGAAAACCGCACCGGCCCACCCTCGCGCGCCTATCTGAAATTATGGGAAGCCTGCACCCGTCTGGGCCGCTGGCCCGATCCCGGCACGCTCTGCTACGATCTGGGTGCGACCCCCGGCGGCTGGA
>NZ_BAIN01000066.1 GCF_000613285.1 Acetobacter papayae JCM 25143 | reverse complement strand
CCGGCCTTCCGCAAGGCCGCGCGCCACACCCCGCACACGGGCCAGCGCCTCGGTGCTATCGGGCGTGGTCGCGGCAATTTCTAGCAGGCTTTCATCCTTGATCAGGCGCTGACGCGGCACATTAACCCGCTGCGCTTCACGCTCACGCAGGGCCGCCACGGCACGCAGCACCCCCAGCATGCGCCGGTTATTGGTGCGGGCACGCAAACGCTCCCACTGCTTTTCGGGGTCTGGCTGAAAAGTCGACGGCTCTTCCAGCTCGGCCATTTCTGCCGCAACCCAGGACAGGCGCTGCTCCTGCTCAAGCTTGCGGTGCAGGCGCTCATACACAACCCGCAGCCAAGTGACATCGCCCGCCGCATAGGTAAGCTGGGCGGCAGACAGGGGCCGGGCCGACCAGTCCGTAAACCTGTGGCTCTTGTCGATGGAATGTCCGGTCAGTGAACCGACCAGACTGTCATACCCGACCTGATCGCCATGCCCGGCCACCATGGCTGCCACCTGCGTATCAAAAATCGGCATGGGCAGCGCGCCAAACAGATGCAGGAAAATTTCCAGATCCTGCCGTGCCGCATGAAAAACCTTGATGACCGACGGATCTGCCATCAGCGCCGCCAGAGGGGCCATATCCAGCCCTTCAGCCTGCGCATCGATCAGAATGAGATCGTTGCTCCCGCCAAGCTGAACCAGACACAGCTCCGGCCAGTACGTCTTTTCACGCATGAACTCGGTATCAACTGTCACATACCGCTCGTTATGGAGCGGCCTGAGCGCCTCTTCCAGAGCCTGTGTGGAGGAAACCAGTCGTGGTTGCGGAAAAACGGGGGATGCTGTTCTGGCCATGTCCCCTCATACACCAGCCCTGAAAAAAACGACAGCCGCAACCCTGATACATCAGGCCTGAAAACTTGACTTGGTTCGCAAGTGCTCCGACATCAGGCAACATCATCCGAGGAGAACACCATGAGCAGACCAGATGACGGCAGCACCGCACTAACCCAGCTTGGCCGGTCGGTATCAGCCCCCACTAGCCCTGAAACCGCCGAGCTGGAACGCGTACCCACCCCCTACCGCGACAAGCGCTACATGGTACGCTTTACCGCGCCGGAATTTACCTCACTCTGCCCGATCACCGGCCAACCGGACTTTGCCCATATCGTCATTGATTATGTGCCGGATCAATGGATTGTGGAAAGCAAATCGCTCAAACTTTTCCTGACCAGCTTCCGCAACCACGGGGCGTTCCACGAAGCCTGTTCGATTCAGATTGCCAGCACGCTGGTCGATCTTCTCAACCCTGTCTGGCTGCGTATCGGTGCATACTGGTACCCCCGTGGCGGTATCCCGATCGATATTTTCTGGCAAACCGGCGAAGCGCCGAAAGAAGTCTGGATTCCCGCGCAGGATGTGCCCAGCTACCGGGGGCGCGGCTAACCCGCGGCAAGGCCAACCCGGAGCCCCAAACAAAAAAAGCCACCCAGACGGGTGGCTTTTTTAAAACATATGCTTGAAGCTCAGGCGTTACCCACACCGGCATCAATTTCCGCCCGTACGGCCAGAATCTGATCCTGCAACGCACTCAGGCGGGTCATGTCCGTCTTGTCGGTCTTGTCCCAGATCTCGGACAGTGCCTCAAGCTGGGCCGTGGCGTTGTCGATCGAGATCTCGCTGACCGGCACAGCCTTATCCGCCAGAACCGTGCAGCGAGTGCCCGTAATATCGGCAAAGCCACCCGCGACAAAAAAGCGATCCGTAACCACATCGCCTTCATGCAGGGCAACAACACCGCCACGCAGCAGGAGCATCATGGGTGCATGCTCGGGCATGGCGGCAATATCGCCTTCCATGCCGGGCAGAACAGCCATATCTACCTCACGCGACACCAGCACTTTTTCAGCTGATGATCTCAATTAGGACCGGCATGAACGATGCTCCTCCCTGAAATCGGCCGTTAGACCGATTCCCTCAGTTTTTCCGCCTTGCGATCGCTTCTTCGATGCTGCCAACCATGTAGAAGGCGGCTTCCGGCAGGTCATCATATTCACCCGCACAGATGGCCTTGAAGGAGCGAACCGTATCCGTAACCGACACGAGCTTGCCCGGCGCGCCCGTGAACACTTCGGCCACGTGGAACGGCTGGGACAGGAAGCGCTGGATACGACGCGCACGCGCCACAACCTGCTTGTCGTCTTCGGACAGTTCGTCCATGCCCAGAATGGCGATGATGTCCTGCAGGGACTTGTAGGTCTGCAGGATGCGCTGGACTTCCATCGCCACTTCGTAATGCTCTTCACCCACGATCTGGGGGTCAAGCGCACGAGAAGTGGAGTCCAGCGGATCAACCGCCGGGTAGATGCCCATTTCAGCAATGGAGCGGTTCAGAACGGTGGTGGCATCCAGATGCGCGAAGGTCGCGGCAGGTGCCGGGTCGGTCAAGTCATCGGCAGGCACGTAAACGGCCTGCACGGACGTGATGGAGCCCTTCTTGGTGGAGGTGATTCGTTCCTGCAGAGCGCCCATTTCCGTCGCCAGAGTAGGCTGGTAGCCCACCGCCGAAGGAATACGGCCCAGCAGAGCGGACACTTCCGAACCCGCCTGCGTGAAGCGGAAGATGTTATCCACGAAGAAGAGAACGTCCTGGTTTTCTTCGTCACGGAAATATTCAGCCATGGTCAGGCCGGTCAGGGCAACACGGGCACGCGCACCCGGCGGCTCGTTCATCTGGCCGAACACCAGAGCCACCTTGGAACCGTCGGTCGCACCATCTTCAGCCAGCTTGATCACGCCCGCATCCTGCATTTCGTAATACAGGTCGTTGCCTTCACGGGTACGTTCACCAACACCAGCGAACACGGACACGCCGCCATGCGCCTTGGCGATGTTGTTGATCAGTTCCTGAATAATAACGGTCTTGCCAACGCCAGCACCGCCGAAGAGGCCGATCTTACCGCCCTTGAGGTAGGGGCAGAGCAGATCGACGACCTTGATGCCGGTCATCAGGATTTCAGAAGCAGCGGCCTGTTCGTCAAACGCCGGGGCATCGCGATGGATGGTCGCACGGCGGCTGGTGCGGACCGGGCCCTTTTCGTCGATCGGCTCGCCGATCACGTTCAGGATGCGCCCCAGCGTTTCCGGGCCGACAGGCACGGAAATCTGTGCGCCGGTATCGGTCACTTCCGCACCGCGGGTCAGGCCGTCGGTGGAATCCATGGCGATGCAGCGCACTTCGTGCTCGCCAATTTCCTGCGCGACTTCCAGAACCAGAACCTGGTCGTTCAGCTTGACGTGCAGGGCGTTGAGGATCTTCGGCAGTTCGCCTTCGAACTGCACGTCAACGACCGGGCCTCTGATCTCGGTAATGCGGCCAACGGCATTGGACTTCGTGGCCGCAGGGGCCTGAGTCTGGGTTGTGGTATCCGACATGGTCAGCTCCTGCGGGACATGCGAGCGGGCTCAGACAGCCTGTGCGCCCGAAATGATTTCGATCAGTTCGTTGGTGATATTGGTCTGGCGGGTCCGGTTATAGACCTGGGTCAGACTGTCAATGGATCGGCCCGCGTTACGGGTTGCGTTATCCATTGCCGTCATCCGGGCGCCATTTTCGCCAGCTGCCGTTTCCAGCAGAGCAGCATAAATCTGCACCTGAAGATTACGGGGCAGCAACATGGCCAGAATTGTCGCCTCATCAGGCTCGAATTCATACTGTGCCACATTGTCAGCCGGAACATCGCCCGCACCCTGCTCTTCCATGAGCATGGGAACAAGCTGCTGGCTTGTCGGCACCTGCGTCATCGCGTTGTGGAACTTGTTGAACACAAGTGCACACACATCGACTTCGCCGGCTTCGACCAGAGCGTTGATTTTTTCGCCCAGATCAGACGCGACAGAGAAGGGAATTTCCTTACCGCTGACACCGGTGACATGATCAACGATCAGGTCAGCGTAATCGCGAGAAAAGAAATTCATGGCCCTGCGACCAACCGGCAGCAGACGGACCGTCTTGCCTTCGGACTGGAGGCGGCGGATCGTCTGGACGGTCAGGCGGTGTACGTTGGAGTTGAAGCCGCCGCACAGCCCGCGATCACTGGTCAGGGGCACCAGAAGGTGCACCTTGTCCTGGCCCGTGCCAGCGAGCAGACGGGGAACCCCGCCTTCTCCCTGCACTGCGACAGCCAGCTCACCCAGCATACGACGCATGGCCGCGGCATAGGGTCGCGCGGCTTCCGCACTGGCCTGAGCGCGCCGCAGCTTGGCTGCGGCCACCATTTTCATGGCGCTCGTGATCTTCCGTGTCGACTTGATACTTCCGATCCGGGCGCGGAGTTCCTTAAGGGAAGCCATGGACGCTTCTGCCCTCTCAGCCCGCGAAGTGGCGGTTGAAGGTGGTCAGGTATTCCGTCAGACGAGCTTCGAGATCCTTGGACAGAGCCTGCTCCTTGGAGAGCGTGTCCAGAATATCCTTGCCCGCGCTGCGCACATCAGCCAGCAGAGCCTTTTCCCAGGCCACAACCTTGTTGACGGCAACACCGTCCACAAAGCCACGGGTGCCCGCGAACAGCAGAACAACCTGTTCTTCGACCGACAGCGGCGAAGCCTGCGGCTGCTTGAGCAGTTCTACCAGACGCGCGCCACGGGCGAGCATTTTCTGCGTCGCAGGGTCGAGGTCGGATGCGAACTGCGAGAAGGCCGCCATTTCGCGATACTGGGCCAGCTCAAGCTTGATCTTGCCCGCAACCTGCTTCATCGCCTTGATCTGGGCGGCGGAGCCAACGCGCGAGACCGAGCCACCGACATTCACGGCCGGGCGGATGCCCTTATAGAACAGGTCGGTTTCAAGGAAGATCTGACCATCGGTGATGGAGA
The DNA here is from genome assembly GCF_000613285.1 of Acetobacter papayae JCM 25143. Taxonomy (GTDB): domain Bacteria; phylum Pseudomonadota; class Alphaproteobacteria; order Acetobacterales; family Acetobacteraceae; genus Acetobacter; species Acetobacter papayae. Next base: position 7,391 of record NZ_BAIN01000066.1, on the reverse strand, counting down.
TCACGTTGGTGGGGATGTAGGCTGCAACGTCACCCGCCTGGGTTTCGATCACGGGCAGGGCCGTCAGGGAGCCAGCGCCATGGGCGTCGGACATCTTGGCGGCGCGCTCGAGCAGGCGCGAATGCAGGAAGAACACGTCACCCGGATAAGCTTCACGGCCCGGCGGGCGGCGCAGCAGCAGGGACATCTGGCGGTAAGCCACAGCCTGCTTGGACAGATCGTCGTAGCAGATCAGGGCGTGCATGCCGTTATCGCGGAAGTATTCGCCCATGGCGCAGGCGGCATACGGAGCGAGATACTGAAGCGGCGCCGGGTCGGACGCGGTGGCGGCAACGACGATGGAATACTTCATCGCGCCTTTTTCTTCCAGCAGACGCACGAGCTGTGCAACCGTGGAACGCTTCTGCCAACCGCAACATAGATGCAGTAGAGGGACTTCTTGTCGTCGCCCGCATCATTCACGCTCTTCTGGGCGAGAATGGTATCGGTCAGGATGGTAGTCTTGCCGGTCTGGCGGTCACCGATCACCAGTTCGCGCTGGCCACGGCCAATCGGAACCAGAGCGTCAATGGCCTTGATGCCGGTCTGCATCGGCTCATGCACGGACTGGCGGGGCATGATGCCGGGCGCCTTGACTTCCGCACGACGCATTTCAACGTCAACCAGCGGACCCTTGTCGTCGATCGGGTTACCCAGACCGTCAACCACGCGGCCCAGCAGGCCCTTGCCTACCGGCACGCTGACAACGGTGCCGGAACGGGCAACGGTATCGCCTTCGCGGATGTTAGTGTCGTCACCGAAAATGACGATACCGACATTGTCGCTTTCGAGGTTGAGGGCCATGCCCTTCTGACCGACGGACGGGAAATCGACCAGTTCGCCCGCCATGACGTTCTGCAGGCCGAACACACGGGCAATACCATCCCCTACGGACAGGACAGTGCCGGTTTCGACAACATCAGATTCCTTGTCGAACGAGGCAATCTGCTGCTTGAGGATATCCGAAATCTCTGCGGGACGGATTTCCATCACGCGGCTCCCTTCATGGCGTAATGCAAACGGAACAGGCGGCTCTTGAGGCTTGCGTCATAAAGCTTTGCCCCCACACGCACGACAAGACCGCCGAGCAGTGAGGAATCGACGCGCTCACGAATGGTAATGCGGGAATAGCCGGCCTCGGCCAGGCGAACCTGAAGCTGGGCGCGCTGCTCGGAACTGAGGGGGGCGACACTGACAACCTCGGCCACCACTTCGCCACGACGGGCGATGGCGAGGGCGTCGAGAGCGGACAGAACCCGGCGCAACACGGGCAGGCGGCGGTTTTCAGCCACCACGCCTACGAAGTTGCGCAGAAGCTGCCCAAATCCCTGTGCCTCGAGCACGGCGAGAACAGCGGCGCTGGACACTTTGATGTCGAGCCGTCTGTCCGCGAGAACCGTACGCAGCGGCGCACTCTCATCTATCAGCCGCGCAAGCGCAGCCCCTTCATCAAGCACGGTATCCAGCTGCCGCTGCTCGGCTGCCAGATCATAAAGCGCTGTTGCGTACCGGCCTTCGAGGCCATTGGCAGCAAAAGCAACTGGTTGTGCTGTCGTTACGCCCGAAGCCACCACTCTTTCGGTTCTTTCCTTCTGTGCGCGCCGGCATTCCACACGAGAGGGCACCGCGCCATTGATCCAGAAAATGAATCCGGTTTTAAGGCACCCATCGGCGCGGCGTCTAGCATGCCCGTAAGAGGCGCGCAACCGGCAGAACGGCGCAATCGCATTTCAATGGAAAAAGCGCGTGGTCCGGGTCACACGCCAAGCTTACGGATACCCCGCAGGGTGTGGCTCAAACCGCCGGCGCAATGGCCCGCAACCCTGATCAGGCCAAACGGGAATCCACCGCACAGCCACATGGGGCTTACGGAAATAACACGTTTTGATGATACGCACAGAGATGTGGGGAAACTGGAGCGGACAGAGGGAATCGAACCCTCCTCGGTAGCTTGGAAGGCTACAGCATTACCACTATGCTATGCCCGCGCTCCGTTTGTGGGGATTACATAGCGCCAAAAGCGCCTCGCGCGCAAGACCCGCCCGGGCATAGCCACGCGCAAGGCGCCATCATGCGGGCAAAGTATGGTGCGTTCACGCAAATATGCCGTGACCTCTTGACTTTAGGCTCACAACATACTTTCTTCCGCCTCCTGCGCTAGGTCGCTTTTAAGTGGCTGGTCAGACCAACGGCTTTCCGTTATAGGTCTTTTCCAGCCGTAGGCGGACGCGCTGCAGGGGTGTAGCTCAATTGGCTAGAGTGCCGGTCTCCAAAACCGGAGGTTGTGGGTTCGAGACCCTCCACCCCTGCCAGATTTTCTGGCGCTGTACGGGAAAAATCCGCTTTAATCTTCATGACAATGCGGTGTTTCGTGCAAGGCTGAACAGGTTCAGGCCGCCCCATCAGGGTGCCATGAACGCAAGTTGTGGAAGAGGGTTGGTTCGTGTCGTTCAGTCCCGGTAAGTTCCTGCATGACGTGCGCGCCGAGGCCGAACGGGTCACCTGGCCCTCCCGGCGGGCAACGCTTGTAACCACGGGTGCCGTTCTGGCCATGGCTGGTCTGGCTTCCGTCTTTTTCTTTGTGGTTGACCAGCTGATCGGTCTCGGCCTGCGTCAACTCTTCGGGCTGGGAGGCTGAGGAAGCGACATGGCCAAGCGTTGGTACGTGGTTCACGTCTATTCGGGCTTCGAAAAGAAAATTGCCCAGTTCATCCGCGAAGAAGCGGAACAGAAAGGGCTGAGCGACCATATTGACGAAATTCTCGTCCCCTCCGAAGAGGTGATCGAGGTGCGTCGTGGCCAGAAGGTCAACACGGAGCGTAAGTTCTTCCCCGGTTATGTCCTGATCAAGATGGAAATGACCGACGAGAGCTGGCACCTCGTGAAGGATTCACCCAAGGTTACTGGCTTTCTGGGTACCCGTAATCGCCCCACCCCCATTTCGGCGGCGGAAGCGGAGCGGATCATCCGCCAGACCGAAGAAGGCGTGCAGCATCCCCGCTCCGCCATCAGCTTCGAAATTGGCGAGCAGATTCGCGTGGCGGATGGCCCCTTCACCTCCTTCAATGGTGTCATTGAAGAAGTGGATGAAGACAAGAACCGCCTGAAGGTGAGCGTTTCCATTTTCGGTCGCTCCACTCCGGTCGATCTGGAATTCAATCAGGTCGAAAAACTCTAGGCGGATCGTCCCGTCTGTATGGAAAAAGCGGCCAATGGCCGCTTTTTTTATGCCTGCATCACTCCGCAGGCTCAAAACCGAACAGCCCTCCGTAAAAAGCCAGTTCCTCCACAAATGCCGCACGAATGGTGCTTTCCTGCCGGAAACCATGCCCCTCGCCGGGAAACTCGCGCAGGGTACAGGGCGTGCCTGCCTCTTGCAGCGCTTCTGCCATGGCGCGCGCCTGTGAAAGTGGCACCACCCTGTCCTCCTGCCCCTGAAACAACAGAACCGGGGCGCGAATCCGTTCCACCTTCTGCACAGGCGAACGCGCCAGATAGAGCGCTTCGGATTCGGGCCAAGGACCGATCAGGCCATCAAGGTAGCGCGACTCGAATTTATGCGTTTCCGCTGCCAGCGCGCGCAGGTCTGTTACGCCGTAAAGACTGACGCCTGCCGCAAACAGGCTGGATTCGGCCAGAGCCACCAGCACCGTCATACCCCCGGCACTGGAACCACGAATGGCAATGCGCTGCGCATCCACCCAGCCTTCGCGCACGACATGCGTACAGGCGGCAATGCAGTCCGCCACATCCACGACACCCCATTGCCCTTGCAGGCGCTCACGCCATGCCCGCCCAAAGCCAGTTGAGCCACCGTAATTGACATCCAGCACCGCGAAACCACGCGAGGTCCACCACTGCACCTTGAAGGAAAAACTATCCTGCGCGCGGGCGGTCGGGCCACCATGCACCTGCACAATCAGCGGCGGCCGCTCGCGCTCAGGCACACAGGCCGTGCGACTGGTGGGCGGATAGAAAAACGCATGCCCGGATGGCGTATCCTCACCCCCGACACGAAAGCGCAGGGAAACGGGGCAGGCGATATCCTGCGCCTGCAAAACCGCAGGGGCTGCATTATAGAGAATCCGCTCCTGAGGCGGCTCTGCGGCCATATCCGCCAGCATGATTCGCGGCAGGGCATCAGGCGGGGTATCCAGCCAGACCAGACGCCCATCAGCCAGCGGCACGGGGCATTGCTCGGGCCGGCCGGGTATGGGCAGAAACGCGCCATCCGTCCGGCGCAGCACGGTCTGGCTTTCACCCTCGCACACACTCAGGAACAGACACGCACCACCCGGTAGCGGCTGGTAGCTGCGCTGGCCAAACACCCATGCCGGTTGCCCGATCTCGCCTTGCGGGACAGCACAGGGGGTCAGAGCTGTTTCTGCCTCGCCGCGCCCTGCATGCCACACACTCCACTGGCCCGAGCGGTCTGAAATCACCAGCAGGTGCCCGTCTTCCGTCCAGCGGGGTTCAAGCAGCGATTCGTGTCCCGCCCCCCCTGCCAGCACATAAGGGGTACCAAGCCCCGTAATGGTGCCGCTGGGCGTGCGCTCAAGCCGCGCCACGCACAGGCGCGTGGCCTCCCACGGCATGAACGGGTGCGACCATTCAATCCATGCCAGCAATTGCCCATCTGGCGACACAGCGGGGGCTGCGTAAAAATCCGCTCCGCTGGCAAGGATGACGCCTTGTGCCGCCGCCTGTCCGGTCTTTGCTGTGCAGTCCAGCACCACCAGTGCGGCCTGTGGCTCCGCCGGATCGTGCTGATGGTCTTCCCGCACGGCCAGCAGCCCGCCGCCCATGGGGTCGAATCGCAAATCCGCAAAACGCAGGCCGGGCTGCCCTGCGAGCTGGCGTATCTCTTGCCCCCCGTCAGCGCGGGTTTGGGCACCGGCTTTCTGCGCCAGCCATACGGCACCGCTTTTGCGCTCGGAATAGGCAATGCCCTGTGCGCCAACCGCATAGGCTCCGCCGCCATATTCATGCACGCGGGTGCCGATATCGGTTTGCGGGGGTAGTACTTCGCCACAACCCGCTGTCTCGCTCCAGTGCATGAGCACGGTACGCCCCCCCTCCGCCGGGCGGCGTTCGAGCCAGTAGACCGTCTGATCCCATGCGGTCACTTCCGATAGGGTCAGGGTTTTTCCGGCCACGAGCGCCGCTGTCACGGGAGAAGGCCATGCCCCGCAGGGTATGGGCCTGCGGTGGGCTGAAAAGGGGGCTGTTGTGTCTGTCATGGGGGCACCCTAGCACCGGCGGGCCAGCCTGTTCAAAAACACCCGGCCTGTGGACATGATGCCACCAACGGCCTTTACGAAGCGTTCAGACTTGACAGAGGGGGAGCACTCACGGTTCCTCCCCATTGCTGCTGGCGCCGTCTGCCTGCGCGCCGTCTGCCAGAACTGGATATTCTCCCCTGCTGCATGCTCTGCACTCCGCTTTTTCCATCGACTTTCTCACCAACCTGTTCAGCCATTACGGCTATGGGGTGATTGGTGTTGTGGTCATGCTTGAAAGCATGGGCCTACCCCTGCCCGCTGAAAGCCTGCTGATTACCAGCGCGCTGTTTTGCGCCACCACGCACAGGCTCCAGATAGAAGGGGTCATGATCGCAGGGATAACGGGGGCGATCATGGGCGATAATTTCGGTTACCTGATCGGCCACGGGCTGGGCCTGCACATGCTGGGCAAGCATGGCCCCAAGGTGGGGCTGACCCCCAAGCGCCTGCTGCTGGGGCGCTATGTCTTTCTGCGCCATGGCGGGTCGGTGGTGTTTTTTGGCCGGTTTATCGCCATTCTGCGCATGTTTGTGGCCATTATGGCCGGGGCTATCCGCATGCCGTGGCACACATTCCTGTTTTACAACGCGCTGGGCGGCATATTCTGGGCTGGTGGATACACGCTGTGCGCCTATATGCTGGGCAACGAGATTTTGCGGCTTTCTGGCTGGATCGCCATCGGCTTCGGTGTTCTGGCCTGCGCCGTGATTCTGACCCTGCTGATTTTTTTCAAACGGAATGAAAAACGTCTGACGGAAGAAGCCATGCAGGCCGCACAACAGGATGAACAGCTCAAGGCCCTTTTGCCATGACCGTACAACAGCCTGCCGGATTCCTCGACAAACTTGGCACCCTCCTGCCCGGCCGCCACGACACATGGCGCGTAATGGACAAAAAGCCAGACCTGCGCGGTCGCACAGCACTGGTAACAGGGGGCAATAGCGGGCTGGGCCTTGAAGTGGCGCGCGGTCTTGCCCGCCGGGGAGCCCGCCTGCTGCTGCCGGTCAGGGATACCGAGCGGGGCCAGCAGGCCGTGGCAGCCCTGACAGCCACCTGCCCACAGGCCCAGATCAGCCTGCTGGCACTTGATCTGGCCTCTCTGGAGTCGGTCAGCGCCTGCGCGCAGGCCGTGGCGCAGCAGACCGACAGGCTGGATTTCCTGATCAACAATGCCGGTGTCATGGCACCGGCCCACCGCCTTGAAACGCAGGATGGATTCGAACTCCAGTTTGGCGTGAACCATCTGGGGCATTTCGCCCTGACCGCCGCCCTGCGCCCCCTGCTGGAAGCGGCAGACGGCGGCGGCACGGTCGTGACCGTGGCCAGCCTTGCCGCAGGGCGCAACACCCTGCATTTCGACGACCTGCAAAGCCGCCACCGCTACAGCCCGTTCGGGGCGTACCAGCAGAGCAAACTGGCCAATCTGCTATTTTCGCTGGAACTGGCACGCCGGGCTGCTGAAAACGGCTGGAACCTGCATGCGCGGGCCGCCCATCCCGGCTGGGCCAGCACCGCCATTCTGGCCAATGGGCAGGGGGCGACACTCCCCGCCCCACTGGGCCGAATCGAGCAGACGCTCGGCGGGGCCGTGCTCCGTATCATGGGGCAGTCCGCCGCACGCGGGGCGGAACCGCTGCTATACGCCGCCCTGTCGCCCGATGCGCGTGATGGGGAATATTACGGCCCACAGGGCGCGGGAGAGCGGCACGGACGCCCCGGCCCCGCACGCACTCCCCCCACGGCACGCAAGCCGAGTCTGGCAGCGCGCCTGTGGGATATTTCGGAACGGCTGACCAGCACCTCGATGGGCTGAGGCCCGGTTTTCAGAACTTCTGGGTCTGGCGGGCGCGGCTCTGCTGGCGCAGCACGCTTTCAATCCAGTCATTCAGGCGGCGCGTCGTATCCTCGGCTTCTTCCCGGTCGGGATAGAATTCGGGAAAGCGCAACGCCAGCCACCGCCATGCCACCAGACGCTTGTGGCGTTTTTCCGCCCGCTCCAACTCCTCACGCCCGGCGCGTTCAGCCGGAGGCAGACGCCCCGTGCCGGGGGGCAGCACCCGCCGCCCGGCC
>NZ_BAIN01000067.1 GCF_000613285.1 Acetobacter papayae JCM 25143 | reverse complement strand
ATCGGCCTGAAGTTAGAAATTTTTTTATTCAAAAATCTGTTACAAAAAATTTTATTGATATAAAAAACAAATTAATATCGCTCTGGGTAACCCTCAAAAAGTGGCATTCCGTGCCGTTTTTCAGCGGTTGCCGGGTCTTTCCGCTTTCCCTATCATGCCCCGCACAAACCATTTCGATACCAGAACGCAGGAACCATATCATGACAGAATCGACCACCATGCGTTCGGTGCAACTCATAGAACCCGGCAAGCCTTTTGCCCTGCGTGCAGTATCCATTCCCTCACCCGCTCAGGGCGAGGTGCTGGTGCGGATCAATGCCTGTGGTGTCTGCCGGACGGACCTGCACATCCTTGATGGGCTGCTTGATCTGGGTGGGCGAAACTTTGCCGTGGGCCATGAAATTGCAGGCACCATTACCCAGTGCGGTGCTGGTGTGGCGGATTCATGGCTGGGACAGCGGGCCGCTGTTTATTATTACGAAGGATGTGGCCACTGCGGCTACTGTCTGAAAGGGGACGAGCACCTCTGCCCCACACCACGTGCGCAGCCCGGTTTCAATGCGGATGGTGGTTTTGCGGAATATGTGTGCGTGCCGGTGCGCAACTGCGTTCACCTGCCCGACCATGTTTCCACAGCCGAAGCTGCTATCATGGGCTGTGCTGGTTCAACAGCCGTGCATGCGGGGCGTTTGGCTACAATCAGACCCGGAGAGTGGGTAGTGGTTTACGGCACGGGTGGCGTGGGGCTGGCTCTGCTGCAATACGCCAAAAATGCCGGAGCGCGGGTAATCGCCATAGGACGCGGCGGGGCGCGGGAAACCCTCGCCCATGAAAACGGGGCCGAACACACCATAGATTCCACACATGAGCCGATATTGGTGCTCGTGTCCGAGAAATCACAGGCGAAGGGGCAGATGTCGTTTTTGAACTGGTTGGCACTGCGGCCAGCATCCGTTCAGGTATGGATATGCTGCGCCGCCGGGGGCGGCTGGTGTTGATCGGTTATACACAGGACACGTTCCAGACCCACCCGATTGACCTGATTGTGCGGGAAGTCTCGTTTATCGGCTCTGTCGGCGCGACGCTGTCGGACCTGCACGAAGCCATAGACCTGCTGGCCCGGGGCATCCTACGTGTGCCTGTTGCCCAGACCCTGCCGCTGGAGGCTTTTGAAAACGCCCTTGAGCAAACCCGCAAGGGTGGTCTGCCCGGCCGTGTTGTTCTGACCCCCTAAGGGCAATAGTTTTCAGCCCCGCATGCTCATGAGTGTCTGCAACTCCTGCTCAAACACGCTCATGTTCATGCGGGTGTAGTCTCGGTAATCAAAATCGATTGTGGATTCCGTTTCTGAAACCATGCTCCACAGGCCTTCGCGCAGCAGAGAAGCAACGGCCATGACCTGCAAACGGTAGCGCAGGGCCTCATCTGGCGGGTGACCATAATAAAGTGTCAGCATGGCCTCGCGCTGTTCTGGGTCGAAAGCATTGTTCGAAGCCAGATTGCCTAGGTCGAACAGTGGAGCATTAAAGCCGCCATAGTCCCAGTCAATCAGCCATAACCGCTCGCCATCATCGAGAAAGTTCGCGGGTAGCAGGTCATTATGGGCAAAAACCGTTTCCGTCGGCCCCAGACCCTGCTCCAGTTCCTGCGTTATTCGTTCCAGCCGCTCAAGCTGTGCAATCGGTCGCGCGTCTTTTTGCCGTAACACTCTCAGATAGTTACGCAGCACATGAAAAATCCAGAAACTCAGGGCTGGCCCTGCAAGATGTTCGCGCAGACCCGTATGCATGCGCCGCACAAGTTCCACCACAGCCGGAAGGCGCGCACGCACCCCAGCCGCATCGAGCGTCTGCCCTTCGATGAAATCAATAACCAGAAGGTCTGCTTCCGCATAGTGCACTGGTGGTGAAATACCGGCCAGAGCCGCCGCGTAAGAGGCCGCCTGCTCGTTAAAGCGCATGACATTATGCAGCGGGATATCCTGGCCCACGCGCACGACATAGCGGCGGGAACCATCCTCCACTACAAAATTGCTGTTTGTAATGCCGCCCCCCAGCGGGCGAGGGTCAACCGGGGCCGTCCAGCATGGCAGCGCCCTCAGCCGATCATGCAGTGTGTGTGTCATGAACCGTACCCCGGTATCCTGTCATACGAAGCTGCGGGCCGGACAGGCCCGCTTCTGCCTGCTGCCCCTTACCCCAGAATACGGGTGCGCTGCTCATCGTAAAGAGGTTTCAGATAGGCTTTTGCCGGCACACGGGTTGTTGCGACATCAAGCTCATAGGCACCAGACAGCACGAACTCATCTGTTACGTCCCCTTCGGGCTGCCTGACATAGCCATAAGCAATGGGCTTGCCGATCGTATGCCCAAACCCGGCCGAGCCAACCCAGCCTACGCGCTCACCATTACGGTAAATGGTTTCACGTCCCAGCAGAACCACTGATGGGTCATCTACCGTAAAGCAGACCAGTTTCTTGCGCAGCGGCGCATTACGCCGTTTTTCCAGCGCCTCACGCCCGATGAACGGCAGTCCGCTTTTCATCTTGAGCAGCCAGCCCAACCCGGCTTCATATGGGGTATGATCCGGCCCGATATCTGAACCGAAGGCCCGGTACCCTTTTTCCAGTCGCAGGGTTTCAATGGCGCGGTATCCAGCATTGCGGATGCCAAAAGCCTGCCCCGCCTGCATGAGCGCATCATAAACAGTTGCGGCAAATTCAACCGGAATATGGAGCTCCCAGCCCAGCTCTCCAACATAGGTCACGCGCAACGCACGCACCGGAGCGCCTGCTATATGCAGTGTACGCCATGTGCCAAACGGAAAGGCCGCGTTGGAAACATCATCACGCGTCAGTTTTTCCAGCACATGCCGCGCCTCAGGCCCCATGAGCGACAGGTAGAATACATGGAGGACACATCGAGCAGGCGTGCATCCATACCACTGGGAATATGCCGCCTGAGCCAGTCGAAATCACGGGTTGCAGCCCCTGTGCCGCATACGAGGTAGTATTCGTCCTGCGCAATCCGGGCGGCGGTAAAGTCCGATTCAATGCCGCCATGTGTGTTCAGCATCAATGAATAGATCAGGCTACCAACCGGCTTGTGCACATTGGCCGCGCTGATAACAGACAACGCATCGGCGGCATCCCGCCCGACCAGCGCGAATTTGGCGAAAGATGTCTGGTCGAACACGCTCACCGCATCGCGCGTAGCGGCATGCTCCCGCGCAACGGCTCCAAACCAGTTCGGACGATTGAAGGTGTAGTGATCCGCCGCGTCTTCACCCGGTTCGGCAAACCAGTTTGGACGTTCCCAGCCCAGTTTTTCGCCAAACACCGCGCCCTGAGCCTTAAGGCGGTCATAAAGCGGAGAACGCCGCAGGGGGCGCCCGCTCTTATATTCCTCGCTGGGCCATGCAATCGTGTAGTGTTTAGCATAGGCTTCCAGCGTGCGGCTGCGCACCCAGTTGACGTCCTGATGATTGCGTCCGAAGCGCAGAATATCCACCGGGGACAGATCATAAGGGGGCTCTCCCCCCACGATCCATTCAGCCAGAACCTTGCCTGCACCGCCCCCTGCTGCAATGCCAAAGGCGTTAAAGCCGCAACCCAGATAATAATTGTCCAGTTCCGGTGCCAGCCCGAGAATGAAGTTGCCATCGGGCGTAAAGCTTTCTGGCCCGTTGATCAATTCTTTCACCCCGGCGGTAGCTAGTGCAGGCACGCGGCCCAGAGCCAGTTCTGTCAACTGCTCGAAATGATCGAAATTCGAGCCCAGAAGCTGGAAATTGAACTTGTCGGGAAAACCATCCGCAGCCCAGGCTATGGGGTTAGGCTCATACCCGCCCATGACCAGCCCGCCTACTTCTTCCTTATAATATGTCAGGCGGTCAGGGTCGCGCAGTGGGCAGGCTGGAGGTAACGCCTGCAATCTGTTCGGTAATCATGTACTGGTGCTCGACCGAGACCAGCGGCACATTCACACCAACCTTGGCCCCCAGTTCACGCGCCCATTGTCCTGCACAGTTCACGACAATCTCGCACTGCACGGTGCCACGGCTGGTCTGCACTTCTGTCACGCGGCCGTTTTCAACCTTGAAACCCGTGACATCGGTATCTTCAAAAATCCGCGCACCGTGCATGCGCGCACCCTTGGCCAGCGAGGCGGTAATATCGGACGGGTTGGCCTGTCCATCAGTCGGAAGGAAAGCCGCGCCGACAAGGTCCGAAATATCCATAAGCGGCCACAGGTCGAGGGCTTCTCTGGGTGTCAGCAGGTGCATTTCCAGCCCGAAGGAGCGGGCCGTGGTGGCCTGCCGCCGCACCTCGGTCCAGCGTTCCTCGTTGCAGGCCAGCCTGAGGCCCCCATTCATTTTCCAGCCCGTGGCCAGACCGGTCTCCTGCTCAAGGGTTTTGTACAGCTTGACGGATTCACCCAGTAACTGGGTGATATTCGCATTGGAGCGCAACTGCCCCACCAGCCCCGCCGCATGGAATGTGGTACCAGATGTCAGCTTATGTCGTTCAATGACAATCGTATCTTTCCAGCCCAGCTTGGCCAGATGATACGCGGTCGAGGCTCCCATGATGCCCCCGCCAATAATGACAACACGCGCGTGTGTGGGAAACTCCGACATGAACCTTGCTCCGTGCGGCCGGGAAGACTTTCCCGGACTGTGCTTTTCGTCTCAGGGGTTCAGTGTGCGGCTTTTCCCATTCAAGTCAACATTAAAACCACATAATATGTTGTTTTCAGTGGCTATGCAGTGAAAGTCCTTCACTTGCTCTCAGCACATCCAGCAAATCTGCCGGGGTTTGTACCAGTTGGTGTGCATCAACCAGCATGTCTGCGTCCTGCCAGCCCCACAAGACGCCTATGGCTTCTATGCCGACTGCGCGTGCGGCTTCCATGTCACTGGCGGCGTCTCCCACCATGATTCTGGCCCCTGCGGGCAACAATGTGCGCAGAACCTCGACTTTGGTGGGGTAGACATCGCTCCCGATTACATCGCTAAAGGCGTGGCTCAGATCATGTTCCACCAGAAAGCGCTCAATAACAGCCCGGCGGCTTGAACTGACGATAACAAGAGGCTCCTGCCCTGCCAGACTGTCCAGAACACCGCGCATGCCTTGAACTAGTGGTGGTATGGCGGCATTGCTGGCGGCTTCTGCGGCCATGGCGTCACTAAACGCTACTGGATCGACCCCGAGTGCCTTACCCAGTGTTTCAAAGGTAAGGGGACGCAGACGCTGGAAGGGGCGTACATCGTCCGGCAGGTCGATCCCGAACCGTGCTGCGGTCTTGTGCAGAACGCCGCCCCACATGTGGAGGGAGTCTGAAATAACGCCATCAAAATCAAAACAGATCATGTCTGTCTCCACCGTACAGACCTGCCCGCCCGGCCATGCCCACCCCAGCAGGGTGGCGCGCTTACGGCGCGTGCAGGTGTTTTTTTGTTTCAGGCAACGAGTTCCGCGGGCTCGGACGCGCCTATCGCGCGGCAGCAGGCGGTCAGGGTATTGGCCAGCAGGCAGGCGATGGTCATGGGGCCAACGCCACCGGGTACGGGCGTGATGGCCCCGGCCACTTTGGCGGCTTCCTCAAAGGCCACATCGCCTACCAGAACCGCCTTTCCGTCACGTTCGATACGATTGATCCCGACATCGATAACAACTGCGCCCGGCCTGATCCATTCACCCGGAATGAGCTCGGCACGCCCTGCGGCCACGACCAGAATTTCGGCCTGTCTGACTTCCGCCTCCAGGTCCCGTGTTCTCGAATGCGCGATACTGACCGTGCATTTTTCAGCCAGAAGAAGCTGCGCCATGGGTTTGCCCACAATATTGGATGCCCCCACGACCAAAGCCTTGTAACCAGCCAGACTGCCCAGCCTGTCGCGTAGCAGCATGAGGCAGCCAAGGGGTGTGCAAGGCACCATGGCCTCCTGCCCGGTAGCGAGCAGCCCGGCATTGACTACATGAAAACCATCGACATCTTTTTCGGGGGTGATGGTATTGATAACCTTGCGTGCATCCATATGCGCGGGCAGAGGCAACTGCACCAAAATACCATGAATGGCGGTATCGGCGTTTAGCCGCCCGATCAGGTTCAGCAGTTCAGTCTCCGTGGCATCGGCGGGCAACCGAAAAGCGTGCCCATTCATGCCCACTTCGACCGTCATGCGCTCCTTGTTGCGCACATACACCGTAGAGGCGGGGTCCTCCCCCACCATGACAACCGCCAGCCCCGGCACAATGCCATATTCGGCCTTCAGCCGTGTAACCTGCGTGGCTACTTTCTGCCTCAGGCTTGCGGCAAACGCTTTGCCATCGATAATATCCGCCCGCACTTTGTTCATATCTGTCACACCTGCCCCACTGCGTTTCATACGGCTCTACCCTGCCGGCTGCTTTCGCGCATGAAACAACAGGCAGCAGGGTTGTGCTGACCTGTCTGTGCTTTTGTGTGGCTGATTGTCCAGCGGGAAAAATACGGCTTATCGATCGACCATGCAGGGGCGGCCATCCTGATCAAGGGCCACAAACGTGAACCGCGCCTGAGTCACTTTCTGCCGGATTGCCGTACGCCGCACCCGGCGGATGGCTTCAACCTCTATTGTCATGGATGTACGGCCTACACGCAGGATACGCGTGTAGACATTTAGTTCATCCCCCACCGCCATGGGACGATGAAAAACCAGACCATCGACCGCTACCGTGGCGCATTTGCACCCGGCCCGGTCTTCCGCTGCCGTGCTGGCCGCCAGATCCATATGCGAGGCAACCCACCCGCCAAACACATCGCCTGCGGCATTGGTGTCACGCCGCATGGCCACCACGCGCACGGCCAGATTAGCATCGTGAATCCAATTACTCTGTTCCGCATTTTCCACTGAAATGGCTCCGGTCATGATATAACAGCATAAGGAAAATTGCACATTTTCCCCTTATCCGTAACGCGCTTAATGCACAGATGAGCCCTGCCCGGCCTTTTTTCACACAGGGTTGATCATACGCCCATGCGTTCAAGAGCGATGAATGGAAGATTATTCCATCCAACCCGGCAGGAATAAAACGCAATTCCCGTGATATATATCCCTTAACACATCAGAAAACGTGATCTGTTCACAGGAGCAAGGCTCCTTACTGCGGATTACATCCAGAAAAGGCCGAATATCGTGCAAACAGCAGCCTCCACACGTCAGCCCGTGCTTTTTCTTCCGCATGGTGGTGGACCGTGCTTTTTCATGGACTGGCCGGGGTGGGAAAATCTGGCCGCTCATCTGCAAGGGCTGGCCATAACCCTGCCCAGAAAGCCTTCTGGTATTGTGGTCATGTCCGGACATTGGGAGACCGTCGTGCCGACAGTCACAACGGGCGAACACCCTCCCCTGATCTATGACTATTACGGCTTTCCCGAACATACTTACGCGCTGCAATACCCTGCCCCCGGTTCACCCACACTGGCGGCCCATGTGCAGGCTCTCCTCCAGCGGAACGGGATTGCCTGTCAGGATGATGCCAAGCGTGGCTTCGACCATGGGGTTTTTATCCCGTTTTTGCTCGCGTTCCCTGATGCCGATATTCCCGTTGTTGAGCTCTCCATGAGTGCGCGGCTGGATGCCGCACAGGAAATGCGCGTTGGTCAGGCGCTTGAGCCCCTGCGTGATGAAAATATCCTGATTATCGGCACGGGCATGAGCTACCATAACCTGCGGCACTTCATGAGTGGCAGCCCCAAAACGGATGAGACATCCGTGCAGTTCGATACATGGCTGCGCGACACGCTCGAAGCCTCGCCTCAGGAACGTAACCAGCGCCTGCTGGCGTGGGAGAATGCTCCCGGGGCACGCATCTGCCACCCGCGCGAGGAGCATCTTCTGCCTCTTATGTTTGCGGCAGGTGCCGCTGGCAATGATGTGGGCAGCCGTACCTACAGCGATACTGTCATGGGCAAGGCGCTTTCAGGCTTCCGCTTCGGATAGGTTCGGCCTCTGGTATCAGCGCCATCTGTCTGATTTGGCGCTTGATGCCTTGGTTAGTGCGCTTTCATTGTCTGGCATTGATATTCCATGCTAGAAACTATTTGCTGATACATTCGTCAGGCGATCTCGTGCCTGAGAGCAGGAAAGAAAACGCCATGTCATCCTCCACGTCACTGAGCACAGCTACCCTGACCAGCAGCCTGCTCGATACGCTGACTTCAGACACGGATACGACGGATACGAGCAGTTCCACCGGAACCAGCTCTTCATCTTCCTCGTCTTCTTCCAATGTTACGATCACATCAGCCAGTGCTGATGGAACGCCGGTTATTATTGAAAAAGATTCAAGCGGAAATATCGTTTCGGTCATGAGCGTCAGCGGCACGCAAACAACCGACCAGAGCGACAGCAGCGACCAGACCGGGCTGAGCCTGTACGCCTGATAGAAGTATCCTATGTGGTGGCGTTCTCTGGCCCCACCTGATTTATAAAACCCGCCTGCCTCTTATGATGGCAGGCGGTTTTTTTTGTTCGAAAAACAATCAAAAGTCCCAAGTATGCGCAGCCCTGTTCCGGGGCCGGACTGGCAGCCCCTGAAAGGACACTTCAGGCCAGTTCTTTGAGCGCTTCAAAGCGCGCGGGGTCTTTCATTTTTAACCGTCCTGCTGCGCCATATCCTACAACAAAGGATACAATCACCAGAACGCCTACCCCCCACGCAGCAACCGAGGCGTTATCTCCCCCGATCAGCGTGGGCAGATTGGCAATAGCGATCCCCAGACAGAGCAGCAGTCCGCCCAGCGCCCCAACAGGTGCTACAAGCGTATGCCAGACATGCCCTTTACCGGCGCGACGCACATTGAAGAACGCCAGAATGGACAGGCAGGTCATGGACAGAATAACCATGTAACCCAGTGTTCCGGCTGTGGCCGCCCAGGCATAAATCTGGGTTACGGGGTCAAGACCCAGCACAACAAGCACGATCAGACCCACCAGTGAGGTGCCGGTCTGAACCAGCGAGGACATATGGGGAGATTCATGCGTGTCATGCACCCGTGAAATAACCGAAGGCAGTACGTTGTAGCGTGCCATGACAAACTGATAGCGCACCACCACATTATGAAAGGCCAGAATACAGGCGAACAGGCTGGTTATCAGCAGAACATTGACGATATCTGAAGCCACTTTACCCATATAGGTGTTGATGAATATCAGGTACATATCGCCTGTGTGTTCGTTGGCCATCTGTACGGTCTGTCCAAGACCAATGCCCGCGACCTCGCACCACATGGAAATGACGTAAAACAGGCCAACGCCAAACACCGCAATATAGGTCGCGCGCGGAATGGTCACTTCAGGGTTGCGCGCTTCGTCACGGAAAATGACGGTCGATTCAAAACCAATGAAGCAGTAAATAGCAAACATCAGCCCCAGACCGGGCGAGCCATTCAGTGCCGCATGCAGCGTGAAAGGAGCCGGGTCCAGAACCGCTGTGCCTTTGGTTGCCAGCACAACCAGATCCGCCAGCAGAACAACCCCGACTTCCAGCACTAGGGCTACGCCAAGAAAGCGCGAGCTCATTTCAATATGCCGGTAACCCAGAAAGCCCGCAACAAACACAACCACAAACGACATGACCCACCACGGCACGGAAATGGACAGGGTGTTGTGCAGCAGTTCGGCCAGCGTGTAGCCAAGATAGGCTTCCAGCGCCAGAACGATAAATGTGTATGAAGCCGTGGCCAGTGTAGCCGATGCCAACCCGACCTGACGGCCAAGCCCTTTCTGGATATAGGCGTAAAACGCCCCGGCATTGGTCACATAGCGCGACATGACAATAAAACCGGCGGTAAACAGATACATGATCAGTGTGGCGATAGCCGCATCAAGCGGAGCCGCAATGCCATTGCCCATGGCGATGATAAGCGGGCTGTTGGCTGCCATGACGGTTAGCGGCGCTGCGGCTGCCACCACCATCATGACAATGGATGCCACACCGAGGTTTCCCTTCAACCCTGAAGGCCCGCTCTCCGAAACCGGGACTGTTCTATTTTCTTTTGTCAAAGTCTTTCCCTTTCCATGCAACGTGATGACATGCCCCGGAACCATCAGGGTTCTGCCTTTTCCCCCGTGGAGTTCATTACAATTTCGCAACAATGAACCCACTCAAAACCCACATTCTGCGGATAAGCCCCGTTATTCCCACCACACGCCGGGCATGCCTCGCGGGTAGATTGATCTTTCATGTTATGACTGCTGTCCGTCTGAGCTAATGACAGCCGGGCACAATCTGATAACATCAGAGCACAGTCACACAGGCTCAGTGGTTCCCTGATGACATGCGGCCTCTCGGTGCTGGGCCGTCTTTCACTTCATCATAGGCATGATACACTCGGTGCTGCCGGTTTCATGTGCCAGCGGAAAAGCGCGGGGTTATGCTATGTCCGGGCGCATGGACCAACACCCACCAGCAGGACCCGTCATGACGTTTTTTCCCTACCCTTCCCTGCTTGCTGCAGCACAGGCACTGGCGGATGGCCGCACGACAGCCCGTGCGCTGGTCGAACAGGCTCTTGAGCGTATCAATGACCCGCAGGGTGAAGGGGCGCGGGTTTTCATGACTGTTCATGCTGATGCAGCCCGCCGGCAGGCAGACATCATGGACACGCTGCGTCAGCAGGGGCGCGCCCCCACTATTGCGGCAGGCCTGCCTGTTTCCGTCAAGGACCTGTTTGACGAGGCGGGCTGTGTCAGCCGAGCAGGTTCCTTGGTGCTGGAAAATGCTGCCCCGGCCAGTATGGATGCCCCAGCCATACGTAACCTTCAGCAGGCAGGCATGCTCAGTATGGGGCGCACGACCATGACGGAGTTCGCTTTTTCGGGCGTGGGCATTAACCCCCATTTTGGCACCCCGGCCAATCCGTGGCGCAGGCAGGAGCAGCGTATTCCCGGCGGATCTTCTTCCGGGGCCGCCATTTCGGTTTCGGACGGTATGGCTCTGGCCGGTATTGGCAGCGACACCGGGGGGTCGTGCCGTATACCGGCGGCTCTGACCGGGCTAGTCGGGTTCAAACCCACAGCAGGGCGCATTTCTACGCAAGGTACCATTCCCCTCTCTTCGACGTTGGATTCAGTCGGCAGTATCGGCCGCACGGTTCGCTGCTGCTGGGCTGTAGACAGCCTGATGGCCACAGGCACCTTACATGTGCAGGATGCACCAAACGGCCGAACCGGTAGCACCCTTCGCCTCGGTATCCTAAGCACAATGGTCATGGACGGAATGGACCAGACCGTCGCGCAAACATGGGAACACTGCCTCAGCCACCTTGCCGCCAAAGGCGTTGCGCTGGAAACATTCTCTTGCCCGCCTTTGCTCGATATTCCCACCGCCAACAGCAAGGGGGGCTTTCCCGCAGCCGAGGCACTGGCATGGCATACCCCCCTGCTGGCGGAACATGCCCAGACTTATGATCCGTTCGTTTTGCAGCGTATTCTGCGAGGGCATGAACAGACTGCCGTTGACTATATTACCCTGTTGCAAGCCCGTACCCGGCTTATCAGGCAGGCGGCGGATATCATGGTGCATTATGATGCCGTCATTCTGCCAACCGTGCCGGTTATCGCTCCTAAAATCAGTGATATGGATGACAACGCACAATACGTTGCCACCAATATGCTGCTGCTTCGCAATACGGCCATTGCCAATTTTCTGGACCTGTGCGCCATCAGCCTGCCATGCCACAAACCGGGCGATGCCCCGGTCGGGCTTATGGTTATGGGCCAGAACGGGCAGGATAGCAGGCTGTTTGAGATTGCAGCACAGCTTGAACATCTTCTGGCGGAGTAAGCATGCTGGAAAGAGCTTCTCATGCCATGTATGGGCGCCGATCAGGGATGAGAAGCCAGTAACACCGCTTTCAGTGGCTTATGTCATGCACTTCATAAAAGTGTCACACACTCCCGGCCAACCCTGATTTCTCCCTTGGAAAAGGGACGCTCACGGCCTCTTTTATAATCTATTCCTCAGGACTTCCCCTTATCTATTCAGGGTTCCGATCGGCTTTGCAGACAGCCAGCATGTGAAGTCGGGTTGTGGCTGCTCTATCGCCATTTATGAATCTTTGGTTTACAAATGATTATTCCCTTGAATAAAGGGCCATGTGACGACCGCTTGCCGGGATTCCGCTACTCCGAGTTTCCTTATCTGGCGCCGATAAGAAAAGGCGTTCTCGGCTTGTTCAC
>NZ_BAIN01000068.1 GCF_000613285.1 Acetobacter papayae JCM 25143 | reverse complement strand
GCCCCGCCGGGCCGCTGCCCACCACCAGCACATCGCAAAATGCCGTGGCTTTTTCATACTGGTCGGGGTCGGCCTCGTCCGCCGCGCGCCCCAGCCCCGCTGCACGGCGGATCAAGGGTTCGTATACTTTCTCCCAGAAAGCAGCAGGCCACATGAAGGTCTTGTAATAGAACCCCGCCCCCAGCACCGAAGAAAACAGACTGTTCAGCCCCAGCGCGTCAAACCCGAGGCTGGGCCAGCGGTTCTGGCTGGCGGCGGACAGGCCATCATACAGCTCCGCCACCGTGGCGCGTGTATTGGGCTCGCGCCGGGGGCCGGTGCGCAGTTCCACCAGTGCGTTAGGTTCTTCCGGCCCGGCAGACAGAATGCCGCGCGGACGATGATATTTGAAAGACCGGCCCGCCAGCCGCACACCATGAGCCAGCAGGGCAGAGGCCAGCGTATCGCCCGGATGGCCCGTATACTGCCGCCCGTCAAACGTGAAGCGGATCGTCCGCTCCGTATCGATACCATTGCCGCCCGCCACACGGTGCGGCTGCGCGCCCGAAGTGGGAGAAGAAGACATACCGGCGTCCGTCATGCCGCGCCCTCCTTGTGTTCAGCCTGATGTTCAGCCTGCGCCACCGCCCGTGCCGCGCGCACGTCGGAAACCAGATGGGTGCGCGTATCGCGCGTTACCACCAGCCATGAGCGGCACCCCACACCATGGTACCAGAGTTCCTGATGGAGCCCGGCAGGGTTGTCGCGCAGGTAAACATAATCCACCCACGCGGCATCACCGGCCTCTGCGGCCGGGCGGCGCACCGTGGCATCGCCCCGGTAGGTAAATTCCTCAACTCCGCGCGAACCGCAGAAAGGACAGGTCAGACGCATGGAAACCTCAATGCAGATTGGGCTGTGCGCCCATGCCTTTTTCATCAATCACCGCGCCGCGCGCGAAACGGTCGAGCCGGTAGGCTGTCGCCACGGGGTGCGGCTCATCACGGGCGAGCAGGTGAGCAAAACATAGGCCCGATGCCGGCGTGGCCTTAAACCCGCCGTAACACCAGCCCGCGTTCAGGTAGAGCCCCTGCACCGGCGTATGGTCGATAATGGGGCTGCCATCCATGGACATATCCATGATCCCGCCCCAGTGCCGCAGCAGGCGCACGCGCCCAATACGCGGCATAAGCGCCATGCCGCCTTCGCACACATCCTCAATCACGGGCAGGTTGCCGCGCTGGGCGTAGGAGTTATAGCCGTCGATATCACCACCAAAGACCAGCCCGCCCTTGTCAGACTGGCTGATATAAAAATGTCCGGCCCCGAAGGTTACCACACCGTCAATAAACGGCTTGATCCCTTCGCTGACAAACGCCTGCAGCACATGGCTTTCAATCGGCAGGCGCAGGCCCGCCATGGCCGCCACCCGTGAGGAATTACCCGCACAGGCCAGCCCCAGCTTGCCAGCGCCAATAAAGCCGCGCGTGGTTTCCACCCCCACGGCCCGCCCGCCTTCAAGGCGAATACCGTGACCTCGCAGTTTTCGATAATATCCACGCCCAGCCTGTCCGCCGCTCGGGCATAGCCCCACGCCACGGCATCATGCCGCACCGTGCCACCGCGCCGCTGCAACAGCCCGCCCCGAATGGGAAAGCGCGCATCGTCAAAATTCAGGAACGGCACCATGGCGCGCACCGCCTGCGCATCGAGCAGTTCGGCATCCACACCGTGCAGGCGCATGGCGTTGCCGCGGCGGATATACGCCCCGCGCTGGGCATCGTTATGGAACAGGTTCAGCACGCCGCGCTGGCTCACCATCGCATTGTAATTGATGTCCTGCTCCAGCCCTTCCCACAGCTTCATGGCGCATTCATAGAACGGCTCGTTACCGGGCAGGAGATAGTTCGAACGCACAATGGTAGTATTGCGCCCGACATTGCCGCCGCCGATCCAGCCTTTTTCCACCACGGCTATGCGCTTTCCGCCATAGCGTCGTGCCAGATAATAGGCCGTGGCCAGCCCATGCCCGCCACCGCCCACGATCACGTAATCATAGGTGGGGGCCGGGGTTGCCTTGCGCCAGGCCGGTTTCCAGCCCGTATTGCCGCGCATGGCCTCGCGCAGCAACGCAAACAGGGAGTAACGATCAGTTTGCATGATAAATCCGCTCTTTGCTCTGTTTTCACCCTTACGGAGCGTTCGCGCTTGAGACAGCATAAATTTTTCTTATAATACGACCATGGCCATAGCAGACCTTCCGTTTGACCTGTCATCGCTGACCGTATTTCTGGCCGTGTGCGACAATGGCAGCATGGCGGCCGCCGCACGGTCGCTAAAAGTAACCCAGCCCGCCATTTCACAAACCATAGCCGATCTGGAAAACCGCCTTGGCACGACATTGTTTGATCGCAATGTCCGCCCACTGGCGCTAACCCCTTCAGGCACGGTGCTGCGCCAGTACGCACAAAGCATGCTGGCCGAAGTGCGGTTGGTGGCCACGGGCATACAGAAAATGCGCCTTGGGCGTGTGCCGCAATTGCGTATGGGGGTAGTGGACTCACTGGCCCGCGCTCTTTCCACCTCCATTTCCGACTTCATGCACGAGCGGGTGGGACGGCTGATCGTACATGCGGGCCTGACGGAAACCCACGCCACAGCCCTGCTGACCCGCCAGATCGACTGCGTGATCGGGGTGGATGAAATGGAGGATGTTTCCGGTCTGGAGCGCTGGCCCCTGTTCGAGGAACCCTACCTGCTGCTGTACCCCGAGCAGGAAACCCCGCCGCGCGACACGCAGGAACTCAGGGATTTTCTGGGCCAGCACCCATTCGTCCGCTTCTCGCAGCGTTCACGCACGGGGGCGGAAATCGAGCGCTTTTTGCGCCGCCTGCGTATTGATGTGCCTTTCCAGCAGGAGTTCGACCTGCCTTATGGCGTTTATGCCACCTGCCGCAACCGGGGCGTTGCCATTACCACCCCGCTCTGCCTGTATGAGGCGGGTTATACCCAAGGCTGTGGTCTGGCCTGCCACCCGCTGCCAAGCCCGACTTTTCACCGGCGGCTGACACTTGTGGTGCGGCGGCGTGAGTTCGGTCGTTTTCCGCTTGATCTGGCGCTGTTCCTGCGCGAACAGCTCAAGCAGGACGTCATGCCCGCACTCGGTGGGCTGTTTCCCGCTTTTGTGGAGCAGATGCGCGTACTGAGCTAGCCAACCCGCAATGTGGGTGCAGGCGGGATGGTGCGCATGGAGCTGACGATTTCAGGCAGCTTGTCAGCGCAGAGTCTCCCCAGATCCGGGTGGAAGCTCCGCCCGCTCTCTTTATGCAGATACTCCTGCAAACGCGGGACTGACCACGGTGCCTTGTACCGCCTGCGGGATGCACAGGCATCAATCGTATCGGCCAAAGAGACGATACGAACCAGTTGGGGAATACTGTCCCCCTTCAGCCCCAGCGGGTAGCCGGTACCATCCCAATGCTCATGGTGCATCAGGATTGTATCGAGCACATCCTGCGTGAAGTCGTGATCATACCACTGGGTTACAGCCAGCCCGAGCAAAGGGTGGCGCTGCACCGTTTTTTTCTCATCAGCGGTCAGGCGTCTGGGGGCCTGAAGAATCTCGTTGGGGATAAGCAGCTTGCCAGTATCGTGCAGTTCCCCGGCCATTTTCAGGGTTGCACGGTCGATCGTGTTGATCCCCGCCAGATCAGCAATGGTCTGCGCCACGTGGCCGACCCTGAACCCGTGCCCCTCATCCATATCCGCCACCTGACGAATAAATTCTGGGAAGGGCAGTGTCTTGGGGGGCAGTGCGTGCTCCGACCAAGCCCCGGTCTCATGATCCCCTGACATTACTGGCTATCCTTGATGCCGCTCTCTTTCGGCTATTACCGGAAAAGATTATCCCGCCCACACAAGGGACCAGAGCGGGCTGCGGTCTGAAATTCTTAAAAAAGTCTTAAAACTCTATCGTTTACTCGACTGAAGGCGGGTTGCCACTGTGCCATCGGATGACATTTCAAGCAACCATAACAATGCCTCTACCACCTAAAAAATGCCATAAACCCACCCATGCGGGGCGTTATTGCGTTTCCAGCACCTGCGCGACAACAATCCGGTTCCGGCCCTGCGCCTTGGCCGTATAAAGCGCCTGATCAGCCTGATTGATCAGGGCGCGGACATTGGTCTGCCCATGCAGGGTTGTCACCCCACCCGATACACTCACCCGGACCTGCTGCTCGGAACGAAGGGTTACAGGCAGATGGCTGATAGCCAGGCGAATCCGCTCGGCACATTTGCGGGCGGCCTCGACATCGGTTTCTGTCAGGACAACCAGAAACTCCTCGCCACCATAACGGAAGACATAATCATTCACCCGCAGGGATGACGTAATCGTGTTGGCGACGAAGCAGAGAATCTCATCCCCCGCCAGATGCCCGAAGGTATCATTGATCGACTTGAAATTATCGATATCAAACAGAACGATACTGAAATGCTTGTTCTTGGACAGCGCGAAGGAAATTTCGTTCTGCACCACCACATCGAGAAACCGCCGGTTGAGCACCTTCGTCAGCGGGTCGCGGCCGGTCTCTATCTGCTCGATATTATGGAAAATACTTTCCATCAGGAAAACGATTTTTCGAATACTTCTGTGCAGGGAGGCAACAAACCGCTCGGGTAATACTCCCTCCTCCCGGATGGCCGTGAGCTGCATATCGAGCGCTTCGATCTCGCGCTGGATCTGCACGAACTCGGAGCGACCATTGAACAGGTTTCGGCCTTTATGCGTAAACCACAGACCAAAATCAGAATCTTCAAGATTATAAAGATCCTGAAACCTATTTTCACATAATGAGCGCATCGTTTCCATGCACCATGTGAAAAATGTCCGTGCCTGCGTCTCTTTTTCGAAACTCAGATCCTGACCAATGGAAACAAGGCGCAGGGCCTCGTTATCCTCGACCATTTTACGAAAGCTTTTTTCATAGGAGCGCATGATGAACTTGAACGCAAAGTCCATCATACCCCCGGCATACAGGATCAAGCCCGAGCGATCAAAACCACCAGCCTCATCCTGCGTAAACAGGCCAAGGATCTGCTTTTTCAGAATATAAAAACCATACGCTACAATATGGGTGGGAATTTCCAGTCGGGCATAGCTCGCCCCCAGCCGCATCTGTATCTTGCACAGGCGTGCCACATGGTCGGGCGTGGCGGAAAAGAGGGTGACCAGATAGTAATACAGGCTCCGCTTGAGCGATTTCTGGATACTGTCCTTTTCCAAGAAATCCGCCACATCGGCATGCTGGAGCAGGGCCTCGCAAAAGAACGCCACACAGGCCTGCCCCTGCGCCTCGACCCGCCGCCTGACATGTTCACGCTCGTCCTGTGGTGCCTGAAGAATAATGTCGCGCCACTGTTCCTGCGGCGTGAGGTAGATGAAATTCTTGTCCATAATATCTGGTATGCCTCGCAAAGCTCCACGCCACAGTGAAAGTGAAGGCACTTTCGCGTCACGAAAACAGACACGCGTGGAACCGCCAAAATTTTCTTTTATCTGCGTATGGTCTGCCTTTTCCAAAGAACCATACGACTACCGACCGCACTCGCCTTCCAGACTGATACTAGCACACAGCCCCCGGCCCGCAACGGGAATCCCCACCGGGCGGGCCGACCAACCAGAAAGCGGCCCCGCGCACGGCACGATCAGGCTGAACGTGGCTGATAGGCAACAGTTCCCGCCAATATGGCCTTCTGGTGGCTTTTTACCGCCTCCTGTTATTGCGAATCATTCGTAGCACCTCTATCGCCATGAGTGCGAATGATTATCATATTTGAATGGAACCCCTCATTATGGCTGTCTCACGATTGAACGCCCATCTGCACAAAGCCCCGCTGGCCCTTGGTCTGGCCCTTGGGTGTCACGCATGGTCCGCTTTCGCTGATGAACAGCCCGCCGCCGCAAAAAAGAACACCCTGCCTGACACAAGCAGCCAGACCAGCACCAATGCGCCCAGCGCCAACCTGTCCAATGCCGGGGGCAAAGGCCCCAAGACCACCACCCGCAAAGATGGTTCGCATGTGGAGGAATGGGTTGTAACCGCCTCCCCCATGAACACGCTGCACACGCCCATCGGGCTGAGCCGCATGCCGGATGACGTGCTGCACACACCGCAGACCATCGACGTGGTGCCGCAGATCGTCATGCAGCAGCAGAACGTGAAATCACTTGATGAGGCACTGAAGAATGTGCCCGGCATTACCGCTTCCGTGGGTGAGGGCGAAGGCGGTATGTCGGGTGACCAGTTCCTGATCCGTGGTTTTGCCGCCAATAACGACATTTATGAAAACGGCCTTCGTGACTTTGGGGTTTATACCCGCGACAGCTTCGATTACGAGCGTGTGGTTGTCATCAAGGGGCCGTCTTCACAGGTGTTCGGCAATGGCACAACGGGGGGTGCAATCAACGTTGTTACCAAAACCCCTACCGCCAAAAACCATTATCGCGCCTCGTTCTCGGGCGGGAGCGGCAACTATTATCGCGGCACGCTTGATATCAACCACAAGATTACCGACACCATCGCCTTCCGCCTGACTGGCATGGGCAATGAAAACGACATGATCGGTCGCAATGCTGTCTATTCGCACCGCTGGGGCATTGCGCCATCAATCATTTTCGGTCTTGGAAAAAAGCTTAATTATACCGTTGAATATTTCCACCAGACTGATAACCGCCTGCCCGATTACGGCGTGCCTATGGTCAAGGACCCCAAGGCTGCCTATAGCGCACCGGCCACCGAATATGGCGTAAACCGCACCAACTGGTATGGCACCACGCTTGATGCCGACAATTCCAGCGTGGATATGCTGACCGGCCGCCTGCAGTGGGAAGCCAACCGCTTCATCACCATCTCCAACGACACGCGCGGCGGCCTGTATAGCCGGTATTTCTCCGCTTCGGGCGTTGGATGCACCGGCAGTGATCTGGTGGATACCAACGGCCAGCTAAGCAACAGCACCACCAGCAAGAACAACTGCAGCACGGCCCTGTTTGGCGGCAACGCAGCAGCAGCCAAGCTCTCGCGCACGGGTGGTGTATTCGGCCCCAATCCGTACCAGCAGGATGACTGGTCTGTGCAAAACGTGCTGTCTGCCATTGCCAAGTTCAATACCGGCCGCATCCGCCACCAGATGCTGGGGGGGCTTGATATCATGCATGTCTATGACCAGCGTAAGAACTACGCCTACAACAACCCCGTTGCCCGGCAATACGTCAACCTGCTCGACCCCTCGGCCTATGTTCCGGGTCTTTCCGTCATTGATGGCAACTCGGACCCCGGCCACCTAGTCAACACCAAAACCGCTGGCCAGAAGCTTTGGAAAAAGGGTGATGCCACCGATATCGGCCTGTTCCTGTCTGAACAGGCATGGGTAACCCCATGGTTTTCCATCCGGGCCGGGCTGCGCTGGGACCACTGGAGCAGCAATTACAGCATGACCGGCGGCAAGGGCGCTGATGTGTACATGGGCCAGACCCAAGACACCATCAACCCCAATGTCAGCCTGATGTATACCCCCAACGACCACGCATGGTGTATTTCACATGGTCTGAATCCACCACGCCGCTGGGCCTGTATGTCACCAACAGTTCCGAACCCCTGACGACCAACAACCAGAAACTGCAGCCCGAGCGCAGCAGGCTGTATGAACTGGGTGCAAAATACTCGGCTTTTCATGACCGCATCGGTTTCACGGCCTCGGTGTTCCGTCTAGAAAAAAGCAATGCCACCATGCAGGATTCCAGCGTCAGCGGCGGGATTATTTCCTCGGGTGACTCCCAGCGCAATCAGGGGCTTGAACTCAGCGTTTCTGGCCAGATCCTGCGTAACTGGAACATGATTGCCACCTATGCCCGCTATGACAGCATCACCACCGGCGGTACGGCAGCAGATATCGGCAAGCAGCTCCAGTACGTGCCGCGCAATCAGGCGACCGTGTGGACGACTTACGAAATCGCCCCCTCCTCCTCTTACAACCTGCTTGTGGGCGGCGGCATGACATGGCGTGAAGGCGTGTTTGTAGACCCGGCCAACACCGGACGCGTGCCCGCCAACGTGGAATTCGATACCGTGATCTCGCACCGTTTCGACAACCACTGGAAAGTGGCCATGAACGGCTACAATCTGGCCAACCGCCTGAACTACAGCAACCTGTTCAGCGATCGCGTCACGCCGTCCATCGGCCGGGCGTTCCTGTTCAACCTGTCGGCTGATTACTGAGCCACAGACCAACGATTACGGAACCGGGCTTCCGGCCCGGTTCCGTCAGTCCAAAGCGCCACAATGTCCCGCTCCTTTCTCTCCCGCCTGTTTTCCCGCAAGCGCCGCAAAGCGCCTACCCCGCCCATTATCCTGCCTGAATCCGTGCAGGCCATTTACGAGCGGGCCTGTCGGGGCCACCATCTTGATCAGGTTCTGTGGGGCAAGGCGCTCCTCAAAAGCAGCTTTGTGCCTCCAGACCACGAGCAGGCGCTCATCTGGTTCACCATGGCGGCCAATGCCGGATATGGCCCGGCCTCCAACATGTTGGGACGATGCCACCATTTTGGCTGGGGCGTGCCCAAGAGCTTCGAACAGGCAGCCATCTACTACGCACAGGCTGCGGAACAGAACGACGAGTGGGGGCGCTACAACCTTGGTATTCTGACACTCCGCGGACTAGGCATGCCGCAAAACCTGCCACGGGCGTTCTCGCTATTCGCCAAGGCCGCGCAGAACGGCCACGCCAAGTCCATGAATATTCTCGCCCGTTTTTACGAGGAAGGCTGGACAGTCCCCCCCGACCCCGAACGCGCTCGCGCCCTATACCGCGCCTCGGCCGAAGGGGGCGATTACCGTGCTGCCACAACCACGCCACCGTGCTGACCCAGAAAGGCGCATGGCAGGAGGCCCTGCACTGGTGGACACAGGCCCAGCCCCACGCCACCTCTGATATCCTGCTGGCTATGGAACGCAGCCTGAGCGCGCTGATAGCCCTGCCACCACGCAGCACCACGCCACCCGAACACTCCACCCACCCCACTGCTGATGAGCAGGAAACCGCCCGCGCCCTGCTTGAACAGGTGCGCGCCCGGATCGCCCTGATTGTGCCCGAGCGCCCCCAGCCAACCCCGCCAGACCTCTCCATGGCCGGAAAAGCGGACTGAGCACTCCCTTCTTTCAGGCTTTCCGCTTGAGCCGCCGCCCCCATGCCCCTAAGATAGATGGCTTCGCAGTGCGTGTGTTGCGCTGGTCAGGTCATCAATGGTCGAAAAGGTACATGGAATGGAGTGGACCGACGAAATAATCGCCCAGCTCAAAGAGCTATGGGGCGAAGGTCTTTCGACGGCGGAAATAGGTCGCCGCCTCTCCATTACGAAGAACGCCGTTGTTGGCAAGGCGCACAGGCTTGGCCTGCCCCCGCGCCCTTCGCCTATTCGCCGTGATGGCAAGCCCAAAACCGCAGGCGCGGAAAAAACCGAAAAAACCGTGACAACCAGTGCTGAGGCAGCCCCCCCGCAGCCTGCCCCCAGCATCCGCGAGGCCACCCCGGCCCCTGTGGTGGCACAGCCTGCAACACCGCCCGCAGCCCCCGTTGCCCGCACCAGCCCGGCAGTAGCCGCCCCCGTGCGGGAAGAGACGGTCGAGCGCAAGGAAAAGGTTGCCGCAGCGCCCAAACCGGCCGCCAAGCCCAAGCCCACCTTCCGCAATGTTTCGGACCCCGAACCGCAGAAACGCCGTGGCCCCGCATGCTGCTGGCCAATTGGCGACCCCGGCACCCCGGGCTTTCGTTTTTGTGGAGCAACACCGTTGCCGGGCAAGCCTTACTGCGAGGAACATGCCCAGATCGCATATGTAAGACTACGCGACCGCCGCGACACCATGGCCTGATTGAACTCAGGGGCCTGTACCAAACAGGCTCTGGTAGCGCGTTAAAACCAGAAAGGCTGGCCCGGCTATACGCCTCGGGCCAGCCTTTTTGCGTTTTCAGCCCTGAGTGGAAGACTCAGAGGAGGCCGAAGCCGGAGCGATTGTCGCCGGAGAGGTCGCAGAAGCACTGTTTTCAGGCAGCATTTCAAGCTGGCCGCTGATCTGGCCGCCATCTTCCACCTTCAGGCGGCAGCAGGAGGCCTTGCCCAGCAGGCGGCCCGTGCCACGGACTGTCAGGCTGCCACGCACCACCAGAGAACCATCGACAGTGCCGGAAATTTCAGCGCTTTCCACTTCCACACCACCGCGGAACAGGCCGCCGGGCATCACCACCAGTTCGGCAGCATTGATCATGCTGGATTCCACGGTGCCTTCCACAACAAGGCGTTCCGCATCCTGCACGGAGCCCTGTACGCTGATGCCACGCCCAACAACAAGCGTACGCTGCTCAGCCACGTCCTTGCGCCCGGCAAGCTGCGACGGCAGGCCGCCACGCGCACCCGGCATCGGCGGAATACCTGCCCCTGCGGGCAGAGGAGAACCGGAAGGAAGGGGCGCACGACCCATGGCGGGGGTATCCTTTACGTTATCATGATTAGAGCCAGCAGCGCCCGCCTGGGAAAGGGGAGGCCGCCCTGAATTGGAAGAAAACGGAGCACCAGAAGAGGCTCCCGCCGCATCTCGCGGCGCTTGTGCGCCGGTCTGTGCGGGCTTTTCCGGTGGTTTGCTTTCTTCAGTCTTGCGTCGTCTGAACAAGAATGTCCCCCTGCCGTTAGGCCGCCCACCTTGTCGGGCGGCGTTCGTCCGCACATACATTGCCCATCCGGGTCGGGCGCGAGTCTATACGAGCCGACAACCGTTGGGCAAACTTTGCGTAGCGCCAACTGTTGCCCTTTTTATGGCGGCAGGCTAGCCAAACAGCCAGAGTTCTCCATTTTTGAAGAAAAGTTTTAATAAAATGACCGATCCTGACATTCGTTACGATATTCTGGGTATTGGCAACGCCATTACGGACATTCTGGCCCGGGTCGATTTTGCTTTCCTCGAAAAACAGGGCCTCACACCCGGCAGCATGACGCTGATCGACGCCGAGCGCGCCAACGCGCTTCAGGCCGCACTCACACCCGAGCAGGTTATGGGCGGTGGCTCCGTGGCCAATAGCTGCGTGGTGGCGGCACAGTTTGGCGCGCGCGTGGCGTATCTGGCAAGGTCGCGCGTGACGAGGCCGGGGTTAAGTTCGGTCAGGACCTGCACAGCAACGGCGTGGCGTTTCCGTCCGAGCCACTGAATGCACAGCTTTTCGACAATCTGCCGACCGCGCGCTGCATTGTCATGATCACCCCCGACGGGCAGCGCACCATGGCTACCTATCTGGGAGCCTGCACCTGCTTTACCCCCGATGACGTGCTGCCCGATGTCATTGCAGCCTCCTCCATCGTGTATCTTGAAGGCTATCTGTTCGACCCCCCGCACGCGCAGGAAGCTTTCCGCCGGGCCGCAGCCATTGCCCATAAGAGCGGACGGCAGGTTGCCCTGTCCCTGTCAGACCCGTTCTGTGTTGGCCGTCACCGCGCGGCTTTCCTTGATCTGGTCAAGGGCCATGTCGATATCCTGTTCGCCAACGAGGATGAAATCTGCGCCCTGTACGAAACGGAAAGCTTCGACACCGCCGCCCGCCATACTGCGCAGGACACCACCTTCGCGGCCCTGACCCGCTCCGGGCTGGGTAGTGTTGTGGTGCATGAAGGCACGTTTACGAAAGTGGACCCCGTACCGACACAGGTGGTCGATACTACCGGCGCGGGCGATGCCTATGCGGCAGGCTTCATGGCCGGGCTAACGGCTGGCCGCACCCTGCCTGAATGCGGCAGGCTGGCATCCGTCGCGGCATCGGAAATCATTTCCCATTACGGGGCGCGCCCGCTTTCCAACCTCTGGGCTGAAATGGGGTTCTGAGCACACCGCTCATCCCCACCGGCCGAACCTGCCCTTAGCCGAGGGCGGGTTCGGACAGGGCCTTGTCTTCACACGGCACATTGACCACCCGCCCATCCTGCACGCGCAGGGCCAGACGGCCTTCGCACAGGCGCGGGCGGCATCACCAAAAACGCGACCACGCCAGCCACCCAGCAGGTGGGTGCCTGTGACGGATCAAGTGCGAGCGCCTCAAGCTCCTCCTGCGAGGCCACAAGCTTGGGCGCCACGTCATGCGCCTCGCAGCAGGCGTTCAGTAGCACCTTGAGCAGCGCTACCAGAGAAGCCG
>NZ_BAIN01000069.1 GCF_000613285.1 Acetobacter papayae JCM 25143 | reverse complement strand
TCCGCCCCGGACGCGGGCGCGGCGCACTCAGCACCCTGTGCGGCGGCACCATTACCCTGCTGGATGAAAGCTACAATGCGTCCAGCGCTTCTGTGCGAGCCGCACTGGACGTGCTACGGCACATCCCCGCCCGACGCCGCATTGCCATACTGGGTGACATGCGTGAACTGGGCGACTTTTCCACCTCCGAACATGGCGCGCTGGCGGAACCGGCCGCCATGTCCGCTGATCTTGTCTTTTGTTGCGGACCGCATATGAAAACTCTTTTCGAGGCCCTGCCCTCAGCCCGGCAGGGTGCCTGGGCACAAACCGCCGCCACTCTTGCCCCGCTGGCGCGCGCCGCCCTGCGCGCGGGGGATGCTGTTCTGGTCAAGGGCAGTCTGGGCAGCCGTATGCGCGATATCATGACCGAACTGGAAGCCATGCCCGCGCACGCCCCTACGACCGAAGGGGCCGCCTGATGCTTTACATGCTGGTTTCGCATGCGATCCATGACGGGCATATCACCCTGCTCAACCTGCTGCGCTATATCTCCTTTCGCGCCGGTTGCGCCTGCCTGACAGCTCTGGGCGTCAGCCTGATGCTGGGCCGCCCTTTCATTGCCATGCTGCGCCGTATCCAGCGCGGCGGGCAGCCTATCCGCGCACTTGGGCCGGAGCGGCATCTGGTAGAAAAAGCAGGCACCCCCACCATGGGCGGCGTGCTGATCCTGACCGCGCTGAGCATTTCCATGCTGCTCTGGGGCAATCTGGAAAACGGGTTCGTGTGGGCGGTGTGGCTCACCACGCTGGGTTTTGGGGCCATTGGCTTTGCGGATGATTACCGCAAGCTGGCCCGACGCAATACCGAAGGCCTGTCCAAAAAAGCACGGCTGGGTGGCGAGTTCACCCTCTCTCTCCTGTGCGGACTGTGGCTGCAATATCTTATGCCGCCGGAACTGGCTGGCCAGCTTGCCTTTCCTTTCGCCAAGGATTTCCTGCTGCCGCTCGGCCCGCTTTACCCGGTCTTTGCCATGGTGGTCATTACCGGCTTTGGCAATGCAGTGAATTTTACAGACGGGCTGGACGGGCTGGCCATTGGCCCCGTGGTAACGGCGGCACTTGTTTTTGCCATTCTATCCTATCTGGTAGGCAACCACGTTTTTGCGGACTATCTTCAGGTGCACGCCGTGCCGGGCACGGGGGAGCTGACCGTGTTCTGTGCCGCCCTTGTTGGGGCTGGTCTTGGTTTTCTGTGGTTTAACGCGCCGCCCGCCGCCGTGTTCATGGGGGATACGGGCTCCCTGTCACTCGGTGGCGCACTCGGCTCGCTCGCTGTCGCCATCAAGCATGAGCTGGTGCTGTGCATTGTCGGAGGGCTGTTCGTTGCGGAAACACTATCCGTCATCATTCAGGTGGGCTGGTACAAACGCACCGGACGGCGGGTGTTCCTGATGGCGCCGATCCATCATCACTTTGAAAAGAAGGGATGGACGGAACCCACCATCGTCATCCGGTTCTGGATCATTTCCATTATTCTGGGCCTGTGTGGTCTGGCGACGCTGAAACTGCGATGAACGGTTTCCCTCCCACCCTGTTCGCCGGGCAGCGTTTTGCCGTGCTCGGGCTTGGCCGCAACGGCCTGCCAGCAGTTATGGCGCTGGCAGGGTGTGGTGCGCATGTACAGGCGTGGGATGACGGCGCCACTACCCGGCAGGCACTGGGCGAACAGGCCGAACACGCAGGCCTCGCCAGCACCATTACCATCGCCCCGTTTGACACGCTTGCGGGGTTTGATGCGCTGGTGCTCTCGCCGGGTATTGCCCATATCCTGCCGCAGCCTCACCCCGTAGCCGCCATGGCCATTGCCGCCGGTATTCCCGTGCTGTCGGATGCAGAGCTGCTCTACCGCGCCGTGCGCAAGGCAGGCAGCAAGGCGCGCTTTGTCGGTATTACCGGCACCAACGGTAAATCCACCACCACAACACTGGTGGCCCATATTCTGGCTGAAGCCAACGTGCCGGTGGCAGCAGGCGGCAACCTTGGCCCTGCGGCGCTGGCCCTGCCGCTTCTGCCCGATAACGGCGTTTACGTGCTGGAAATGTCTTCCTACATGCTGGAACGGCTGGACAGCCTGCATTTTGACGTGGCCTGCCTGCTGAACCTCACCCCCGATCACCTTGACCGCCATGGCGACATGGCCGGTTATATTCGGGCCAAGGCGCATGTTTTCGACCTCCAGACAGAGCATGACCTTGCACTGATTGGCATGGATGACGAGCCCAGCCGCATTCTGGCCCAGACCCTGCGCAACGGCCTCGCACGCTGCGAAACCGTGTCAGGCACGCAGGCCGGGTGCACATGGTCAGGCCATGACGGCGCGCTCTGGCATGACGGGATACGCCGCGCGACACCCGGTCCGGCCCTGCCCGGCAGCCATAATGCCCAGAACGCGGCCGCCGCCATGGCCGTGGCCCATTTTCTGGGCGTGGATGATACCCGCTCGGCAGCCGCACTGCTCAGCTTCA
Organism: Acetobacter papayae JCM 25143; assembly: GCF_000613285.1. Classification (GTDB taxonomy): domain Bacteria; phylum Pseudomonadota; class Alphaproteobacteria; order Acetobacterales; family Acetobacteraceae; genus Acetobacter; species Acetobacter papayae. Next base: position 9,593 of record NZ_BAIN01000069.1, on the reverse strand, counting down.
CCGGCCTGCCCCACCGGCAGAAACTCATCACCACCCGCGAGGGGGTGGCCTTTGTGGATGACAGCAAGGCCACCAATGCCGATGCCAGCGCACGCGCACTCAGCTGCTACGACCATCTGATCTGGATTGCCGGGGGCGTTGCCAAGCTGGCGGGATTGAACCCCTTGCCCCCCTGTTCGGGCGTATCCGCCATGCCTTCCTGATCGGGCAGGATGCCGAAGTGCTGGCCCAGACACTCAGCGCACAAGGCGTGGCATATACACTGTGCGGCACGCTGGAGCGGGCCGTGCCAGAATCCTACGCCATGGCACAAGCGACACAGACCCCCGTTGTCCTGCTCTCGCCCGCCTGCGCGAGCTTTGACCAGTTTTCGGGGTTTGAGGAGCGCGGCCAGCGCTTTGCCATGCTGGCGCAGGCCGCAGACCTGACCACCCCACAGGACACACCATAATGTCCGGTAGCTCCCGCCTTGATGATTCACCCTTCGCACGGTGGTGGCGCAACGTGGATCGCACCACGCTGATCTGCGCCTTCATTCTCATCGGGTTCGGCTATATTCTCATGCTGGCGGCCAGCCCGGCGGTGGCGGTGCGTATCGGCGCATCACGCAACATGTTCATTCTCAAGCAGGTGGTGTTCCTCAGCATTGCGGGGCTGATTGTCTTCAGCATCTCCACCCTGCAACGCAGAACGGTGCTGCTGCTTTCGGCCATTGGCGGCGGGCTGATGCTCGGGGCAACCATGCTCACCCTTGTCCATGGTATAGAAATCAAGGGCGCACGGCGCTGGATTGCCCTACCGCTGATGTCGCTCCAGCCTCCGAGTTTCTCAAACCCTGTTTTGCGGTGATTACCGGCTGGCTGCTCACCCGCCCGCACCGTATAGGCCCCCTACCGGGTGCAGCCATTGCGGGCGGGCTTTACCTGCTGATTGCTCTGCTGCTGAAATCTCAGCCTGATATCGGCATGCTAAGCGTTATTACCGCCGTGTTTCTTGCCCAGCTTTTCGTCAACGGGCTGCCTCTCGCGCTGGTGGGTGCGGGTGTTGGCCTCATGATGGGTGGCGGGGTGGCGGCCTTTTTTGTTTTCCCGCATGTCCGCTCACGCGTGGAACGCTTCCTGCACCCCGATGTAGGCGATCATTACCAGATCGACACCGCCATGCGTGCCTTTGGCAATGGCGGCCTGCTGGGTCGCGGCCCGGGTGAAGGCCGGGTGAAAGACCTGCTGCCCGACGCCCATGCCGATTTTGTATTTGCCGTGGCAGGCGAGGAATATGGTCTGGTCGTGTGCCTGCTCATTATCATGGTGTTTGCCATGATTGTCATACGCACCCTGCTGCGCCTGATGCGTGAGAACGATCCCTTTGTCATTGTCGCCACGGCGGGGCTGGTGACGGGGTTCGGGCTTCAGGCCTTCGTCAACATGGCTTCCTCCTTGCATCTTATCCCCACCAAGGGCATGACACTGCCATTCATTTCCTATGGTGGCTCATCCGCCATGTCCGTAGCGCTGGCTATTGGAATGGTGCTGGCACTCACCCGCCATCAGGCGGGTGACATACGCACCGATGGCGGGTTTGTGTCCACACTCAGACACTGGCGATCAGCATGAAGTCCTGCACTCCGCGCACCATTGTCATTGCCGCTGGCGGCACGGGCGGTCATTTTTTCCCGGCCGAAGCGCTGGCCGAAATTCTGGCCGAGCGCGGCCATACCCTTGTGCTCATGACCGATGCCCGTGCGGGCAAGCGCGATAGCGGGGTATTTGCAACAGCGCGGCAGTATATCCTGCCCGGAGCCGGGGTTGCGGGGCGCGGCCCGTTACGCGCCCTACGCGCGGGGCTGACCCTGCTGCTGGGCGCATGGCGCGCGCGCGCGCTCATGCGTGAAATCAACCCCGATGTGGTTGTCGGCTTTGGCGGTTATCCCTCCGTGCCGCCGCTGCTGGGGGCACGCATGATGGGCCGCCACCACCCGGCCCTTGTCATTCACGAAGGCAATGCCGTGCTCGGCAAGGCCAATGCCGCCCTTGCCCGCTTTGCCGATGTGATTGCCACGTCCTTTCCCTCCGTTGCGCGCCTGCCACTGGGGTATAAAACCGTGCTGACCGGCATGCCCGTGCGCCCCGCCATTGCGGCACTGGCGGGTGAAGGCTGGACACCCCCCACCGACCGCATTGCCCTGCTGGTATGGGGCGGATCTCTTGGTGCACGCGTTTTTTCCGATGTCGTGCCCGCCGCCGTAGCGCTCCTGCCCGAAGCCCTGCGTGCGCGGCTGGTTGTGACCCAGCAGGCACGGACGGATGATATTCCCACCGTGCGGGCTGCCTATGAGCAGGCAGGCGTTACGGCCCGTGTCGAATCCTTTCTTCATGACGTGCCAGACCTCCTGCGCTCGGCCCATCTGGTTATCGGGCGGGCGGGCGGTTCTTCCGTTGCGGAAATAACCACCGCCGGTCGACCCGCCATTCTGGTGCCGCTCCCTATCGCTGCCAGTGACGAGCAGACCGAAAATGCCCGTGCCATGACGGATGCCGAAGCCGGCTGGATGCTCCGTCAGGCCGATTTCACCCCCCGCGCCCTGTCGGCTCTTCTGGGCGAGTTGCTTGATGCTGGCAGTGGCTTTGCCAGCCTGAGCGACGCCGCTGCCCAATCCGCGACACTGGCCCGCCCTGATGCCGCCAGACTTTTGGCCAATGTAGTAGAAGAATGTCTGCACACTTTTCCCTCCTCCACCCCAACACCCTCCAGCGAGAAGAAGCCCAGCCCATGAGAGCGCTGCCCCTGAGCATCGGCACCATTCATTTTGTCGGTATCGGCGGTATTGGCATGTCCGGCATTGCGAGGTGCTGCGCCTGCTGGGCTATTCCGTGCAGGGCTCCGACATTGCCGAAAACGCCAATGTCAAACGCCTGCGCGCGGCGGGTATTCCCGTGGCGGTGGGGCACAGCGCCGAAAATCTGGGCAGCGCTCAGGTTGTGGTCATTTCCACCGCAGTAGGGCGTGACAACCCCGAGGTCATGGCCGCCCGCGCGCGGCTGATCCCGGTTGTGCGCCGGGCTGAAATGTTGGCCGAACTCATGCGCCTGCGCTGGGCCATTGCGGTTGGCGGCACGCATGGCAAAACCACCACCACATCGCTGATCGCCGCCGTGCTGGAGGCTGCCCGCCTCGACCCCACCGTCATCAATGGTGGTATTATCGAGCCTACGGCACCAATACCCGCATGGGCAAAGGTGACTGGATGGTGGTGGAAGCCGATGAAAGCGATGGCTCCTTCCTGCGCCTGCCTTCGGTTATTTCGGTCGTGACCAACATGGACCCCGAGCACCTTGACCACTGGGGTAGTGCCGAGGCCATGGAAGCCGGTTACGACCAGTTTGTTTCCAACGTGCCGTTTTACGGCTTTGCCGTGTTGTGCATCGACCACCCTGCCGTACAACAGATGATCCCCCGCCTATCAGACCACCGGGTTGTCACCTATGGGTTTTCACCACAGGCGGATGTGCGGGCCGAAAAACTGATTACCGACAAGCTGGGTGCTACGTTTGAAGTCACGCTAACAGACCGCGCCACCCGCCGTACCCGCAAGGCCGGGCCGTTCCGCCTGCCCATGCTGGGCGCGCATAACGTGCAGAATGCGCTGGCCGCCGTGGCCGTGGCCACGGAAATGGATATTAGCGACGATGTTATCCGCTCGGGGCTGGCCAGCTTCCGTGGAGTCAAGCGCCGCTTTACCCGCACGGGCGAAACCGGCGGCATTACCGTGATTGACGATTACGGCCACCACCCGGTTGAAATTGCCGCCGTGCTCAAGGCCGCGCGACAGGCGGGGGCCAGCCGTGTCATCGCGGTCATGCAACCGCACCGCTATTCGCGCCTGCAAATGCTGTTTGCGGATTTCTGCACCTGCATGAACGATGCCGATACCGTAATCGTGGCCGATGTTTACGCAGCGGGCGAAGAGCCTCTGCCCGATGTCAGCCGCGACCGGCTGATAGAAGGCCTGCGCGAACGTGGCCACCGCTCCGTGGTGCCACTTTCCAGCCCCGAACATCTGGCGAGATGATCAACGCCATTGCCAAACCCGGCGACTACGTTGTGTGTCTGGGTGCAGGAACAATCACCAACTGGGCACAGGCCCTGCCCGCGCAGCTCGCAGCCCTCAAGGCCGAGCACAAGGGCGGTAGTGCGGCATGATGCCCACTCTGGATGAAATGGTACGCCACACCTTTGCCCGGGCACAGGGGCGGCTGACCCCGCAAGCCCCGCTGGGTGCGCGCACGTGGTTTCGCGTGGGGGGCAATGCGGAATGGCTTTACCAGCCGGCGGATGCGCAGGATCTAGCCAGCATCATGCAGCGCCTGCCGCCTGAACTACCCGTTACCACGCTGGGCGCCTGCTCGAACGTCATTATCCGCGATGGTGGGATCGAAGGGCTGGTCATCCGCCTTGCCCGTGGCTTTGCCGCCATTGAGGTGGAAGACGATGCACTGGTGGTGGGCAGCGCCTGTCTGGATGCTACCGTGGCCGAACAGGCCGCCGCCGCCGGGCTGGGCGGGCTGGAATTTCTCAGCGGTATTCCCGGCTCCATCGGCGGGGCCGTGCGCATGAACGCAGGCGCTTATGGCTGCGATATCGCCAGTGTTCTGGACTGGGCCGAAATCATTACCCGCGATGGCACCCTGCTGCGGCTGGACAATGCCGCCCTGCGGTTTGGCTACCGCCGCTCCGGCCTACCGGAAGGGGCAACCGTAACCCGTGCACGCCTGCGCGCCACCCCTGCCAACCCGGCGGATATTAGCGCGCGCATAGCCGAAATTCGCACCTCGCGCGAAAGCACGCAGCCCGTTCGGGCCCGCACCGGGGGCTCCACCTTCCGCAACCCCGATCCGGCCGTTTCCTCCCGCAAGGCGTGGGAACTGGTCGATGCAGCAGGCTGCCGTGGCCTGCGCGTGGGCGAGGCACAGGTGAGCGAGAAACACTGCAACTTCCTGCTCAACCTTGGCCACGCCACCGCCGCCGACCTTGAGGGTCTGGGCGAGGAGGTACGCAGCCGCGTTGCTCAGCATTGCGGTGTATCGCTCCAGTGGGAAATCAAGCGCCTCGGCAGGACAAAGGCTCCGCAACAATGACAACGCCCCGCCGTATTACCGTTCTCATGGGCGGCCTGTCCTCCGAGCGGGAGGTCAGTCTGGCCTCCGGGCAGGGTGTGGCCGAAGCGCTGGCCAGCCTTGGGGTCTATCAGGTCTCCACACTGGATGCAGGCACCGATCTGGCAACGCTGGTAGCCGCCCTGAACGCACAGAAACCCGATGTCGTGTTCAACGCCCTGCATGGCCGTTTTGGCGAGGATGGCTGCATACAGGGCATACTGGACTGGATGGGGCTGGCCTATACGCATTCAGGCGTGCGCGCCTCGGCTACGGCCATGGACAAGGCCGCCGCTCGGGCGGTGTTTATTGCCGCAGGCCTGCCTGTGGCCGAAGGCATGGTGCTGGACGCACAAACACTCGCACTGGCCGACCCGCTGCCTCCACCCTATGTGGTCAAACCGGTGAGTGAAGGCTCCTCCGTCGGGGTTTCCATTATCCGCGCAGGGGCGAACACGCGTGCCGCCATTGCCCGTGAATGGGCATACGGCCCCCAGATTCTGGCAGAAGCTTCATTCCCGGGCGTGAAATTACCGTGGGTGTGCTGGGTGATCGCGCACTGACCGTTACAGACATTACTCCCTGTGGTGATGGTGAGGGTTTTTACGACTACACCGCCAAATACGCCGCTGGTGGCTCACGCCATGAACTGCCTGCGCGTATTGACCCGCAAACCGCCGAACAGGCCATGCGTATCGCAGTGGAAGCCCACCACGCCTTAGGCTGCTCTGGCGCATCGCGCGCGGATTTCCGGCTGGATGACACACAGCCCGGCACCCCCCGCCTTGTGCTGCTGGAGGTCAACACCCAGCCCGGCATGACCCCCACATCGCTCCTGCCAGAACAGGCCGCCTATTGCGGTATCAGCTATGCTGAACTCTGCGGATGGCTTGTGGAACAGGCCGCCTGCCGTCGATGAGAACTGTCCCCCCGCCTGATCGTCCCTCGCGCCTGAAGCTGTTTTTACGGCGGCAAAAGCGCCTGCTGCGACCATTGATGGGGCTTGTTTTTATCGGCGCACTGGCTGGAGCCGGGTGGTATGCTTTGGGAATACCGGCCGTGCAGGAGCGCATTACGCCACTGCGCGACCAGCTCATGGGCACCAATACCCTGCGGGTTACGGCCATCAATATCGCTGGGGCCAACCTGACAGATGAAAGCGTTATCCTGCAGGCCCTGAACACACGGGTGGGCGCGCCCATCCTCAATTTCAGCGTCTCGGGCGCGCGCGAGCGGCTGAATGCACTACCGTTTGTTGACCATGCCAGCGTGGCGCGGCACCTCTCAGGCGAGATCGAAGTCACCCTTGTCGAGCGCCCGCCTTATGCGGTGTGGCAACACCAGGGACATTTCGAACTCATAGACCGACAGGGCAAACCCGTACCAGGGCAGGATGGCAGTACCAAGGATGCCGCCGCGTTCACGCATCTGCCGCTGGTGGTGGGCGACGGTGCCAATATCGCGGCCTCCGGCTGATCGACACATTGTTGCAGGAACCGAGGTGCGCAGCCGCGTTACAGCCGCTGTGCGGGTTAGCGACCGGCGCTGGAACCTGAGCCTGCGCGATGGCGCAACCGTACTCCTGCCTGAAAGCGAGGAAGCCCCGGCCATTCACCGGCTGGCTGCTTTTCAGGCATCCACCCGCCTACTGGATCGTCCTGTCGTGCTGATTGATATGCGCCTGCCCGACCGACTGACCATCCGTGAGCTTCCCGCTCCTGCCCCGGCGGAAACTTCCAGCACCTCGAACACCGGCTCCTCCAGGGGCGCACTGCCCTCGCCTTCTGCCCATTGATACCCCACCAGCCCCGCCATGGAGACCCAACCTAATGACTGACCTGGTGCATAGCGCCCTCCCCACCACCGGCACGCCTCCACGCCGGGTTGAGAGCGGTCAGGTCCGGGCACCAGCAACACGCGCGCGCCCCTGCCGCTGCCACCACCGGCTGACAAAAGCCGGCGCGCCCACGCTTGGCGCAGCGGCTATACGGCGGTGCTGGATATTGGCTCCAGCAAGATCACCTGCCTGATCGGCCGGGGTGAGCCCAATGGTGCCTGCGGGTGAGTGGTTATGGCTGGCGCAAATCCGAAGGGGTGAAAGGCGGCGCCATTACGGAACTGCGTGAGGCCGAAGCAGCCATTCGCGCTACCGTGGCACAGGCCGAAACCATGGCGGAACGCCCCATAGACCGGGTTGTGGTCAACCTCTCCTGCGGGCACCCGGCCAGCCGCCTGTTCAATGTCCGCTGGCCTATTGGCGGACGTGTGGTGACAGAAGCGGACATACGCCGCGTGGTAACCGAAGGACGCCTGCAGGCATCCGTGCAGGGCCGCGAGGTCATTCATACCCTGCCGATAGATTTTACCGTGGACGATACCGAGGGCGTATCCGACCCGCGCGGGCATGTGTGCGAAACACTCAAGGCGCGCCTGCATATCATCGACGCCGCCACCACGGCGCTGCTCAACCTTGAAACCGTGCTGGCCAGAACGGAACTGAAGGTGGAGGCACTGGTTTCCTCCCCCCTCGCCTCCGGCCTGTCCGTGCTGGATGCGGATGAGCGCGAACTGGGCACCACGGTTGTGGATATGGGCGGGGGCACCACATCCCTTGCCGTATTTGGCGACAGCCAGATGCTGCACACGGCGCAGATTGCGGTAGGGGGGCTGCATGTCACACGCGATATCGCGCGTGGATTGAGCACGTCTTTAGAAAATGCGGAGCGCCTGAAAACCGTTTACGGCAGTGCTGATCTGTCCACCGATGTGGAGGATGAGCTGCTGACGGTAGAGCTACTGGGCAATGATGTGCCGCATTTCGAGCAGATATCGCGCGCGCAGCTTGGCCGCATCATCCGCCCGCGCATGGAAGAAACGCTGGAACTCGTGCGCGAAAAACTCGATGGCGCAGGCCTTGGCATGGCCGCCAGCGGGCGGATCGTGCTCACAGGTGGCGGCTCCCTGCTTGATGGTATCCGCCCGCTGGCCGAGCGTATTCTTGGAGCCCCGGTCAGTGTCGGGCGCTGTCGGGTGCTGCCTTCACGCGCTCTGTCAGGCTGGGCCGCCCCAAGCAGATCATCAACCTGCCCGAAAACACCGCCGCCGCCGCAGGGTTTGCCACGGCGGCCGGGCTGCTGTTCTGGGCCGCAAGTGCTGAGCGTCCTTTTGGCGATGTTGAATTCCGCGATGCGCCACCCAGCGGTTTTTTACGCAAACTTGTTGCTTTTATTCGCGAGAGGGTTTGATCTCGCAACGCAAAGACTGATAGAGTCACATAAATTTTTCTTTCGGATCTTATCAGACCCGCCCGACCCAACCACCAACCCGTTGCCTCTCGGGAGATGCCCATGACACTCAACCTGACTGTCCCGCCCCAGACACATTCTGACTTCTCGCCGAAGATTACGGTTATCGGTGTCGGCGGCGGCGGGACGAACGCGGTTGACAACATGATCGCATCCAGCCTGCAGGGGGTGGAATTTGTTGTCGCCAATACCGACGCACAGAGCCTGACCCGCAGTCTGGCTGAAAACCGCATCCAGCTTGGCCCGCACCTTACCCACGGGCTGGGTGCTGGCGCCAAACCGGAAGTTGGCCGTGCTGCAGCAGAAGAAGCGGCGGATGAAATCGCCCGCCATCTCGACGGTGCCCATATGGTGTTCATCACCACCGGCATGGGTGGTGGCACCGGCACAGGGGCGGCTCCTGTCATTGCGCGTATGGCGCGTGAGCGGAACATTCTGACCATTGGCGTGGTTAGCAAGCCTTTTTCCTACGAAGGCAAGCGCCGTGCGCGCGTGGCCGATGAGGGGATCAAGGAACTCCAGCAGTATGTTGATACGCTGATCGTCATTCCCAACCAGAATCTTTTCCGCATCGCCAACGAGCGCACCACCCTGCGTGAAGCTTACAAACTGGCGGATGAGGTGCTGAACATGGGCGTGCGCGGCGTGACCGACCTGATGGTCGAGCGCGGCTACGTCAATCTGGACTTTGCCGATATTCGCAGTGTCATGGCCGAAATGGGCAAAGCCATGATGGGTACCGGCGAGGCCGAAGGTGAAAACCGTGCTGTGGAAGCCGCTGAAAAAGCGATTTCCAACCCGCTGCTGGAAGACACCTGCATGGACAGCGCCAAGGGCCTTCTGGTGAACGTGACCGGCGGCGAGGACATGACCTTCTTCGAAGCTGAAGAAGCGTTCAACCGCATCTGTCAGGAAGTGCCCGAAGATGCAAACATGATTTTCGGCACCGTCATTGATGACAAAATGAACGGCCGCGTGCGCGTTTCGGTTGTGGCCACGGGTATTGATGCCACGGTCGAGCGGCCGCATCTCGCGGTCAATAACGATGCCGCACCAGAGATGCAGGCCACCGGCACGGGGCCTGCCGTTGCAGCGCAGGCACCTCAGGCCTTCGCGCAGGCCGCTGCCCCCGCAC
>NZ_BAIN01000070.1 GCF_000613285.1 Acetobacter papayae JCM 25143 | reverse complement strand
CGCGTCTCGATTGGCACATGGCGCTGGGGCGGCAACGTGCTGCCCCTCATGCCGTACATCAGCCCCATAACCGCAAAAATATGCAGAAGAACAACCACGACCACGATGGCGGCCAGAATGGCGCCGCCCATCCTGAACACGTAATTTGCCGAGCTTTTCTGCCGCTCGCCGTCGACCATACCCGTCCCTCTCCCGTGGCTACCTACACGACTCAAAAAACCGACCATCTGCATTTATGCAGATATGTGAAGCATACACACGCAGCATGGACATAAGCCCCTGCCCCGCGCTGACGACGCATTAATCGGTTTTCCGTCTTTTTCCTGAATGCAATTGGGCTATCTGAAACCGAAGATGTCAAGGGTGCCCCCTGTGACGAAGCCCGATATATATGAAAATAATTATCATATGCAACATATGCATATAATGTAACCATACGGAACCGCCGGAGGCGGTTCCGTACACGCCCCGGCTTACTGGGCCGAAGCGCTGGCTTCCGAACGGGTAGCGCCCACGCGCATGGCCAGAGAGGCGGCCATGAAAACATCCAGCCCGCCATCCAGCACGGCATCCGGGTTGCCGGTTTCCACGTTTGTACGCAGGTCCTTGACCATCTGATACGGCGCAAGAACGTAAGAGCGGATCTGGTGCCCCCAGCCGATATCGGTTTTGGCGGCTTCTGTTGCGGCAGCAGCGGCTTCGCGCTTTTGTAGTTCTGCTTCGTACATACGGGCACGCAGCATCTGCATGGCCGTTGCCCGGTTACGATGCTGCGAGCGGTCGGTCTGGCAGGCCACCACAATACCCGTGGGGATATGGGTAATACGAATGGCGCTGTCCGTTTTGTTAACGTGCTGCCCACCCGCACCCGATGCACGGAAGGTATCCACCTTAAGGTCGGAATCGTTGATTTCGATCTCGATCGTATCGTCAATCACCGGATAGACCCACACGGAGGCAAACGAGGTCTGCCGCCGGGCCGCCGCATCAAAAGGCGAAATCCGCACCAGACGGTGCACGCCCGCCTCGGTCTTGAGCCAGCCATAAGCATTGGGGCCAGAAACCAGAATGGTAGCGGATTTCAGCCCGGCCTGTTCGCCTTCGGAGCTTTCAATCAGCGTGACCTTGTACTGATGCGCCTCAGCCCAGCGCGTGTACATGCGCAGCAGCATCTGGGCCCAGTCCTGAGCCTCCGTGCCACCGGCCCCGGCATTGACTTCAAGATAGCAGTCATTGCTGTCGGCCTCGCCCGAAAGCAGGCTTTCAATTTCGCGCCGTTTGGCTTCTTCCGCCAGTGCGCGCAGGCTGGCGACACCATCGGCCACCAGATCGGCATCGCTTCCATTTCGGCCAGCTCGACCAGTTCGCAGGTATCGCTCACATTGGTTTCAAGCTGGAGAACACCCTCGATCTGGTTGGCCAGCAGGGTGCGTTCGCGCATCAGTTTCTGCGCGGCCTCGGCATCATTCCACAGGTCGGGGTCTTCGGCGCGGTTGTTCAGTTCCGCCAGTCGGGCTTCAGCGACATCCCAGTTAAAGATGCCTCCTCAGCAGCGCCACGGACTGCTTGATCTGGTCGTTAAGGGCTTCTGTCTCGGCAGACATGGGGCCTGGTCTCCATGGGTTCGGTCAGTAAAGGGCGCAACGCTGCCCGGCGGGCCTTCAATAAAGGCCCCCCATGCCAATGTCACCCCCGGAAGAAGGCTGGGCCGCATGCCCAGCCCCTTCAGACGGGCCACCGCCGCCGCCAGCCCCGGCCGAAGCACCAGAGGGTGCGCCAGTCGCGGCCATATCGCTTTCGGAATCGGGCATGTTTTCAGCCCCTGTATCCGCCGCTGTCAGCTCACGCGAACCATCGGCCAGATACAGGCTTTCGCCGGGAATCTGCCCATCCTTGAACGCATCGATCCCCACACCGCGCCCGGTGTCATACTGTACGAGCATAACGCCTTGGGGCACGGGGAAATCGAGCCGCGGCTGTCCGGCCAGAGCCACCTTCATCACCTTGTTCCAGATCGGCCCGGCAATAGCCCCGCCGGTTTCATTACGCCCGAGAGACTGCGGCGTGTCGAAGCCGAACCAGACAACCGTAACCGTATCGGGCGTATACCCAGCAAACCACGCATCGTTAAAATTCTGGCTGGTGCCGGTTTTACCGGCCACAGGCACATCTATGCCCTGCCCGGCCAGCATGCCGGTGCCGCGGCGGATGACATCCTGCAACATGGTGGTGATCTGGAACGCGCTCTGCTCGCTCGCCACACGGGGCCTGTCGTCACGCAGCATGGGCAGGCTGTCAGGTGAAAGCAGGGTGGGCGATGCATCCGGCACGGTGGGCGTTGCGGTAGCCGGAGACAGCGCGCCGGTTGCATCCGCCGGCACCTTGTCGGCCGGAGCCGCATCCGTGGCACCCTGTACATCGGCCTGAGCAGGCTGGGCCGCGAGTGTCAGCCCCGGTGTGCGCCACAGAACCCGGCCCTGCCGGTCCTGCACGTCATCAATCAGGGTGGGGGTGATCCGCCGCCCGCCCGAGGCCAGCGTTGCATAGGCCCCGGCCTCTTTCAGCACCGTGGTTTCCACCGCCCCGAGTGCTGCGGGCAGAACCTGCGGCATGCTATCCACCAGCCCCAGTTTGATTGCCATGTCAGACACGGATTTCATGCCGATATGCGCGGCCAACCGGATGGTGACGAGATTGCGCGATTCTCGCAGGGCGTCATGCAGGGTGGTCGCGCCCCAGAAGTCCTTCTCGTAGTTGTTCGGATGCCATGTGCCGTAAGAGACAGGCGAATCCTCAAACTCCTGCGAGGGAGAAATACCCTGCTCCATGGCGGTCAGATACACGAAGGGCTTAAAGGAGGAGCCGGGCTGGCGCAGGGCCTGCGTGGCCCGGTTGAACTGCGAAGCCTGAAAGGACCAGCCGCCCACCAGAGCCAGAACACGCCCGGTATGGGCATCAAGCGTGACCACGGCCCCTTCCACCAACGGCACCTGCATCAGAGCAGCGCGGCCACCGGCTGCCTGTGGTTCCACCATGACGACATCGCCATTATGCAAAGGGTGGCTGCGCCGTGCCCATGTCAGATCCCGCGCGAGCAGCAGGGCCTCCTGCGCGGCACCGGCGGGAGAGGCCGACTCCGCCGGGGAACGGCGCACGACGCTGCTTTCAAGCCAACCTACACGGCCCTTGGCCGCATCCAGCACCACGGCCAGCCGCCACTGATCAATAAGGCCTACCGGGGGTGTCTGGGCCGCAAGGGCCTTGGTCCAGTCCGCCTGCGGGGTTTCGGGGCCAATATCGGGCAGAGTCCGCAACGCGCCCTGCCAGCCTCGGTGGGCGCGATCATAGGCCAGCAGGCCCTGCCGCAAAATACCCTGCGCCGCGCGCTGGAGCGGCAGGTCAAGACTGGTGTGCACGTCCAGACCGCCCTGCATGGTCATGTCCTGACCATAGCGCTCGATCAGTTCACGGCGCACCTGCTCGGCAAACCATTCAGAACCCGGGGCCGGGCCTGGCCGGACAAAAGCGCGTGTATCCAATGGCTCGGCGGCGGCCGTGTGCGCGGCTTCAGGCGTAAGCGCGCCAATATCGGCCATGCGCTCCAACACCCAGTTCCTGCGGCCACGCGCGGCATCGGGAAAGCGCTCGGGATTGTAATTGGTGGGCGATTTAGGCAGCGCCCCTAAAAACGCGGCCTCGGCATCATCAAGCTGGTCGAGCGGCTTGTTGAAATAGGTCTGGGCCGCGGCACCAATGCCATAGGCCCCGTTGCCGAGGTAAATTTCGTTGAGGTAGATTTCGAGAATCTTTTCCTTGGGCAGAACCTGCTCCACCCGCATGGCCAGAAACGCTTCCTTGGCCTTGCGCTTGAGCGACACCGCATTGGTGCCCAGCAGCATGATACGCGCCACCTGCTGCGTAATGGTGGAAGCCCCGATAGGCCGCCGCCCCTTGCCGCGCGTAAGGTCTGTCAGTCCCGCGCGCAGGATGGCTGCGGGGTCCACGCCGTTATGGGTCCAGAATTTCTGGTCTTCCGCCGCGATAAAGGCGTTTTTCACCTTATCCGGTATGGCGGTGTAGGGCACAAAAATGCGCCGCTCGTTCGCCAGTTCTGCCACGAGCTGGTCATCCTGCGCATACAGGCGGCTCATGACCGGCGGCTGGTAGGAACGCAGGCCCTCCACCGTAGGCAGATCGGCCATGATGCCCTGATACTGGCCCCACAGCACAATGCCGCCACCAAGCCCACCCGCCAGCACCAGAGCCGCCGAGGCGCCAAGGAACTTACGCAGGGTGCGCCGCCGCAGGCCACGCCCGCCACTGCGCTGCGCCGCCTTGTCCGGCTGTCGGCCTAAATCTGCCGTCTGTGTATCCTGGCCAGAGGAAGAGCCCGTGTCACCGGAAGGTGGAGTGCTTGTCATGTGGCTTCTTTACCATTAATCCTGCGGGTGCGTCTTCCCCCTCCTGCCGATTGTCTCCACAATCATGGCGACATTCGGACTGAGCGCCACACGCCCTCAGGACGAAACGCGGCAAAAAGGCCATGGCGTTCGACTACCCGCCGCTGATCGAACCCGCCTGAATTGGAACAACACGCCTGTGAACGCCGTTCTGCACCCCCTCATTCATGAACATGATATCAGAATCGTTGCGGTTGCGGCCCTTCTGTGCGCTTGCGGCGCGTGGGTCACCACCGGACTTTTCAACCGCTATCTGATTAGCCCGCCCCACCACAAAACCCGCTGGCTGGTTAAAACCGCCTGATTGCCGGCACGACTGTCTGGTGCACGCATTTCATCGCCATGCTGGGCTACAGGCCGGGGGTTGCGGTCGGGTTTTCCCTTGGCCTGACCGGCTTTTCGCTGCTGATCGCACTGGCGGGCAGCCTGTGCGGTCTGGCCATTGCCGGGTGGCGGTGGAACAGCGCTCCGGTCCGGCTGGTGGGTGGTACGGTCATGGGGGTGGGCATTGCCAGCATGCATTATGTTGGCATGCTGGCCTACCGGGTGCAGGGCACCATGGAATGGAACATACCCTGCCTTGTCCTGTCCGTCGTGCTGGCGATGGTACTTGCCTCTGGGGCCTTTCTGGTCGGGGGCGAGAGCGAGCGGCAGGTGCAACGCACGGGTATAATGACAGCACTGCTCATGCTGGCCATTATCAGCCTGCACTTTACCGGCATGCTGGCACTCAGCATCACACCCTCATCCGTTGCCGGGCATTTTTCATCGCCTGAAACATTCCGCGCACTGGCGCTGGTCACTGCGGGGCTGGCGGGCATTATCGTGCTGAGCGGGCTGAACATCGCCCTCATGGACCACCGCAACGAGCGCGAACACAAACGCCTGCTGCACATGATTGACGATATGCCCGTGGCAGTCATGACGGTCGAGCCCGACTCCTTACGCATCAACTACGCCAACGCGACCTCGCGCAAACTGATCTGCAGCATCGAGCACCTTTTGCCGGTTAAAGCCGAAAACCTGATCGGCACCTGTATCGACATCTTCCACCGCCACCCCGAGCACCAGCGGCGTATTCTGGCCAACCCCGATAACCTGCCGCACAACGCGCGGATCAGTCTGGGCAGTGAAATTCTTGATCTCAAGATTTCCGCTATCAACGACAATAACGGCCACTACCTTGGCCCCATGCTCACATGGGCGCTCGTAACCAAGGAGGTGGAGGCGGAAAACCGTATCCTGCATCTGGCGCGCTATGACAGCCTGACGGGCCTTGCCAACCGCAACACCTTCCATGACCTGCTGGAAGCACGGATTCACTCCGGTTCGACCGAACTGAGCCTGCTTTTTATTGATCTGGACGGGTTCAAGCTGGTCAATGATACCCACGGCCACCGCGCGGGTGACACCCTGCTGCGCGAGACCGCCCGCCGCCTGCAGGCCCTGTGCGATGACCGCAGTAAAAACGGATGCCGGGTTTCGATCTGCCGTCTGGGTGGCGATGAATTCGTCATCATGTCGGAAAGTAACGACCCCGCCTTTAACGAAGAACTGGCCAATACCATAATCCGCTGTGTGGAAGAGCCCTACAGGCTGGCCAGAGACCTGCATGTGCGTGTCAGCGCATCGGTGGGCATAGCGCTATGCCCACAGCATGGTACCGATAGCGAAACCCTGCTGTCGCGCGCGGATATTGCACTCTACGCCGCCAAGGATGCGGGCAAGAACGACTTCAGGTTTTTTGCCGATACGATGGAGCAAAACCTACAGGATCGCCTGCGCCTTGAAAACGAACTGCGCGAGGCACTGGTTACGGGTGAGAGCCTGTTCGTATTCTATCAGCCATCGTCAACGCCCAGACCAACGCCGTTACCGCGCGTGAAGCGCTTATCCGCTGGCATTCGAGCGAACAGGGCTGGATTTCCCCTGCCGTTTTCATTCCCGTGGCTGAACAGACAGGCCTGATCGAACGGCTGGGCCAGCTTGTGCTGCACCGCGCCTGCCGTGACGCCGCATCCTGGCCGGATGAGGCGCGGGTGGCGGTCAATATTTCCGCCGCCCAGCTTGGGCAGGGCACACTGGCAGGCCTGATAAGCACCGCCCTGCAGGCCTCAGGCCTGCCCGCCACACGGCTGGAAATCGAAGTGACCGAAACAGCGCTGGTCAATGACGAATCCCGCGTGATGGAAGAACTGCATCAACTCAGGGCAATGGGCGTGCATATCGCGCTGGACGACTTTGGCACGGGCTATTCCTCCCTGTCGCATATCCGCAGTTTCCCGTTCGACAAGATCAAGATCGACGGCTCCTTCGTCCGCGATTCCACCACCCGCCCGGACTGCGCTGCGGTGGTGCGCGCCATTGCCGATATCGGCCACCGCCTTGGCGTGACCACCGTGGCCGAAGGGGTGGAAACGCAGGAGCATCTGGATGCGATCCGGGCCGAAGGCTGTCAGGAAATACAGGCTATGTCTATGCCCGGCCCGAGCCCGAGCCCCATGACCGCGAGACCATAGACCGCCTGAACGCACAGAAAACCAAACCCGCCGCATAACGCCCATCACTCATGGCGGCATGTCCCCAGCCCTGTTTCTGCCCGAGGTTTTGGGTCAGCCCAGCATGTCGCCCAGAAGGCGGGCGGTATAATCGACCACCGGCACCACGCGGCCATAATTGATCCGCGTAGGACCGATCACCCCAATAGCTCCTACAATGCGATTGGCCTCGTTACGGGCCGGAGCCATGACCACCGACATGCCCGTGGTGCCGAACAGCCCACTTTCCGCGCCAATGAAAATGCGCACACCCTCGGAATTTTCCACCAGTTCGAGCAGGCGCAGCATGGTTTCCTGCGCCTCCAGCCGGTCAAACAGCGACTGGATGGCCAATAACCGCTCCTGCCCGTCCACATCGGCCAGCAGGCGTGACTGCCCCCGCACGATCAGCGTGCCGCCACTTTCCGCCCGGCCACCATTCCAGATGGCCAGCCCGCTTTCCACCACCTCGGCCGCCAGACTGTCCAGTGCCGTGCTGTCCTGCTCCATATCGGTCGCAACCCTGCGGCGCAGGTCGCTCAACGAGACGCCCATGGCGCGTGCGTTCAGATAATTGGCGGCCTCCACCAGTGCCGAAGGCGGCATACCGGGGGGTGTTTCGATCACGCGGTTTTCCACATGGCCGTCAGCCCCCACCAGCACCACCAATGCGCGGTTGCTACCCAGCGCCACGAACTCGATATGCTTGACCCCGCCTTCGCCCTTAGGAGCGATCACCAGCCCCGCCGCACCAGACATGCCCGCCAGCAGGCCGATGCCTCCGACAATGTATCCTGCAAGGAACGCCCCAGCGCTTCGAGCGACTGGCCTATGACCTTCTGCTCCTCATCCGACAGCGCGCCGAACTGCAAAAGCCCGTCCACAAACAGGCGCAATCCCGCCTCTGTTGGCAGACGCCCTGCGGAAATATGGGGGGCAAACAGCAACCCGGCCTCTGTCAGCGAGGCCATGACATTACGGATTGTCGCAGGCGAGAGCGGTAGCCCCAGCCTGCGCGCCACGGTGCGCGAGCCTACGGGCTCGCCACTGGCCACGTATTCCTCCACCACCTCGCGCAGGATGGTGGCCGCGCGCGCATCCAGACCGGGCGGCAGGGAGGGGCGGACAGGCAGCAGGCCACGCATCGTCGTCGTCATCGCTTTCGGCTCTCCTTCATGCCGCCTGCTCGGCTCGCCTGCCGATACACCGCACGGCAGGCAGCACAATGTCCGGCAGTTTGCGGTTATGCCGCCGGATTGCGGGGTTTCTTGATTGTCCTATACCGTGCCACAGGTAGCCTGCCACTGGCCGCCTAACCCGCGCCAGATAAAACATGACCCGCAAAGGATAGACCCCGCATGACCAAACCCCGGCTCGAACGTGGCAGCCGCCTTGTACTGGCAACCCATAACGCGGGCAAACTGGCCGAGTTCAAAGCCTTATGGCCCCCTTTGGCATTACCGTTCTCTCCGCTGGAGAACTGGACCTGCCCGAACCCGAGGAAACCGCCACGAGCTTTGCGGGCAATGCCGCTATCAAGGCGCAGGCTGCGGCAGAGGCGGCCAAGCTGCCTGCGCTGGCAGATGATTCGGGACTGTGCGTGTCAGCACTCGGCGGTGCGCCGGGCATTTATTCCGCCCGCTGGGCCGGGCCGGACAAGGATTTTCCCGCCGCCATGCAGCGGATTGAAGAGGGTATCGGCGCGGATGAGCGCAACGCGTGGTTTACCTGCGTGCTGTGTCTGGCGTTCCCCGATGGCACGACCCATAGTTTTGAAGGCCGCGTGGAAGGCGAGATCGTCTGGCCGCCACGTGGAGCGGCCGGGCATGGCTATGACCCGATTTTCCAGCCCGAAGGCGAAACCCGCAGTTTTGCCGAAATGAGTGATGCCGAAAAAAACGCGATCAGCCACCGCGCCCGCGCGTTCGAGGCCTTTCGCGCAACCTGTCTGGCCTGATCCGTTAAGACCCTGTCGGCGGTAACACGCCGACAGCCGTTTTTTTAAGCGGAACGGCTGATTATGCGCCCGCCTTGCGCGGGTGGGCCAGTTCGCGCACCACACCGTGCAGGGTGCGCAGTTCCTGTTCCGTGACTTCGCCACGGGTAAAGAAATGGCGCAGGTTGCGCACCATGCCGGGGCGTTTTTCCGGGTTGCGGAGAAAACCGCAATCATCCAGCTCGCGCTCCAGATGGGCAAAGAAATTCTCAAGCTCGCCCTTGGTGGCCACATGGGTTTCGTTGGTCATGAGCGCACGAGGGGGCGTGCTGTCCTCGGTCATCCACCATTCATACGCCATGATCATGACGGCCTGCGCCAGATTGAGCGACATGAAAGCCGGGTTGAGCGGGTAGCGGATCAGCGCATCCGCGCGGGCCATGTCCTCGTTATCCAGCCCGGCGCGTTCGGGGCCGAACATCAGCCCCACCTTGAGCCCACGCTGGGTGGCGGCGCGCAGTTCGGCCGCACCACCACGCGCAGTCATGACCGTTTTGACCACATGGCGCGGGCGCGGGCAGGTGGCATAGACATGGTGCAGGTCGGCTATGGCGTCATCCACCGTTTCATGCACGGTGGCGGCGTCCAGAATCCTGTCAGCCCCTGAGGCGGCACGCCAGGCGCGCTCCTGCGGCCAGCCATCTCGCGGGGCCACAATCCGCATGTGAAACAGCCCGCCATTGGCCATGGCGCGCGCCGTGGTGCCGACATTTTCGGCCATTTGCGGGCGCACGAGAATAACCACAGGTGTATTGCCCATGGGTTCAAGCGGTGCGCCGCCGTCACGCCCGGTCATGCGCGCCTCCAGCTTGTACTCTCGGGTGTCTTCCAGTATAATACCCTTGGCCTGCAATTCATCACGCAGGGCATCGGCACGGGCGAAGTCACGCGCCTTGCGCGCGGCCAACCGCTCGGTAATCAGCGCGTCAATGGCGGCATCATCCTCGCTGGCCTCACCCCGGAACCATTCGCCGGGGCTTGTGCGCAGCAGGCCCATCAGCCCGCCCCCCTGCCGCAGCGCCACCGCTGCCTCGTGGCTACCGGCAAGGGCGGCATCGGCCAGTGCGTGCAATTCGGCTATGGCCTTGGGGGTATTCAGGTCATCACCCAGCGCCGCCAGCACACCGTGGGGCATGGGGGCAGCGCCTGACGCATCACCCGCTGCATCCGTAACGCCACCGGCTTCCAGCGCGCGGTAGAAGCGGTCGAGCGTGCGCCGGGCTTCGGCCAGTCCGGCCTGCGTGTAATTGAGGGTGGAGCGATACTGCGCACCCAGCAGCAACAGGCGCAGGGCCTCCGCCGGGGCCTGAGCCAGCACATCGCGAATGGTCAGGAAATTACCCAGTGACTTGGACATTTTCTCGCCATCCACCAGCAGCATGGCGTTATGGACCCAGTAATTGGCAAAACGCCCACCGGGGAAGCAGCACAGGCTCTGCGCGCGCTCGTTTTCATGATGGGGGAACAGAAGATCCGACCCACCGCCATGAATATCGAAGCTGTCGCCCAGATAGCGGTGCGACATGGCCGAGCATTCGATATGCCAGCCCGGACGCCCCCGGCCCCATGGACTATCCCAACCCGGCTGGTCGGCATCGGACGGTTTCCACAGCACGAAATCGCCAGCCGCTTTCTTGTAGGGGGCGACCTCAACCCGCGCACCGGCCTCAAGCTCATCAGGGTTGCGGCCTGACAGCGCACCGTATGAGGCAAAGGAGCCAACCGAAAACAGCACATGGCCCTCGGCCTCGTAGGCGTGACCGTTTTCGATCAGCCGGGCGATCATGGCCTGCATTTCGGCAATGTTATGCGTGGCGCGCGGTTCGATATCGGGCGGCAGCACGCCAAGGGCCGCGAGATCGGCATGGAATTCCTGCGTGGTGCGCTGTGTCAGGGCGGCAATATCCTCGCCATTGGCGCGGGCGCGGGCCGTAATCTTGTCGTCCACATCCGTGATATTGCGCACAAAGGTCACGCGCGGGTACAGGTGGCGCAGCAGCCGCACCAGCACATCGGCTGTCAGCATGGCGCGCAGGTTGCCGATATGCGCCAGATCATACACCGTGGGGCCACAGTAATAGACCGTGACATGCTCGGGGTTGAGCGGCACAAACGGCACGGTGGCGCGCCGCTGGCTGTCATGCAGGGACAGGGTCGGCTGTGATCTTTGCGGTGCGTCAGACATGAACGCCTAATTGCGCCAGCCGTCGGGCCGATGCAAGACGCCCCGCCGCCAAAAAAGCATGAGCACGCGCAAAAACAGGGCTTGACGGAATAGCGGGATTTTCGCTTATAGTCCCGCCCTGTGCGTAAAAGCGCCGTGCCCTTATAGCTCAGTGGTAGAGCAACCGCCTTGTAAGCGGTAGGTCGTGGGTTCAAATCCTACTGGGGGCACCACTTTTTTCCCTACCTTGCAAACCGGCATTGCCGCCGATTCGGCATACGGGCCAGAAACAAGGTAGACTGCCGGGCTTTAGCTGGCCCGCCAGCCATCCTGCCTGAGCGCCACACCCGCCAGATACAGGCTACCACAGATCAGCACCCGGCCACGCGCCTGCCCATCCACCACCGCCTGCGCGGCAATATCAGCCAGTGCACGAACCAGTGTGGGGCCAACCTGCGCCCGCCCGCCCGAAGCCCGCACGATCTCTTCCACCGGCAGGGCCAGATGCTGCTCCGGCTCGCTAATGGCCCACAGGCCCGTGGCAAATGGCAGCACAGGGCCAAGAAAGCCCGAGGCATCCTTGGTCTGCTTCATGCCCACCAGCATATGCAGCGGTGCATCCGCCCAGCCGGGCAGCGCACCAGCCAGCGCATCGCCCGCACCGGGGTTGTGCCCGCCATCGACCACGAGCC
>NZ_BAIN01000071.1 GCF_000613285.1 Acetobacter papayae JCM 25143 | reverse complement strand
CATAACCCGCCCCGCCATGACAGCCGAAAGCAGCACGCCCTGCGCACAGGTCAGCAGCCCCGCCCATTGCCAGACCATGCCGCGCCGACAGGCAACACTTACCAGCCCCGCCACGCCAACGCACAAACCCGCCGGAAACTGCCCGGCCTGCACCCGAGACCCCGCCAGAAGCAGCAGCACCATCAGCGCCAGCGCCAGAAACGGTGGCAGCGCAGCCTGCCGCCCTTCGGGGGTACTGTCGGCCTGATAACGTGACAGGAACAGGCCGGGGGCCACCCCCAGCACCACCGCCAGCACAGCCCCGACCTGCGATAGTGGCGGCTGGCCACTGACAAGCATGGCCACAGCGCCCACAAGCCCCAGTGCGGGCAGAAAACCCATGCCACGCGCCACAACACCAAGGGCCAGAAGTGCCGCCAGAACAGCCGCAAGGGTCATGTCAGCCCTCCATGCACCGTGCCCTGCTCCTGTCTGGATTGCGGCTCCACGGCGGGAGCCGCCGCCCCTTCATCCAGCACAACGGGCTGGGGGGCGGCCGCCCATGTCATCTGCCACGCCAGCAGCCCGAACAGAAAAATAACCCCTAGCCTGACACGCACCCGGCGGCGGGTTGTCAGCACCACCAGCCGCGAAAGCCCCAGTAGCACAGCCGCCGCCAGCATTTTACCCACCCACAGCACGGCCCCCACCACACAGGCAGACAGCCAGTCCTGCGTATCGCCCAAAGCGGGGCTGGCAAGGTACCCGCCCAAGCCAGATCGCCCGCAAGCGTTACCCAACATAGGCTCAGGCAATCAGCAGCCAGTAGCCATAGAGCCCTGTCCGGGCCAGCAAGGCAGGCAATCCGCCGTTGCGCCTCATCACCCCACGGGGCCAGCACCACCACCATAAAAACCGCCACCCCGGCCAGCACATAAGGCGCGCCATCCAGCATGGGAGAAGCCCCATGCAAACCCGCCAGAAACACTGGCAGGCTGCGGGTCGTGCCCGCCAGCAGGGCTACGGGGGCCAGCACCGGCAGCACCAGACCATCGGCCAGCAGGTGCGCGCAGCCCCACCATGCCGCCACACCTCCCTGCAGGGTCTGAGGCAGATCAAGCAGCGACATGCCCGCCACAAGCACACAGCAGACCAGAAAAAGCCCCGGTGCCACAAAACCCGGCGCCGACACGGTAAAGACTGGCACCAATGCACAGGACAAAACCGCCAGCACCAATGCGGCACGACAGGCAATGCTACCTGCCTGCATGGCGGGCTCACGCAGGCAGGGCCTGCGGCTCTGATGCCTGATTTCGCGCCAGCGGGCCGAGATACGCAAGGCCGAGCGCCCTTCCAGCCGGGCGGCTGTCCATTCCGTCAGGCCTGCAAACCATGGAGCCGCCAGCACCAGCAGAATAGCCTGCACAAGAAGTGCCAGAGTGCAGCCAATGGCCCACCCCCATGTCAGTTCCGCAGTCATGCGCCCAAAAACAGCCCCAGCAACAACCCTGCTCCCAGCAGCAGAACCAGCAGCACCATACCGTGGCTTTCGCTCCATGCCACACCACGGAACAGCCACCGCCGCCCATAACGTGACAGAACCGCTAGACGCACAGGCAGCACCGAAGGCCGGGGCAGACGCCATGCGGCACTCCCCCCTTCCAGACCACAGAGCATTGCCCCAGCCTGAGCAAAAGGCAGAACCGGCTCAGTCTGGCCCGCTCCCATTCCATCAGACGTGGGGCTGTAAACCGGGGCTCCCTGCCGCCATGGAACAACCATGCGTGCAGGCACGGGTACAAGCGAGGCCCCCATAAACCGTGCCAGCAGGGCTGCCAGCCCGGCGGCAGCAACCAGCGCCAGCAGCAGCAAGGCAGGAACCAGCGTGCTTTCTCCCGCTGCGGGCCGCACAGTAAACACTCCCCAGACCGACAGACCCGGCGCGCTATCCCCTACCACCAGCGCATCCGCCACCGACAGCCACAGGCCCGGCACTAGAGACAGCAACGCTGCCACTCCTGCGCACAGGCAGGCAGGCAGGCCCCGGTTCAGCCAGTACCCACCGCGCATGAGCGCCCCTGCACGCAGCAGACCCGCTGCGCACAGAACCGCCACCATGATCTGAAATCCCGCAAACAGCACCATACCCAGCGCCGTAGCGGGCGATGCCCCCTGCACGGAGTAATCAGACGCAACCAACAGGCTCCACAAAACACTAAAACCGCCCAGCGGCGGCATGGCCGAAACCGGGAGCATTGTGCCCCACAAGGCCCAGCGGCCCCATTCCCGCTCCGTTCCGTACCCCGGCCCCGCACTGTCTGGCCCGCGCATGGAAACACTCAGCCATAACAAGCCCACCAGCCCCAGAGCGGGCGCCCCATGGCCAGCCGCAAGGTCGCACCAAACGCATCGGCACCATCCAGTGCGCAGGCCAGCGCAAGTACGAGCACCATACAGCTCCACCATACCACGCCCCCGCCAGCCCCGAGGCCACGCACCATGACTGTTGGCCGCGCAGGGCCTGCAAACCACCACGCCACGCCACCCAGCCACCACAGGCCAGCATCAATGCCTGCTGCACAAAAGGCACAGCACCCGTTTCCGCCAGAAGGCGGCCAAGCAGAAAAATACCGATAAAAGCAGGCACCATCGCCACCGGGCCTTTCTGCTCCCCCACGGCATGTCCTGTCTGTAGAATGCTCAGCGCCAGCAGCGGCACGGACAAAACGCTATCAGCAGGCACACAGGCAGGCAGAACGGCAAAAGGTAGGCACAGCCCCCACCCGCCACGCCGGGTCAGCAGGGCCAGCGCCGTGCCCGCCAGAAGGCAGAAAACCAGAGGAGAGAGGGCCAGCAGGCCGAGTGCCGCCAACACACAGGCCAGCCCCTGCCGCCCTGTGCCTGTCACTCCTCCGGCAAAAGACAACACAGCCAGCATGGGCAGAGCCGGACCATCCACCAAACAGGGGAAACCACGACACCACTCCGTTCAGCCGCCCCATGGCTCCCGCCAGCGCCAGCAGCCCGACAACCGCCCATAAGCCACCCTGCACCACGCCACGCCAGCGAAGGAACGCCGCTCCCCTTCGGCTGAAGGCTGCATCCGGCACCACGGCCAGCAGGCCAGCGGCCCCCAGACACAGCAGCAGACCACATATGAGCAAGGAGATGAAAATAACCGCGTTTCCCTTCCGTTTTTCAAAAACTCTTCCTACCGGAACACCAAAGCCTACCCAGCCTTACATCACATCCTGCGCGCAGCACCCGGCTGCGGCATTACGGCCCGCGCCAGCCAGCGCCGCAGCCCCGTAACCGGCAGCGGGCGCGCAGAGTAGAGGTCATGCACGGCCTCCACCAGCAGCACCCCACCAGCACCGGGGCATAAAACCTTGCCCGCCACATCCATGCGCCTGCCGCCGCTGACCGAACGGCAGGCAAGCCATGCGGGCATGAACAGCAGTTCGTCCCACCGCTCGGCCCGCAGCATGGCAGCCGCCAGCACCCGCCGCACCGCACGGCGGGTAAAGGCCCTGTCCTGTGCAAAGGCCGTGCCATGCAGGCGGCTACAGCCCAGCAGGCGGCTGGGCACAGCCAGCAGCAACCGACCATCCTCACGCATGATTCTGGCGGCTTCACGCAGAGCGGGCAAAGGGTTATCCCGCCCGCGCAGGGCATGCACCAGCACAACCCTGTCAAATGCTCCGGTGCGAAACGGTGTGGCGGTTATTTCCGCCTCGCAGGCGGGCACGCCATAAAGTCTGCCAGCCCGCGCCGCCAAGCGCGTTGTGGTAGGCCAGCCATTAATGGCCACATACTGGCCCCCCCCTCATCAAGCTGGGCCAGACACGGACCGGCCCACCCCATGCCCGCCACATGCAGACCATGAAGATCAGGCCAGAGCCAGCGCATGCGCTCTCCCACCAGAGTCGCGCAGACACGGCCCTGCGGCGTGCCATAAAAACTTTCCGGCGACTGCGTGACGTACTGCATGCACCCTGCCTATCATAAGCCACGCATGCAGCGCCATGCCCTGACGCCCTTCCCTATGGGAGACCTTTTGATGTTACAGCCCCAGCCGCAGGCTACCCCCGCTGCCCATCAGGGCCATGGTCTGGACATCCATGGCATTCCACTTTTTACCGACAATTACGCGTGGCTTCTGCAAGATCGCGCAACGGGTACAATTGCCGTGGTGGACCCCGGAGACAGCGCTCCGGTAGAAGCCGCGCTGGCCCCCTATGGCGGCAGACTGGACCTGATTCTGCTCACCCACCACCATGCAGACCATATTGGCGGCGCGCAGGCCCTGCGCGCACTTACTGGCGCGAAACTGGCAGGCCCTGCGGCTGACCAGCATCGCCTGCCGCAACTGGATATTCCCCTGACGGATGGAGAGAACATCGCAATAGGTGACAGTGCGGGTACGGTCATCGCAACGCCGGGGCATACGCTCGGCCATATCTGCTATTTCTTCAACGACCCGGCTGCCCTGTTCTGTGGTGATACCCTGTTCAGCCTTGGTTGTGGCCGTCTTTTCGAAGGCACCGCAACGCAGCTTTTCGACAGCCTGCACCGCCTGTCAGCCCTGCCGCCTGAAACGCTGGTGTATTGCGGGCATGAATACACGCTTTCAAATGCCAGCTTTGCCCTTGCTGTTGATCCAGACAACCCCGCCTTGCTTCAGCGTGTAAACGACGTGCGCCGCCTGCGCGCGCAGTCACAGCCCACAATACCTTCCACCCTTGCACTCGAACGCGCTACCAACCCGTTCCTACGCGCGCCTGACAGCCAGACACTAGCCTCCCTGCGCGCCCGTAAGGACACGTTCTGACATACCAGAAAAAACCCGGTCTCTCGCCTGTGTGAGCAGGCAATACACAAAGTTATCCACAGACCGGATTTTTACCAAACCCGCTTTTTGAAGGGGAATTGCCATTTGTGCACAGCCCTGAGAACCCATACCAAATGCACAATAAAACAAGATTTATTCAAAAAACTCTTTTATTTTAAAAGAACAAACTGAAATTAAAAAAATGTTACAGAATCTGTCATTCCAAAAAAACCGCTACGCTTACACAATCTTGTCAAATTTGATCTCAAACAAGCCGGATGGGGCCGCAGATAATCCACAACCTCATCCACAGAAAACCCTCTACCAACAGCATAGTTTTTCCAAGCGCTGACACTGCTGCGCCACGAGCCTCAACCCTGACTGTCCCAGTCTTTTTCCAGATCCCGCCAGCTGCTTTCAATACCGGCGAGCAGTTCGGGCCTTCTGGCAACGCCTATCGCGGGGCCAATCGCCACATGCAGCACCCCGGAGCGCTTGAGAAACGCATTACGCCCCCAGAACAGGCCGGAATTGGTCGCCACGGGAATAACCGGCAGCCCCGCATGGCTAGACATGGCCGCAATACCCGGCTTGAGCGGCACATGCTCGCCCGGCAGGGTGCGCGTGCCTTCGGGGAAGATGACAATCTGCCGCCCGGCTTTAACCGCCTTGTCGGTTTCGGCCAGCAGCAACCGCATGGCCTTGGCGCCCGCCGCACGCTCGATAGGCATCATGCCTGTCAGCACCAGCATCGGGCCCAGCAGGGGAATACGCCGCAACTCCCCTTTCATGACATAGCAGGGCCGGGGCAGCAGCAGCATCCAGATCAGCGTATCGAAAGCCGACTGGTGCTGCGAAGCTATCAGCGCGGCACCGGATGCGGGCAGATGCTCCAGCCCGGTTACACGCACCGTAACCCCGCAAACCCGGCGGAACAGCCACAGTACCAGCCGCGCCCACAACCGCGCATATTCAAGCGCCCAGCGGTGCGCGAACCAGCGTATGGGCAACGCCCCGACCCCCATCAGCAGGGTAAGCCCGACAGACAGGACATTGAACAGGACGGAACGAAACACAACCATTGCAGCAAACCCGGTATGACCAGAAATCACGGTCCGAAAAACACAGTCTGACTGGCAGAAACCCGCAGGGAGTGCGCGCCCTGTCTGTTGACGTGCAGAAAAAACATCATGCCAGACCGCGATGCAAGGGGGCTGCACGGCTCTGCCGCGCCGGTTGCATCTGGCCTCCGCACCGCACAGTCTGTATAGCAAGGCTACACGCAGTTCAGGAAGACAGGACAAAATGGCTGATTACAAGGTAAAGGACCTCTCGCTTGCTGAGTGGGGCCGCAAGGAAATCTCGATCGCCGAAGGTGAAATGCCCGGCCTGATGGCCCTGCGCGAAGAATACGGCGCAAGCCAGCCGCTCAAGGGCGCGCGCATTGTCGGCTGTCTGCACATGACCATCCAGACCGCCGTGCTGATCGAGACGCTGACGGCTCTTGGCGCTACGGTTCGCTGGTCTTCTTGCAACATTTTCTCCACTCAGGATCATGCTGCTGCCGCCATTGCCGCGGCCGGTATCCCGGTCTTCGCCTGGAAGGGCCTGTCCGAGGAAGAATTCTGGTGGTGCATTGAGCAGACCATCACCGGCCCGGATGGTTGGACCCCCAACATGATTCTGGACGACGGTGGTGACCTGACCGTGCTGATGCACGACAAGTACCCCGAACTGCTGGCCAATGTGCGCGGCCTGTCCGAAGAAACCACGACCGGCGTGCATCGCCTGTGGGAAATGCAGAAAAAAGGCACGCTGAAGGTTCCCGCCATCAACGTGAACGACAGCGTAACCAAGTCCAAGTTCGACAACCTGTATGGCTGCCGCGAAAGCCTGGTGGACGCAATCCGCCGTGGCACGGACGTGATGATGGCTGGCAAGGTTGCCGTTGTTGCGGGCTATGGCGATGTGGGCAAGGGCTCCGCTGCTCCCTACGCAACGCTGGCTGCCGCGTTCTGGTAACGGAAGCCGACCCCATCTGCGCCCTGCAGGCCGCGATGGAAGGCTATGAGGTTGTCACCATGGAAGACGCTGCTCCGCGCGGCGATATCTTCGTGACCGCCACCGGCAACGTGGACGTGATCACCATCGACCACATGCGCGCCATGAAAAACCGCGCCATCGTGTGCAACATCGGGCATTTCGACTCCGAAATCCAGATCGATGCGCTGCGCAACCTGACATGGGATAACGTGAAGCCGCAGGTGGATGAGGTTGTCTTCCCCGATGGTAAGCGCCTGATCATCCTGTCCGAAGGCCGTCTGGTGAACCTTGGCAACGCTACGGGCCACCCCTCCTTCGTCATGTCCGCGTCCTTCACCAACCAGACGCTGGCGCAGATCGAACTGTGGACCGCCCCCGAAGGCAAATACGACGTTCAGGTCTACACCCTGCCCAAGAAGCTGGATGAGAAAGTGGCCGCCCTGCATCTGGCCAAGGTTGGCGCACAGCTGACCGCCCTGAGCCAGAAACAGGCCGACTATATCGGCGTTCCGGTGCAAGGCCCGTTCAAGCACGAAGAATACCGCTACTGATCAAACCCTGCCCGGCCTTGTGCCGGGCAGGCCATGTGATCATGCGCAAACCGGCGCGGCCCTTAACTGGGTCGCGCCGGTTTTGTTTCTGCCCTTTATCTGGTGCGCCCTGCCGTTAACCCGAGGCTGGCTTATGGGCCAGACCGTCTTTCAGGGCGGCGGTCTTGTCCGCCTCCTTCGGGGGGGAGGTATCCACCACCACCACGCTCACCCCCGCCACAACCGAGGGGTCACGATCCGGACGCAACAGGGCCTTGAAGCGAGCATCCTCAAGGGCTTTGTGTTCATACGCTGCATCAAGCAGGCCATGGCGATCCAGAAACACATTTAGTGTCGCGGGAATACGAATACACCCCGCAGAGGCGGTTCTGCCCAGTCGCTGCTCCAGATAAACCGGGTCGGTTGCGTGCATCTCCAGCCGGATCGGGCCTTTTTCACGGCTGGGGAGCCAGCCTTTTTCGGCTATCTGCCAGCCGAAATCCCACACCCGCATGCCTTTGACACCAATCCCCATGATGCCATTTTCATTTTTGGTGCCTAAAGCCCGGTAGCCGAGCCTGTCTGCCGTGTTAATAAAAACCCCTGTGGGCGTAATGTAATAATGCTTGCGGCCTACCGTTCCGGTAGAAACACGGGCACTGCCTATAAGCGGCCAGTCGTCTCCTCCGGGCCCCGCAGGCATGGCCAGAAACACCGCCAGACGCTGCACGGCGGGGTTACGATCCACCACCACCATGGTCTGCGGTCGGCTGATGACATAACCCGCCTGCTCCAGTTGCTGGCGTGCGAGTTGCTCCATCAGTTCCTTGCGACCGGGGGATAGCGGCAGGGCCGCTGGCACCTCATGCTTAAAAACAGCAGCAAGGCGCACGGCTTCCTCACGCGCCTGATCCTCCGTTTCCGCAAAGGCCTGCAAGCCTGTGAAGGGATCTTCCGCTGCCACGGGCGCTCCTGCAACGGCTGGACTTGCCGGTGAGGCTTGTGCTGCGGCACCTGCCGCAACGGATGCAGGAGCCTCTCGCCCCTCATCCGCTGCCGCTGCACCCGCAAAAGGTGACAACTCCGGGCTTTTATGTGCGGCAGGTGGGGCATTACTGGCCGGGGCGGGCGCTGCCGCCAGAGCCTGCCGGGCAACAGGGGGAGCATGGGTTGGCGCTGCATCCTGTGCAGGCTGGGCCTTCTGCGCTGTCTTTTTGGGGGTGGGCCATGCGGCCCCTACATCACCATCAGGGAAAAACACCTGTGGGTTTGCGTGGCCAGCACTCTCTTCCGCCGCGGCTTCACTGGCCAGAAAACTGTCCAGATCCTGCTGCTCCACCGGGGTGGTTGGGGCTGCATTGGGTGCGCCTGTGTTACCCGGCGCCCCCTGCGCCACCGCCATGGGCAGGGTCAGAGCCCCCATGCCCAGAACGGTGCAGCCTGCGGCTGTCATAAGCCGTATTCTCAGAGAGCCTGCCAGGTTCATGCCATACTCTTTTCTCGTCTTCATACGACATGGAAGAGTATGGCATTTATCCTAACAAGAAGAAAATAATCAGATATTGATCGCCCGGCCATCAGCACCGAGAGCGGCTTCCTTCACGGCTTCGCTCAGTGTCGGGTGAGCATGGCAGACCCGGCCGATATCTTCGGCAGAGGCCCCGAACTCGATGGCCATGGTGGCTTCGGCAATCAGTTCGCCAGCAGCCGGGCCGATAATATGCACGCCCAGCACGCGGTCGGTCTGCTTTTCCGCCAGAACCTTGACGAAACCATCCGTCATGCCCAGCGCCCTTGCGCGGCCATTGGCCAGGAAGGGGAACTTGCCGACCTTGTAGCCCACACCCTTTTCCTTGAGCTGCTCTTCCGTAAAGCCAACGGAGGCAACTTCCGGCCATGTATAGATCACGCCCGGAATGGCATCGTAATTGACATGGCCCGCCTGCCCGGCCAGCAGCTCGGCCAGCGCCACGCCTTCTTCCTCGGCCTTGTGAGCGAGCATGGGGCCAGCAATGACATCGCCAATCGCGTAAACGCCGGGCACGCTGGTTGCGAAATGCTCGTCCACCACAACGCGGCCACGGTTATCGAGGGCGATTCCCGCTTCTTCCAGCCCCATGTTCTTGCTGGCGGCCGTACGGCCAACTGCAACCAGAACCACATCGGCCTCGAGAGTTTCCACCGCACCACCGGCTGAAGGCTCGATGCTCAGCACCACGCCCTTTTTGGTTTTTTCGGCTTTGGTGACCTTATGACCCAGCTTCATGGTGAAGCCCTGCTTGGTCAGCAGTTTCTGGAACTGGGTAGCAATTTCGTTATCCGTGCCGGGCACCAGACGGTCGAGGAATTCAACAACCGTAACATCCGCCCCAAGGCGCTGCCACACGCTGCCCAGTTCCAGCCCGATCACGCCGCCACCAATCACCACAAGGCGCTTGGGCACAGCTGAAAGCTCCAGCGCGCCGGTGGAGGTCACGATAACTTTCTCATCCACCTCGATACCCGGCAGGTTGGCGCTGTCGCTCCCGCTGGCAATGATGATGTGCTTGGCCGTAACCGGCTTGCCATCAACGCTCAGGCGGCCCGTTCCCTCGACCTTGCCATGGCCCTTGAGCCAGGTAATGCCGTTTTTCTTGAACAGGAACTCCACGCCTTTAACATTGGCGCCAACGATCTCGGCCTTGCGGGCCTGCATACGCTCCAGATCAAGCTTAACGCTGTCGATCAGCACGCCATGGGCTGCGAAATCATGCCCGGCTGCATGGTAGTTTTCAGAAGACTGCAACAGCGCCTTGGAAGGAATGCACCCGACATTCAGGCAGGTGCCACCCAGTGTCGCACGTTTTTCAACGCAGGCGACCTTGAAGCCAAGCTGTGCTGCGCGAATGGCGCACACATACCCACCCGGCCCGGCACCAATCACCACCACATCGTAATCGGTTTCAGCAGGCGCTGCGGCAGCGGGAGCAGCAGCCGGAGCTGCTGCGGGGGTTTCGGCCTTGGCGGCAGGAGCTGCGGGGGCGGCACCAGCCGCACCGGCTTCCAGCACGGCCAGCACCGCACCCACTTCAACCTCGTCGCCTTCCTTAACGGCCTGACTGGCAAGACGGCCTGATGCGGGAGCAGGCACTTCCACACTCACCTTGTCCGTTTCCAGTTCGACAATCGGTTCATCTTTCGTCACCGCGTCGCCCGGCTGCTTCAGCCACTTTCCAACCGTAGCGGTCGTCACACTTTCCCCAAGGTTGGCACTTTGATTTCGGTTGACATCAATCTGGTCTCGCTCACGTTGGAATTTGGCAGAAGCATGCGGTTGCGGGGGCAACCCTACGCCACCCCCGCAACGGCTCAGGCTTCGATCAGCAGGCGGCGCGGGTCTTCCACGTTCTGCTTGACCCGCACCAGGAAGCTGACAGCCTCCTTGCCATCCACAATACGGTGATCATAGGAAAGGGCGACATACATCATCGGGCGGATAACCACCTGCCCGTTCACTGCCACCGGGCGCTCCTGAATGGAGTGCATGCCAAGATACCGGACTGCGGTGCATTCAGGATCGGGGTGGACAGGAGCGAGCCGTAAATACCGCCATTGGTGATGGAGAAGGTGCCGCCGGACAGTTCATCAAGCTTCAGCGTGCCTTCACGCGCGGCCTTGCCGAAACCGGCAATTTTCTTTTCGATCTGCGCGAAGTTCAACTGATCCGCATCGCGGATAACCGGCACCACCAGCCGTTGGGGCCACCTACGGCAATGCCGAGATTGACGAAGTCACGGTAGATGACATCCTCACCGTCGATTTCGGCATTGATCGCAGGGAACTCCTGCAATGCCGCAACCACGGCGCGAGAGAAAATGGACATGAAGCCCAGCTTCACGCCATGCTTCTTCACGAAGCTGTCCTGATACTCAGCCGCAGCGCCATGACACCGGACATGTCGATTTCGTTGAAGGTGGTCAGCATGGCCGCCGTGTCCTGCGCCTCTTTCAGGCGGCGGGCCACGGTGCGGCGCAGGCGCGTCATTTTCACGCGTTCTTCACGCGGGTCGTCCTTGCGGGG
>NZ_BAIN01000072.1 GCF_000613285.1 Acetobacter papayae JCM 25143 | reverse complement strand
GCCGCCCTGCCCCGTGTGCGTTTTCACGCGCTGCCTACCCGCCACACAGCCTCCTGACCGGACCTGTAAAAAGCCCGTCCGCCGTCATGCGCTTATGATAAGGCCGACCGACCTGCCGTGTATAGCGCCCTCCGCCCCATGGGAGCGGAAGACGCAAACGGCGTGCGTTCAGGCTACAGGAGAGGCCGCCTGCTTGTTGGCTGCATCGATTTCCAGCGCGCGGCGGGCCATGGCCA
This sequence comes from Acetobacter papayae JCM 25143, assembly GCF_000613285.1. GTDB lineage: Bacteria > Pseudomonadota > Alphaproteobacteria > Acetobacterales > Acetobacteraceae > Acetobacter > Acetobacter papayae. Next base: position 11,079 of record NZ_BAIN01000072.1, on the reverse strand, counting down.
GCGCACCCTCGCGGCTGGCCGCCCCGCAGATAAAGCGTGCAGGATGCGCGAACACCGCATCGGCAATGCCCGAAGCCTCGGCCAGTGCCTGCCCGTCCAGACCGGCCCAGGCATCCGGCAGGGAAATGCGCTGCCCGAACTCACCACGCGCGGGCGGCACGGCTTGATATTCCACTGCCCGCTCGGCGCGGGCGAAACCACATACACCACCGGCAGGTCATGCTCGAAAATGACCTTTTCCGTCGGCATGCCGGTTTCCATCAGCAGGATGCGCTTGTCTTCTGCCTGCGCAAAAGCCTCCAGCACGCGGGTAACCGCCTTCTGGCTGGCGCGCACGCGCTCCACCGCATTAACCAGATGGGCCGCAACGGCGGCGGCGGCATTGGCAAAGCCTTCCGTCTCGCGCCGGGTAGCTTCCTCTGCGCCGAACAGTTCGGTGGCATCCCATGTGGGGCCACAGGCGGATACGATTTCGGCCAGTGACAGACGGCCCATTTTGGCCACGCCGTTATCATCAAGGTCGATAGGCAGCACCAGCCCCTTGTCCACACCCTGCCAGATGGCGTTCAGCCGGGCCTCGTCCAGCGGTGCGCCTTCCGCCGCCATGGTGGCGGACAGGATGTTACGGATGGCCGCCCGGCCGTAATCAGCCCAGAGCAGGCCCGCGGCACTATAGGGGGTGCCATCCTCGCGCAGGGGCTTGTCGCGCATGTGGTGGTCGTAGCGGCCTGCGGGCGGGTCATAAATCCCGCCGACATCGAACACGAGATCCGCAGCCCCGATCCGGGCCTTGTCGCGGCTGCGTTCGAATACAAGCCGGTCAGGCTCGGCCGTACCCAGCACGCGGCCGCGCAGGTCTCCCTCCGGGGCCAGCGCGTAATGCAGCACAACGTAACCCAGGGTTTCATCAACATGAAAATTACCCGAATGGGTCAGCGCCCGCACGGGCGTTGTTGCATTATCCAGACCAATGGGCGTGTGCTGTGCCATAAACAAACCTGCCGACTACGTGAAAATCAAAAAACGGAAAAACCGCCACCCCGGAGCAAAGCCACTCAAAGCCGCCGGGGTCGCGCGCAAAAAAACAGAAAACGAGCCTCAGGCCCGTGCTGGCTCCAGAACCCGCTCCGCCAGCGCGCCATACACCAGCCCAAGCGCGGCCCACAGCACAAGCTGCATGCCCAGAGCGGATTCCCTGAAATGCCACAGCACCTGCGCAGGAAAATCCGCTGGCACTTCAGACACATCAGGCAACAAGGCCGACAGCCCGGCTATCAGCACGCCATAAAGCAGCACGCCCAGCACGTTGGCATTCCAGTAGCCCAGACGGGGTGCGAAATGGCGGGCAATCACCACACCAATCATGGCCGAGCAGAACGACAGCCCCAGCATGATGAAATACGCTGCCGTGCGCACACCGATTGTCTCGGGGTCACCCACCGCAGGCGGGTTGGGCGGGTATTTGAGACCGGGCACAACAACCGCCACAACACAGCAGATAACAGCCAGCCAAAGCGCCAGAGGCCGTGCGCAAAGCCGCGAAAACCGCCCGTAAACGCAACTGAACACAATGGCGAACACACCGCCATAAGCCGCGCCATACAAGACGGTGGCTGTCAGCAGCCCCCAGCCCGCCTGCACGCCCCGGCTTATCAGCTCGGGCTCGGGCGGCTCGTTGGCCAGAGCGGCCTGCGCCGCCTCGTAGGCAATGGCCAGATTGACCTGCGGTTCACCAAAGACACGCGCAAAAACAAAGGCCAGCAAAGCAGCGAACACACCCGCAAGCATGCCGCGTGAGAGAAGGCGACCCATCATCATGCTACGGCCACGCTACAGCAGGGAGACAGCATGAGCGGATGCTGGATCAATGACAGGGGAAGCCCAGCAGGTGGCGGCCATCATGCACGAATTCATGCACTTCATGCCCGGAAACCAGTGCGGTTGCGCCCTGCTCGGCCCCGACAAAATACAGTACCACAACAAACAGCAGCGCGCCAAACACCGCCCACGGCGCCACGGCCTTGAGCGGAACGGGTACGGGAGCAACTGCCACTGCGGGTTTCAGGGTTGCCGTAGCCATGGACTGGGTCTCCTTCGGTCATCATTACGGGCCTGCCGCCCCCGACAGGGTGGCCACAAAACCGGAAACTGGGTTCACAAACACGAATCACGCGCGCCTTGTCAACATAACACACCGCAACCCCGTACCCTGCCTTTTCTTACAGCAGCCTGACCCGCCAGCGTGAGTTGCGGGTCAGGGCAAGCCATGCGCCCGCAGCCATATCCAGATCAGGCGGGGCCGTAGCTGTGGGGGCGACAATGCCCTGCATAAAAGCCACCAGCACGGAGGGGGCCGCCATCAGCAAGGCCTGCGTGCCATCGGGCACCGCCGTATCCAGCCAGCACATCAGCCGGGCGGTAAACTGTCGCCAGCTTTCGCCCTCCGGCGGAGTAAAATCTGCATCCTGCGTCAGGGCCTGCACGGCATCGACTGGCAGGGTGGACAAAGCCATACCTGTCCACTGCCCGAAATCACGGCCACGCAGGGCGGAACAGCCGCGTATTGTGGCCACACTGCCCGCCTGCACAGCACTTTCCAGCAGGGTGGCCAGAGCCGGAGCCTCGTCAGACGCGCAGAAAACCTGCATCGGCGCGGTGCATAAAACCTGAACACGCGGCGGCAGCGCGCAGCAATCTGGCACTGTCAGATCCACACCGGAGGCAATAACCCCGCGCGCGGTTTCCGCCGCAGGTGGCAACGCCAGACAGAAAAGCCGGATCGCCATCAGCCTGCACGCAGGCCATGGGGCCTTGTCATGCGTCTACCGCCACATAGCCGGGCAGAGCCTCCACAGCCGCCAGCCACCGGCGCACAGCCGGGTAGGCGTCCAGCGCAATACCGCCCTCGGGGGCAAGCGCCACATAGGGATAGGCCGCACATTCCGCCAGTGTCGGGCGCGAGCCTCCAGCCATGGGTGTTCGGCCAGCCATTTTTCCAGTGTTTCCAGCGTGCGGGCGGCGCTAGCACGGCATGCGGGTAATCCAACGGGGCGTTAAAAACCCGCACCAGCCGTGCATCAGCCGGGCCATGCTGGATTTCGTTGCCACTCACGCTCAGCCACGCCGCCACGCGCGCTCGCGCGCCCGGCTCCTGTGGCCACCACTCCCACAACTGATGGCGCTCAGTCAGATAGATGAGAATAGCCTGTGAATCCCACAAAACCGTCTCGCCATCGTGCAGCACGGGCACCTGCTGCCACGGGTTGAGCGCCTCAAACCACGGCTGGTGCTGCTCTCCCGCTGCCAGATCGACATCACGCACGCTCAGTTCAAGCCCGCTCAATGCGGCAAACAGCCTGACCTTGTAACAATTGCCCGAAGGCGGGCAGTTATAGAGAATCATGACCGGACTCCGTTCTTTTTCCGCACGGACCAAGGACAGCACAATGCTTTACACCGGATCAGGTGGATGAAACAAAGGCACGCACGCTCCTGCCCGCTCCCTGACCAAGCTGGATCATACTGGTGAACAAAACACAACCGACGGCCGCCCCCACGGACACAGCCACAACAGACCACGCAACACCGCCCGCCCACGGGAACCGGCGGCTAGCCCAGTGGTTTGTCACCGCTGCGCGCAAGCCGCTGTTCTGGATCGTGGTGCTGGCCATCGTGCTGCGTCTGCCCGGACTGGGCTGGGGGCTACCCGCCTCGGACGGGTGGGATGATGACGGCGTGGCCCCGCGCAATTTTCTGGTTGGGCTGGCACTGACTTATGTGCCGGGCTCGTTTTTTACCTACCCGCCCCTGCACATGCTCTGGCTCACCCTGCTTAACCTGCCCGTGGTGGGCATCGCCTTGGCCCATGCACCGGCTTACAGCCAGCAGGCGGTTATCGGCACGTTTATCCATGTGCCTTACATGACCAGCTTTGCGTTTACGGCACGCGCGCTCAGTCTGCTCATGTCGGTTGGTACAGTGCTGCTGGTCAACCGGCTGACCAGCCTTGTAGCCGGACCACTGGCAGGACTGCTCGCGGCGGCGGCCTGCGCGCTGGATGGCGGTCTGGTCTATTACGGGCAGGTGACCAATCTGGATGGGCCATACCTGTTCTGGGCGGTGCTGAGCCTGTGGGCATGGATGCGTTTTCTGATAGCAGGCGATATCCGCAGCCTGCGCTGGGCTGCCCTGTCCGCCGCCGCCGCCATTGCCACCAAGGATCAGGCTTATGCGGTGTTCCTTCTGACCCTGCCTGCCTCTTTCCTGCTATCGCTCGCCCTTGACCCGGCGGCCCGGCGGCGGTTTCCGGCCCTTGTGCTGCCCATGCTGCGCTGGGCAGCCATCAGTCTGGGCCTGCTGCTGCTGGTTGATGGCGCGATTACCAACCTTCCGGCTTTGCACGCCGCATGGCTTTCCTGCGCGGCCCCGCCAGTCAGGATTACATGGCCTATACGGCTGACATAACGGGCCGCGTGCGGCTTATGGCTGACATGATCGCGCATTTTCCGCGCTTCTACCCCGCTGTTACAGCCCTTCTGGCCGTAGCCGGACTGGTGCTGATGTGGCGCAGCACGCGCGCGCAACCCGCCCTGCGTGTGGCCGGGCTGGTGCCGCTACTGGCAGCCCTGTCCTTTACGCTGTTCTTCAACATGCTGGCTCTGCGCACGGATAACCGTTTTCTGCTGCCGCAATCGCTCTTTATCGCCCCTTATATCGGGCTGGGCTGTGCGTGGCTTCTGGGGCTCAGACGCCCCGCCCTACGGCTGGCAGCACAGGCAGGGCTAGCAGGACTGGCCGCAACAGCTCTGTGGCGTTGCGCGGGGTTGGACGCCGCCATGCTAAACGACCCCCGCTACGATGCCGAACGCTGGATGGCCGCCCATGTGCAACCCGGTGATGCGGTCGAAGCCTATGGCCGCAATGCCTTCCTGCCCCGCCTGCCCCAGAACGCGCACCTGACCCGGCTGGACACCATAGCCCTGAAACGGCGCAACCCCCTGCCCGGTGTTACGGAATCCATAGCCCCTTTCGCACAGATAGATGAACGTAAACCCCGTTTCCTGATCGTGCCGAATTTCTGGGCACGGGACTATCTGCCCCATTCCGCAGACACAGGCAGCCAGTGGGGCCTGAAAACACCGCGTGTCTTGCAGGATTCTCAGAATAGTACACAGGAAGGCGCTTTCCTTGGCGAGCTGTTTGGTAACAAGCTACCCTACCGGCTGGCACAGGAAGCCCGTTATGCCCCCTTCCTGCCCGCACCACAGGGTTATGAAAGTCTGGGGCAGACCATTTTCATTTTCGAGCGCATACCCGAGCCCGCAGCACAGGCGCAACAACCCGCTCCACAAGTCGACTAGAAATCAGGACCCTGCTGCGGCTGCCAACAGGTTTGCCAGATCATTCGCCGCATCTGACAGATTGTTGCGGCGCACCAGAACGATTTCGATACCCGGCACGGCAGGCAGGGTGGAGCCACTAATCATCGGCAGGCCTTCGGCTATGGCAAAACGCCGCGTGCGGCAGCTCACCCCCATGCCGCCGCGCACACCCGCCCGCAGGGCAGGCAGGTTGGGGGTTTCCATCACCAGCCTGTAACCCCGCCGCGCCTGCCCCAGCACCCTGAGAGCCGCCTCGCGAAAACGGCAGGGTGGTTCAAGAAGAACCAGCGGCACCTCCGCCGATTCAGCGCTCTGCGCGCTGCCAATCCATGTCATGCGGTCCTGCCCCACCACCTCCCACGTGGCGTCCGGGCGGTCTCCATGCTGGCCGAGGCACAGCACCAGATCAAGCCGCGAGCGATCGAACATTTCCAGCAGTTCGGCAGAGCCACCCACCCGCACAACCAGCCGCGCACGCGGGTGCCCCAGCCGGAACTGCTCCAGCACATCGGGCAGGAGTGTATCGGCAAAATCCTGCACCATACCAACACAGATCGGATCTGGCTCAAGATCCTGCCCCAGAGTGCGCATGATCCGGTCATTCAGCGCCAGCAGGGTGCGGGCATGGTTGACCAGTTCCTCGCCAATGGGGGTCAGGATCAGCCGCCGCCCATCACGGCGGAAGAGTTTCTGCTGCAACACGTCCTCAAGCCGTTTCATCTGCAGGCTGAGGGCGGACTGGGTAAGAAAAATCATTTCCGTTGCCTGCGCCATGGAGCCCGCCTCCACAATCGCAACAAAGGAGCGCAGCAGTTCCGTGGGCACGTTGCGCGCCATGCGCTGGGGCAGCGCGACACCATTGGGCGCATGGGGGGTATCAGACACAACCTGTTCTCCTGCCGGGGCGCTGCCCTACGCCATATGAGCAGCGGCAAAGTGCGGCTTGACGATTCCTCGCTTGATTTAATCATTTTTGCAAGTGTTATATTTATAATTACCATAAAATATTAGTGCGTTAGGAATTTCACTATGTCGGTAGAATTCATCGGCTTCATCAACAGCCGCAGCCACTCGGAAATCATCCCCGCCACCGGCCCCACCGTAAACCCGCACTATATCGAAACCGCCGCAAAAATTCATGAACTCGGCGGGTTTGACCGTGCTCTGGTGGCGTTTCATTCCAACTCGCCCGAAAGCATTCTCATCGCGCAGCATGCCGCCGCAGCAGCACCTGACCTTGGGTTACTGATCGCGCACCGGCCCGGCTTCAATGCCCCCACCATCGCCGCCCGCCAGTTCGCAACCCTTGACCACCTGACCCGTGGCCGCGTTGCGGTGCACATCATCACCGGCGGTAGTGATGTGGAATTACAGGCCGATGGCGACCACACAACCAAGGCTGAACGCTACGCCCGCACCAGCGAGTATCTCGACATCGTTCGCAAGGAATGGTCTGAAACCACGCATTTTTCCTACAAGGGTGCATTTTACGATGTGCGGGGGGCTAACGCGAGCGTGCATCCGTACCGCGAGAGCGGCATTCCGGTCTATTTCGGCGGCTCATCGGAAGAGGCCATTGCCGTGGCGGGCCAGCATGCCGATGTCTATGCCCTGTGGGGCGAAACCTATGAGCAGGTAAGCCAGACCGTTGCCCGCGTGCGCGCTGCGGCCGCCCGGCATGGCCGCTCGCCGCGCTTTTCGCTTTCGCTCCGCCCCATTCTTGCCGCCACGGAAGAGGAAGCCTGGGCCCGCGCTGACAGGATTCTGGAAACCGCGCGCACCCTTCAGGCGCAAACCGGCTATGCACGCCCGAGCGAAATCCCCAATGAAGGCTCGCGCCGCCTGCTGGCGGCCGCAGCTCAGGGCCGCAGGCTGGATCGCAGGCTGTGGACGGGCATTGCCGAACTGACCGGCGCCAAGGGCAATTCCACCTCGCTGGTGGGCACACCCGAACAGGTGGCTGAAGCCCTGCTGGATTACTACCGGCTTGGCATTTCCACCTTCCTGATCCGTGGGTTCGACCCCCTGCCCGATGCCTATGAATACGGGCGCGACCTTATCCCGCTCGTGCGCGAACTGGTCGCCCGTGAGGATGCACAGGGCGCAACCCACGCGGCCTGAACAAACAAGGTCTCGCCCCACCACCCCTCCACAGGCCAGATCAAACGGGCCGGGCGCATGGTCTCCTGCACCCGGCCCCATTTCACTCAGGCCCTTTTGCACAGGACAGTACCCCGGCCAATGACCACACCAGACCCGCTCAGGAATTTTGTTGTCCGCTTCACGCAGTTGCACGATGCCGGGCTTGAACCCTCCCGCCTGCAACGCGAAGGCACGGAGCTGCTGCGCCAGCTTGTGGCGCAGGATACATGGCTGCCAGAAGCCTTCGCCCAACCCAGCCCCGAACGCTACAGCCAGTATCTACTCCATTGCGACCCGCTTGAGCGTTTTTCTGTCGTGAGTTTTGTCTGGGGCCCCGGGCAGCAGACCCCCCTGCATGATCACCGTGTCTGGGGGCTTATCGGCATGCTGCGCGGGCGCGAGAGCGAAACCCAGTATACCCGCACAGCCGATGGCCAGTTCCTGCCCGAAGACGTGACGTTTCTTGATCCCGGCGATGTCGCCGCCCTGACACCAGGCGTAAACGACTATCACCGCGTGGCCAATGCGCTGGAAGACCGTCCCTCCATTTCCATCCATGTCTATGGTGCCAATATCGGCGGCGTAGCACGCGCCACCTACGACCCGCAAACCGGAACGGAGAAACCCTTCATCTCCGGCTATTCCAGCCAGCAGACCCCCAACCTGTGGGACCGCTCCCATGAAAGGCGATCAGCATGAACGCGCTTTTTCCACCCCGCACCGCAATAGCCTCCACCACGCCGCAGGCGTGCGCGAGGCCCTGCGCGCGGGGCATGAAATCGCCCTGCTCGATGTGCGCGAGGAAGCCCCCTTTGCCGCCGGGCACCCGCTCTTTGCTGTCAACCTGCCGCTTGGCCGGATCGAGGAGCGGGTTGCAGCCCTTATCCCGCGCAAAAACGTGCCGGTTGTCGTGTATGACGCGGGCGAGGATCTGGCCCCGCGCGCCGCAGAACTGCTGACAGAACTGGGCTACAGCGCCGTTTCTCTGCTGCAGGGTGGGCTGGAAGGCTGGCGGCAGAGCGGAGGAGAGGTGTTTATTGATGTCAACGTACCCTCCAAGGCCTTTGGCGAACTGGTGGAACATGTCCGCCACACGCCATCCCTCCCCGCCGAGGACCTGCATGAACGCCTGCGCCGCAACGAGGATCTGGTTATTCTCGATGCCCGGCGCTTCAGTGAATACACCACCATGTCCATCCCACAGGGGCGCTCGGTGCCGGGGGCCGAACTGGCCCTGCGCGTGCGTGATCTGGCCCCCTCGCCCACCACTACGGTAATCGTCAACTGCGCGGGGCGCACGCGCTCTCTTATTGGGGCGCAATCGCTGGTCAATGCGGGTATTCCCAACCCGGTCTATGCCCTGCGCAACGGCACCATAGGCTGGACACTGGCCGGGTTTGAACTGGACCACGGTGCCACACGCACCGCAGGCGCGCCCACGGCCGTAAACCACGAACAGGCCCGCCGCTCGGCTCTGGCACTGGCGCAGGCCACAGGCGTCCAAAGCATTACCCCGCAGGCCCTTGGCGATCTGGTGGCGGACACCACCCGCACGCTTTACCGGCTGGATGTCCGCAGCCCTGCCGAATACGAGGCGGGGCACCTAGCCGGGTTCCGCTCCGCACCGGGCGGGCAGTTGATACAGGCAACTGATGAATGGGTGGGTGTGCGCCATGCCACCCTTGTTCTGACCGACACCGATGGTGTGCGGGCACACATGACAGCACACTGGCTCCGCCAGCTCGGCTGGCGCCATGTCCATGTGCTGGATGACTGGGGCGACCTGCCTCGCACAAACGGTGCCGAACCCGCTGCCTCCCGCGGGCACTCGACCCCGCACCAGAACTGGCTCCGCAGGCACTGGCCACCGCACTGGCCACGCCCCACCCACCTTTGCTCATTGATCTGGCCAGCAGCCGGATTTTTCCAAAGCCCATATACCCGGCGCGTTTTTTCTAACACCTTCAGTGCTGTCGCTCCCGCCCTCCGCATGGCCCGCCCCCCTGCGCGAGGCGCATGATATTGTGCTGACATCGCCCGATGGCGTTGCCGCACGGATTGCCGCCGCAACCCTGAAAACACAGGCACGGCATGCACGCGTTCTGGCTGGTGGCACGCAGCTGGCAGGCCGAAGGACTGCCAGTGGAAAAACATCTGGCGGAAGAACGCCTGCTTTCTCCCCCGCTGGATGTGTACAAACGCCCTTACGAAGCACGGACAATGCCGCCGCCGCCATGCAGGCCTATCTGGACTGGGAGTTCGGTCTGGTCGCGCAGCTTGAGCGCGATGGCACACACGGTTTTGCGGTTTACACACCCGGCCAGCCGCTGGCTGAACTCGGCGGGGCTTAACCCCGCCGAACCGGCCCCGTTTTTCAGGGGCCGGAAAAATCCTGCACAAATGCACCCTGAAAACCATCCGCCCGCGCGAGCATGCCCGCTGCGCGATACGCCTCGGCCACAGCTTCCTCCGCCTTGACTGTCTGGGCTGTAACCGGGCCGGGCGTTGCCATGAGCTTGTCAGCCGCGGCTGCCGCTACCGGCTCGGGCATGCCGGTCTGGCGCGCGAAAAGCTGCACATAATCAGCCTTATGCCCTATGCCCCATTTATAGGCATCGGTAACCCGATGATAAAAATCCGCCAACTGCGCGGATTTTTCGGCAAGTGCAGTGGAACTGGCGACAAAAAAACCGTCATTAGGCATTAGCCCCTGCGCATCCGCCACCACATGCGCATGCCCGGCCACCACCGCCAGCGACACATAAGGCTCCCATGTGGACCACGCATCGACCCGCCCGGTATCAAGAGCCGCCTTGGCCTGTACAGGCAGCAGGAACACAAGTTCAGGCGCGGGTGCTGGAATGGCCCCGGTAGCCAGCAGGCGCAGCAGCAGCAAATGCCCGATAGAACCGCGCCCGGTTGCAATCCGCTTGCCCGAAAGCTGGGCGGGCGTGGTGATGGGCGACCCATCCGCCGCGATAACCGCCGTGGCTCGGCCGGCTGGTGCTGCGGCACCCGCCAGACAGCCTTTACATCCAGCCCCGCACCCCATGCGAAAACAAACGGGCCATCCCCCACAATACCGGTATCCACCGCGCCAGCACCCAAGGCCTGCAACAGGGGAGCGGCAGCATCAAACTCCACCCAGCGGATATGGTAGCCGGTTGTATGGTCAACCCCGGCGGCTTCCATCAGGGCTTTCTGCTGCCCTTTCTGGTCCGCCACGATCAGTTCCGGCTCGGCCTGCGCGCGCACCGCTCCAAAGGCGGACAGGCACAGCCCAGCCGCTACCAGTAGGCCTACCCCCCGCCGCCGGACACGCCTGACAGCAGGAGAAAAATCGCGTGTGTTCTGTTTCATGCAGCCAGATTATCCAGCCACCTTATGGCATTCAACAAAAGCACGCTAAAGTGTGATGTTAATATAATTAATGCGTTTTCATTGAGTATAAAAGGCTAGGCTACCGCATCAGACCCGCACAGCCATGGAGAGCCCCCGCCATGTCCGGCGCCAGCTTGCACAACGCCCCGCCCCTTCTCTCAGGGAAACAGCCCGC
>NZ_BAIN01000073.1 GCF_000613285.1 Acetobacter papayae JCM 25143 | reverse complement strand
CACCACAAGACCCACCCATGCACGGCCCATAGCCCCGCACGCCCACCCACCCCGCTCCGGCACCAGACAGATGCGCCAGCACGCGCTCATGGTCAGGCAGGCTCCCGGCAGGTACCTGCTGCCACGCCTTGCACCACAGAGCTACGGCACACTTGAACTCATCGCCCGTGCTCAGGGCAAAGAGATCGCTATCAAGCAGCCGCACCGTATCGAGTGGCATAAAGGGCAAGCCCCGCAGGTCGGAATCCGCCGGGGTCAGGGGGCTGGGGGCGGCAGCGAGCCGGAAGGCGAACGCAACATCGGGGCGGGCGGCGCTTCACAGGGGGGAGAGTCAGTCATGACGGGGCCTTGCGGTTACGAACCCGCCACCCCGGCAGGATGGCGTCGGTATCGTACGTAAAATATGCACGCTATGTGCGCCAATGACGTACAACAATCAAGCGGTTTTTCCGCACTGACACATGTGCCGTTTTCACACACAATGCCGCATGACGAGAATTCGTATCACGGACAGGCTGAAAGCCTGCGCGAACGCGCGGGGTATACAATCCGCGATTTCGCGCGCGCGCTGGGGTATGGAGACAAGTTCTCCTCGTACCGCACCTACGAAACCTCCTACAAAAAGGAGGAACTGCCACTGGCTATGGTCAAGCTCATGGTGCCGCTGCTCGCCGGGCGGGGAGATCCCCCCATTACCACCGCCGAAATCTGGAACCTTGGGGGACTGACCACGGGCGAGGCCGTTCTGGGCATGAATCTGACCCCACACGGGCGGAACGACCCGGCCCTGACCAACGGATTCGCAGATAGGCGCCCCGTGCGGCAGCCCGGTTTCCCTCGCGGCATGGCCAGCGGCAGCCTGCCCGAACAGCCCGCCCCCCTGCCTCCTGACCCTGAAGAGCAAACCTCGCACACCTCGCCCCGGCAGGTCAGCATACCGGAATATGATGTCCTGACCTCCGCCGGGCCGGGCAGTGTGCCCGTGCTGTGCGCACCACAGGACGGGCTACGCCCCGTGGAGCACTGGAGCCTGCCGCGCGGCTATATCAGCGCCTTTGCCGAATCGCCCGAAACCCTCGCCATCGTGCGCGTGGCGGGCGACAGCATGGAGCCAGATTATCAGGCAGGAGACCGTGTGTTGGTGGATACGGCCCACCGCGTCCCCTCCCCGCCGGGTGTTTATGTGCTGTGGGACGGATTCGGCCTTGTGCTCAAGCGCCTTGAACTCCTGCCCGGCATGGAAGAACCCCGCCGCGTGCGGATCATGAGCATCAACCCCGCCTATTCCACCTATGAGCTGACACTCGATGAAATCAGCATCAACGGGCGGGTTGTCGGCAAATGGACATGGAAATAGCGCCTCAGCCCCTACTGCCGGTGTTTTGATCTTGCGCCTTGTGCGTTTTTAACGCACATACTCATGACGGTTCCAGCGCAAGGGAGGGACAGACCGCATGACCGCACACCCAGCCCGCCCTTATGCCGCCGCCGTGGCAGACGAGCTGTTCAACCTCGTAACCCTGCCGCCCCTTGCATGGCCTGCGAAATCGACCGTTATGAGCGCGCCATACTGGCCCTGCAGACCGTGCGCGCCACACTGGACTGGCCGTTCTTTACCGATGCGCCGCTGGCCGCCATGCAGGCGACGTTCTGCGATGATAATATAGGCGAGCTTGTGCAGGCTGTTCGTGACCTGCATGAGCGGTACACGGCCAATGCCGGAACCTGAAAAAAAGCAACCGGCCAGCGCACAGGCCAGATGCTGCAATGAAAATGGACTCCCTTAGATTTTTATAATCTGTTAATATTTCTTTAAGGGGCAAATATTAACATCCGCAGACCAGAATGTTTATCTGGCTTGTCAATCTGCAGACTCTTATTATTTTCAATGCCCTGAGCATGCCCTAAAAGCATGGGACACTATTTTATGATCCAAGGATCGACCATGATCAAAACCTCCGCGAAACTCGGCGTTCTGCTGGCCTCTGCCCTTTCTCTGGCGGCCTGCACCACCCCCGGTGAAGAAAACCGGGCGGATACCTATACGGCCTCTCAGGTCAACCAGCGCCAGCTCGCGAAGGTTGTAACCATTCTGGCCGTGCTGCCCGCCAAAGTGCAGGTCAGCAACGCACGCAACCGCCAGACCGCCCAGATCGTTGGCGGTATTCTGGGTGCTGGCCTTGGTGCCGGACTGGGTGCTGGCGTTGGCGGCTCCGCCGGGCTTGGTGCTCTGGGTGGTGTTGGCGGTGCGGCAGCCGGTGTGGGTGCTGGCTCGCTCGTAGCCAGCCAGACACTGGTTGAGGGCGTGTCCCTGACCTATGAGCAGAACAACCAGACCTTCAACTCCGCTCAGGTTGGCCGCGCCTGCGAGTTCGTGCCCGGTCGTGCTGTGATGGTTGAATCCGCACCGGGTGAAACCCGCATCCAGCCCAACCACGCCTGCCCCCCACCCGGTAAAAACCGCAAGGGATGACTGCTATGAAACATGTTGTGCGGGCCGCCCTGCTGCTGCCCCTGATGCTTCCCGCCATTGCGCCCGGCACCGTTCAGGCGCAGTCGCTGACAGATCAGATTGACGCCGTGGATGCGGCCCAGCAACGCAATACCTATCAGGCCATGCAGGCTCAGGCTCAGGCTCAGGCCGCCGCACGGGCTCAGGCGCAGGCGCAGGCCCGCGCACAGGCAGCCCGTCAGGCGGCGCAGGCCCGTATCAACGCCGAAGCACAGGCCCGCAAGGATGCCCGTCAGGCGCGTGATGATGCGTATGAAGACAAACTGCGCGCTCTTGAGCTGGAGGACCGCTCGCTGGACATCCAGTCCAAGAAAACGCAGGTATCGCGTGAAAACGACATAATCGACAGCAAGCTGAACGCACAGAAAGCCAAAACCGACCTTACCCAGTCGGAAGCGGATGCAAACCGCAACCTGTCGACCGGCACGAAAACCCTGCTGGAAAAAGAAGGCAACGCCGCTGAACTAAAAGGTCAGGCGGCTGTCAAGAAAGAGTCCGGCTGGTTTCACTAACCCGGTCATGCCCTGTTATGGGGCCTGACCGTTTTCCGGCCGGGGCATTGCTCCCGGCCGGAAATACGGCCCTACTGCTCGATTTTTCGCAGATGGGCGATATCATCCTCAACCGTGCGGATAAGCTGCGCCTGCTGGTGCGACATTTCCTCGACCGAGTTCATCACTTCGTTGATCTGCTCGAAAGAGGAGAACATGCTGCCGATCCGGGCAAAGATTTCGCCGTAATTATCGCGCGCCTCGCTCAGCTTTTTTTCCGACTGTTCAATATGCTCACCCAGCACGCCGGTTGAGGTTTTCACCCCCACCAGGGCCTGCGCACTCTTGCCCAGACTGTCCTTGGTATGCTGGGCCAGAATACGCACTTCGCTGGCGATCACGGCAAACCCCTTGCCCTGCTCACCCACCCGCGCGGCCTCGACCGCCGCATTCAGCGACAGGATGTTGGTCTGGAGCGAGATTTTCTCCAGAATGGTCACAATATCGAACAGTTCCTTTGTTCTGTGCACAACATTCTGGAATTCCTGCTCAAGCACGCCTTTCTGGTTGTCGCTGGCCATGCTCTGCATGCGTGCGTGCAGTTCTGCCCGCACACTTTCCATAGTGACGCGCACCGCCTCGGTCTGCTTCACCATCTGTTCAAGCTCAAGGCTGCTCTGCGCCGTGCGGCGGATAAAATCCACCATGCGCTCGATCAGCCCCTTGCGGATATCGTTGAGGATTTTCTGCTGGTTAAGGCGGGTCTGCAAAAAATACTGTGAATACCGACCATAATAGACCGGAAAATACTCGATAAATTCATCATGAAAGACCTCACCCTCTTCCAGCCGGAAAAACACAGCGGCTGTGAGGGTCTGGTTCATGTTGATGCCGAAAAACTCGCCAAAGCACGAAAAACCAGCCGCGGGCATGGGCCACATACCATCAAGATCATGCAGATGGCTGGCATTGTTCAGACGTCGCAGGATGCAGTCGTTCAGAATAGCGCCCACGGGCTGCGGCTTACCACGCAGGAAGGCGTTCAGGTCGGAACGGGTAGTTTTGTTAAAATCATTTGCTTTTAACAAAAACAGTTCATCACCAACATTGATGTCGGCATAGAACGACACCACGCCCTGCGCTACATCAATGCTAGAAATGGAGCGGATATACAGCTCACCCTCGATAGACAGCGCGAAGGTGTAATCTTCCAGCGCTTCAAACACTTTTTCCTTGCGGCACGACATCAGGGCCGCGAGGGTGTTGAGAATATTGACAACCGTAACACTCTGCCGGTCCAGAACGGAGCGCACCATCCGGCTACCCGCATCCGCCTCCGTAACAATGAAGGAGCGGCCGGTATTGACGAAATTCTGTGTCTTGAAAATGCTGAATGCAAAATCAGGCGCGAGCTTGAGAAACGCCAGCACCGCATGGTTACGCACCACACGCCTGCCATCGAACAGTGCTGTGTCGCTAAAGTCGAGCGTGCCGCCGGAAGAGCCACCAATAAACGCGCAGGGAAAACTCTCGGCCTTGTAAAGCGCTTCGGCAAAGTAGTTTTCCGCCTTAGCCAGCCCGTCTATCAGCGTCACGGCCAGTGTGTTCTGCGGGTTGATGACAAAAGGCAGGGTAATGCGCGAAAGCTGGGCCTGTATCCGCTCGACCCGCACATCCGGCTGCACGGTGGATGACGAGCCCTCCCCGTCATCCAGCGCGATGGTATGAATGGATACGGTTTCAACCATCTCGGGGCTGAAAAGCTGGAGCACCACATCATCCACCGGGAGCGGGTGTCGTTGTAGAGCGGCTCGCGCGTGGCGCCGCCCTGCGTGCACAGCTCTCCCGCAGTCATGGTTGCAATCAGCGGGGTTTGCCCCGCAAGGCGCTGGAGCGCACCAACCGTTGCCTGAAAATCGTTATGGGGAGAGATATAGGCCATAGCCAGCCGCGCGGGCCGACCGGAGAAGAAAAAACTATCCTGCGTTACATGCTGGAGGCGGGCATTGGTTCTGATAACCCGAACCGGATCGCTCCTCTGGGCAGACAGCACAGAAAGATCAGAAATCGTATCCATCATCATGAATCGTCTCTTCAGGGAGGGTGTCGGCCCACGGCCAGAAACGCACCCAGCCCCTTAACGATTCAATAATTATGGCCAATCTGCTTGTCCAGCAGGTTAGGCGGGCATAACCGCCGCTGACAGACATGTGATAACAACATGATCGTTATACACATCCAAGCGGTATGCACCCGCCCCCGGAAGGGCCGTAAAAGCCCCTCCGTTTTTTACGCTATCCGACAGGTTTCTGTGTCAGACAGCATCCGTGCACGAGGCTTTAACGGCCTCGATAATCCGGTCTTGTGTCTGCTCGTCCAGATAGGGGTGCATGGGCAGGCTGATAACATCCTGCGCCAGCACATTGCTGACCGGCAGCCCGGCCTCGGGAACGGGAAAGCCCCGGTAACCTGCCTGCTCATGCAGCGGCGTGGCGTAGTAAATGGCCGTGGGCACACCCAGCCGCTTCATGTTTTCGGCAAAGGCGTTACGGTGTTTGACCCGCACCGTATATTGCGCCCACACGGACACCAGCCCCTGCGGCACGTCCGGTGTTTTAACCACACCTGCAAGCCCCTGTGCGTAGCGGTCCGCAATGCGGTTGCGCGCGGCAATTTCCTCTTCAAAAATCGCCAGTTTTTCGCTCAGGATCGCAGCCTGCAACGTATCCAGTCGGCTGTTGACCCCGATACGGACATTGTCATACCGGTCCTTACCGGTGCCATGCACGGCCAGCGAGCGGATAAGGGCGGCCTTGTCCGCATCATCCGTCAGGATTGCGCCGCCATCGCCATAGCACCCCAGCGGTTTGGCGGGGAAAAAGCTCGTGGTTGTATAGTCGCCCAGCGTGCCGCTCCGGCGGCCATGATAGGAACATCCGAAACCCTGCGCCGAATCGGCAATAACCGTCAGGCCATACTGTCTGGCCACGGGCACCAGTGCATCGTAATCGGCTGAAAGACCGAACAGATCGACCGGAATAACCGCACGCGGTTTCAGCCCCTTGTGCAGCGCGGTCTGCACGGCGGCTTCAAGGCTCTGCGGGTCCATGTTGAACGTCTCTTCCTGCACGTCCACAAAAACCGGGGTCGCGCCCAGAAAAGGCACCACCTCGGCAGTGGCGACAAAGGTGAAAGACGGCACGAACACCGCATCCCCCGGCCCGATGTTTTCTGCCATCAGCACAAGCATGAGGGCATCCGTGCCATTGGCGCAGCCTATTGCGTGCTGCGCCCCCGAAAACGCGGCAAGCTGCTCCTCAAAGGCCCTGACCTCCGGCCCGTTGATGAAACCGCAATGGCCGAGCACCCGCTCCATGGCGGCTGTAATACGATCTCCCAGAACGCGTTTCTGGGCAGCAAGATCAATAAAGGCGATGGACATCGGTGGGTCTCACGCAAAATCGGGTTGGGTTCGCCCTTCAATTCATACCGGCTCCCCACCACAAGGCAAATCCGGCACGGGCGGAGCAGCCCCGCGCCTGGCAAAACCCGACGGCACCATACCCCCACCCCGGCACAAAACCTCGGAAAAACAGCCCTTTAGTTCGTGCCGCAGGCATCCACATAATCGAGCGTCAGAAGCAGGCGTGTAACGGACGCTTTCAAAACCGAAAGCGGTGGGGAGCGATGGAGCACCGCCCGCTCGGCCTCCCAGCCGGGGTACAGCTTGCCCTTGAGCAGGGTCAGCCAGCCTGCGGGGGTTTTATGCACAAGCTGGTCGCTGGCATGCCGCCACTGAACACCGGGGCCAACATAGGTGCACAACAGGCGCAGGGGCACGTAATCGACATGGAAGCGGCGGCAACTGTCATGGTCGATTTTTTCAAGACGGAAGCGCAGTTCATGAATACCGGCCACCTGCTGGTAACAACGCGCAAGGGCCAGCATGTCCTCCACCAGCGGTTGCGTGCCAGCAGGCATGACAGGCTGCAATTCGGTTTCGATAATTTCCACCGTGCCACGGCTGAGAAAAAGCTCCGGCCCGTGAGAGACCCAGCGCGCCGCCGCGTCCTTTACGGGCTGGCTCATCTGGCGTGGTTCCTGCGCAATCGGGCAGTCAGGACGGCTGATATGCTCCAGCGGCGGCGGCACGGCAAAGAGCTGACGGGTTGGGCAGGCCTGTCTCATTCCTGTCTCTCCATGTGAGTGTTATGTTATAATGTAACATAACACTCACCGGCCCCGCAACCGGATGCCCCCCCGGTGCGGATACGCGCAAAGCCTGACCTTATGTGCCGCTATTGTTTTTGAGCGTGCTGTCCTGATTTTTCATTCTGCGCTGGATATCCGCCAGTTCCGCAGCATAGGCGTCCTTTACATCAGCCACCGCCTTGCGCACCGGCTCTTTAGGGTGCTTCTGGCATTCATCACGGATAGCCTTGGACAGACCGATGGTGATTTCATCAGGCTGTCGGGATTCATTCATTTTATCGCCCGAATAGCCGCCATGTTCGGAATTCAGGTAATCGATGCAGGTGGCGTTGGCAGTTTTTGTCGTTTTGTTGGTTAGCGCCGTGTAATCGCCGTCTTCCTCATTATCCTGCGCCAGTGCAGGGGTAACGGCCATGGCAAGCAGGCACCCCGCCACCAGCAGAACCCGTTTCGTGCCCATGTCATCCGCCTTTCCTGTCCGGCCTATCGTGGCTGAAGCACGGCCCTGCGGCCCAGTTCACCCAGCATGAAGGTGCCAGACATTGGCGGTGCCGTCCAATCAGGCAGGCGAGATCAGACAAAAGAGGATCAGGCTCTGGCCCGCTGCTCGCCCGCCCACGGCATAGGCTGCCTGTAAGGCCCACCCTCACGCGCTGGCGTAATGCCCCATGGGCCTGCCGGGCCATCGCGATGCCACAGCAGATCCACCGACCAGCGCTCAGGCCCCACAACAGGCGACCAGGCCGCAAAATCAGCACGGCCAAGAGCGCTCCCTCCGCCAATACGCCAGCGGGTCATGCTGGCGCTGGCGGGTGGTTCCGCTGCAAATGCCGCCGCCCGGTGGAGCAGAAAGCCCGTAACATGCTCCGCCCCGCCGCAAGCACGAGCCGACGAAGCCGCGCAGGCGAAAGTGGCGCGCGAATATCCGCCACCAGCGCGCACACGCCGCGTTCGTTCAGAACATCCTCACACAGGTTTTCCAGCCCGCCCTGCCGGGTAGTGACACAGAGCAGGCGGCCGGGGTTAAGGCCGGACTGGCGAATACCCGGCGCGGACAGGTCTGGATAATCTTCGCTTACCCAGATTACGGGGCCAGTCGTCTGTGCCAGCACATGCGCGGCAAAAGCGGCTGGCCGCCCCGCCTGCGCCCTGTCATGCCCGGCACTGAACAGTTCATGCACACAGCCCCGCGCCAGACCACCCCCCAGATGGGCGTCAATATCCGCAAAACCGGTGGGCAGCCTGTCGGCTGAAAGGGGTTGGGCTGGCTCCATACGACAGAGTTTTTCGCGCAGGAGGGCGAGCGTATCGGTCTTGTCCTGGTGCATAGGATGGCTCCTTTTTCGCCTCCATCCCTACGTCAGAACAAAAATAGAACACAAGCCTTTTCGCACAGCCCGCAGGCCCTGCTCGCCTATCGTGCTGATATGATGGAAAAACTGCCAACCCCTTAAAAAGGGCGACTCTGGCAGCGACCCCCGACGCACGAAACGTCGGGGGCACGATACACACCTAGAACCGGAAATGTGCCCGGCCCATGGCCCCGCTTTCAACCGACTGGTTTCCATACTGCCCGATATAGGACAGCCCGACATCAACCCTATCCGTCAGCCGGACATTCAGCCCGGCATCCACCACGGCGGAGTCCTGCGAAAGCGCTACCCCGGCCACATCCATATCGCCACTGCCTACGGAGGCCAGCATGGTGTGGTTTGTAGGGGTGAGTAGACCAAACGCGCGCCGGTAGGCCAGAGAGCCATGCGGCAGCAGCAGCAGCTTGCCGACCTGCACGGATTTGAACATCTTCACCCCGAAGGTGGAGAACGTCACCCCGGTATTGGTGCCACGCCCCTGCAGGGCCGCAGCGCCCCCTTCTTCCTGATAGCCATGGGTATCGAGGTTGACATAAGCCACGTTACCAAAGGGTTCGACCGTGCCGTAAGCCGTGTGGAAACGGTAGCCAAGCTCACCAAACGCCTGCGCCGTGCCACCGGAATAGCTGCTGGACTGCCGGCTGGCGTAATCAGCAATCGCGACATTACGCTGCATGCTCAGCATGTTCCACGTATAGGAAGCCCCCAGCTTCAGGCTCAGTGCACCCCAGTGCGTGCCAGCATACCCCCCCACGGTAATGTTGTTGCTATGGCCGGAAGACCCGCGCCCGCTCCCAACATCGAACATGGAACGGCCATAGCTGAACAGGCCACCAATCCGCCACTTGCCATCCATGATGGGCGTATCAAGACCCATGATAAAGCCGGTGGTGGAATGGTGCATGCTGGCGGCGTTGCCATCGCCATTATTGCGCCCGAGCCCGCCATAGGCCTCGCCCCACAGTACGGCCTGTCCGCTCAGGCAGCCTTCGTCCTTGCGCCCTGTCGCCAGTGACGCGGTGTGGATAGCCCCGCTCATGCCGCCTTCCTGACAATCGGCTGTTTCCAAACGGTCCAGCGCTGCCTGACGGACATACACGCTATCCTGTATCAGCGCCGTACGGGCCGAGGCATATACCTCGCCCGAAACCGCATTCATGCTCTGGCGTGCCTCTGCCGCATCCAGACTTTCCATGCCCTGCACAAGCACATTGCTTTCAGGCAGGCTATCCAGAACCTGCGCGACTGCCCGCTCATTCCGGGTTCCCACCACGGAGGAGAAAGTGACGTCATTACGCGACATCAGCAGGTCAAGATCATTGTCGGTGTAATACAGCGAGGGCGAAAGAAAGGTGTAAAGATTGGTCAGGTTGCTCTGCAAGGTATCCGCCTTGCTAGAAAATCCACCATCGGACGTAATTAGCGTGTAGTATTCATGTGATTTCAGGAGTGTTCCGGGAATGACATTCACATTCAGCGTACCAGAAAGAGCTGTCGTCCCTGTTACCACCACCGTGCCGGAATTAAGCTGGTCGTATGTCTGCCCGTTCACCTCCATTGTCGTGCCGGAAGGATGGTGATCCTCATGCACGGACAGGGTTGCACCATCGGCCATTTCCAGGTTTCCCTCCACGCTTAGCACGCCAGTCATGCCTGTAGGCGCAAGGGTGGCCCCTTTTTCAATCAGCGTGCTGCCAACAGACCCTGTGCCTTCCAGCGTGCTACCACTGAGCACCGTCACGGCTGAAGCCGCAATGGAACCCTCCACATCCAATGTGCCGCTCTCCACGGTGGTAGCCCCTGTGTAGGTGTTGTCCGCACTCAGCACGGTCGTGCCCGTGCCAGCCTGTGTCAGGCTACCCGTGCCATCAATAACCTGTGCCAGTGTCAGCGTATTGCTGCGGTTCACAACAAGCGCACCATTGTTGTGAATAACCGAGGACGCAACAGACCCCGTTTTACCGCCATTACCCAGTTGCAGCGTGCCCTGCGTAATGGTGGTGGCCCCCGTGTAGCTGTTGTCCGCACTCAGCACGGTCGTGCCCGTGCCAGCCTGGGTCAGGCTACCCGTACCGTCGATAACCCCTGACAGCAGCAGAGCATTGCTGCGGTTCACAACAAGCGCACCGTTATTGTGAATAGCGGATGAAGCGACCGAACCCGTGGTGCCGCCATTACCCAGTTGCAGCGTGCCCTGCGCAATGGTGGTGGCTCCCGTGTAGCTGTTGTCCGCACTCAGTACGGTCGTGCCCGTGCCAGCCTGCGTCAGGCTACCCGTACCATCAATGCTCTGTGCCAGTATCAGCGTATTGCTGCGGTTCACAACAAGCGCGCCGTTATCATGAATAGCAGATGAAGACGCAATCGAGCCCGTGGTGCCGCCGTTGCCCAGTTGCAGCGTACCCTGCGTAATGGTGGTGGCTCCCGTGTAGGTATTGTCCGCACTCAGCACGGTCGTGCCCGTGCCAGCCTGTGTCAGGCTACCCGTACCGTCGATAACCCCTGACAGCAGCAAGGCATTGCTACGATCCGTAACAAGGGAGCCGTTGTTATGAATAGCGGATGAAGCGACCGAACCCGTGGTGCCGCCATTACCCAGTTGCAGCGTGCCCTGCGCAATGGTGGTGGCTCCCGTGTAGCTGTTGT
>NZ_BAIN01000074.1 GCF_000613285.1 Acetobacter papayae JCM 25143 | reverse complement strand
ACAGCGCCGCCAAGAGCGACACTGACAGCTTTGCCAATGCCGCCGCCCTGCTGCCAGCCGATGCGACAACCCGCCATACCGGCCAGTTCGACGGCCACAAGATTGCCTATACTGCCCGCGCAGGCACGCTGACCCTACGTGACGAGAGCGGCAAACCCACCGCGCGCGTATTCTACACCGCCTATACGCAGGATGACGCCGCACCGGACCGCCGCCCTGTTGCCTATTTTTTCAATGGTGGGCCGGGAGCCGCCACGGCTTACCTGCATCTGGGGGCCGCCGGGCCGGAAATTCTGGCTTTCCCCGCAGGCAACCCCGCCGATGGTGCGAGCGCCAAACTGCAAGCCAACCCCGATAGCTGGCTGGCCGCGGCCGATCTGGTGTTTATCGACGCACCGGGCACGGGCTGGTCTACCCCGACAGACCCCGCCCACGCGGCAGAAACCTTCTACAGCGTGAAGAAAGACGCCAGCGCCTTTGCCAAGGCCATTCAGCTCTGGGCCAGCACCAACGGACGGCTTGAGGCCCCCCGCTACCTTGTGGGAGAAAGCTATGGCGGCCTGCGCGCCATTGAGGTGGCGGATGCACTGGCACAGGAGCAGAATTTTCTGGTCAACGGGATTGTCATGATCTCGCCTGCACTGGACATGACCCTGCTGGACACCGCCAACGACACGCTGGCGCAGGCTTTCGTGCTGCCATCACTTGAAATGTCCAACCTGTCGCTCCAGCACAAGCTAACGCCCGAAAACACGGCCTCGCATCTCGAAAGCGCCTATGCCTACGCGCTAGGCCCCTATGCCAGCACGCTGATTGCCGCCCCGCCAGAAGGCGAGGCCCGCTCGGATTTCTATGACAGCGTGGCCGCCCATACCGGCCTGCCGCATGATGTGGTGGAGCGTGAGCGCGGCCGTATCCAGCCTGAAGCACATGACGTGCGCAGCCGGGGCGGACGGCTGTATTCGCTCTATGACGCCACCCTGTCCATTGCAGACCCCTTCCCTGAAGGGGTGGATAACGGCGCCAGCCCCGACCCGGCGCTGGATGGCTTTACCCGCGCCTATGGCAGCGCCATGCAGCATTACGCTGCCACCACGCTGAACTTCCGCACCCCGCTCAGCTACGACCTGCTGAACCTGAAGGTAAACGCCGCATGGGACTACCGGGATAGTCAGGAACCGCTGGTGCGCCCTATCCCCACCCTGCGCCGCCTGCTTGCGCTTAACCCCACGCTGCGGGTGTTCATCGCCAACGGCTATTACGATCTGGTGTGCCCGTATGCCTCATCACGCTGGGTGGCAGAGCAGATGCCCGTTGGCCGCAACCGGATTGGCCTGCATGTCTATACGGGCGGGCACATGCTCTATACCCGCGCGGATAGCAGAACCGCCCTCGCGCGCGATGTCCGGGCTTTCCTGACCCCCTGAGGGTAAAAGCCCCACCCACTGGCAGCATGCAGCGCTGCCGGTGGGCTTCCACCAGAGCTGCGCCCAACAAAAAAGGCGGATGGCCCAATGGCCACCCGCCTTTCTCGTATGCGCGAAAACACGTGGCTTCCAGCAGTCGTTCCACGGGGCCATAAGGCCCCGCCAGTGTCAGCGCTTGCTGAACTGGAAAGAACGACGGGCCTTGGCGCGACCGTATTTCTTACGTTCAACCTGACGCGAATCGCGGGTCAGGAAACCAGCAGCCTTGAGGATGCTGCGCAGTTCGGGTTCGTAGTGCGTCAGCGCGCGGCTGATACCGTGACGAACCGCACCGGCCTGACCGGACAGACCACCACCCGTAACCGTGCACACTACATCAAACTGGTTGTAGCGGTCGGACACGAGGAAGGGCTGGGTCAGCAGCATACGCAGCACGGGGCGTGCGAAATACTCGACAACCGGACGACCGTTAACGGTGATCTCACCCTTGCCGGGCTTGATCCACACGCGGGCAACGGCATCCTTACGGCGGCCCGTAGCATAAGAGCGGCCCTGGGCATCACGCTTGACTTCGTAGACTGGCGCACCGGAAACCGCTACCGGAGCCACGGTCTTCAGATCGGCGAGCGTGCCTGTACGTTCCTGAGTTTCAGACATGGGACTCAGCCTTTCTGAGCGTTAACGACGTTCTTGCGGTTCAGCGCCGCAACATCCAGCACCTGCGGTGTCTGGCCACCATGCGGGTGCTCGGCACCGGCATAGACATGCAGGCTGCGCATCTGCTGGCGCTGGAGCGGACCACGGGTGATCATACGCTCAACGGCCTTCTCGACCAGATGACCGGGGTGCTTGCCCGTCAGGCGCTGTGCCACGGTGCGGGTCTTGATACCGCCGGCATAACCGGTGTGGTAATGAAAGAGCTTCTGCTCGGCCTTACGACCGCTCAGGGCAACCTTCTCCGCGTTGATGACGACAACGTGGTCGCCGCAGTCAACATGCGGGGTGAACTGGGGCTTGTGCTTGCCGCGCAGGCGCTGTGCGATGATGACGGCAAGACGACCCAGAGCGAGGCCTTCGGCATCGATCAGGATCCAGTTCTTCGTCACCTCCGCGGGCTTCAGCGAGAGGGTGGTCTTCATGGGACTGATTCCATATTTGGACAGTTACGCAATTTGGTGGTGCCTTATGGGAGCGGCGCGGGGTGCGCGTCAAGTATTTTTGCGTCCCACATGGTTTTTTCAGGCATTTTTTATAAGGTAACATGTTACCGTGCACTGACTTGCCCCCCGCCCGCATCAGGGCTAGAACTTGCTGCCTGAGCTAGAACTGTCAGGATCGTTCCCACTTGAAGAAACATCTTCTTCTTATGGCTGGCGGCGCCGCCATACTGGGCAGCGTGGGCTGGTTTGCCACACGGCATGCCGAACACGTCATGCTGGAAACCAGCATAGACCACTTCAGACAGGCGCTCGGGCCGGATGCCACCTTCACCTTTGCCTCGGCAAGGCCCGGCATACTGGGCCGCAGCGTGAACTTTACAAACCTGACACTGCGTCAGGGGCCTGAGACCATCACCGCCGACAGGGCGGAACTGGAGCGCCCCGGCCAGAGCGGGGACGACATAACCCAGATCGGGCGGCTGTCCTTTCATGGCTTTCAACTGACAGACCCGGCCATCAGCCTGCAGATGGACCAGCTCGACATTGAAAACCTGACCCTGCCTGTCCGGGCGGATACGCCTGACGACACCGGCCAGTCATTAGGCATAGGCCACGCCCATGCCGTGCGCCTGCGGGCCTTTGTCAGCCCCGTGCAGACCGATCTGGCCGCGTCCGATGCCACGCTGGACAATTTTGGCGAGGGTCTGGCCTCCCGGCTTGAAACGCGCGACCTCGCAGTCAATACCGATTCGCCCCCTGACATGGGGCCGGGCGGTGGCCAACGCCACCTGCATGCGCAAGCCGTCAGCGTGGATGGCATGGACCTGTCGGGCTTCTATACCAGCCTGTCCACCGGAGCGCCTTACCTGCCCCGGCCCGGCGCGCATGATATCACCATTACCAATCTCGACCTCTCCACCACGGCTCCGCTGGTAAAAGCTGCGCGGATTCTTGCGCATACGAACCGCACCGACAGCACGGAGCAGGATGTCGTCAGCATTCGCGGGCTGGAACTCTGGCCCGATGCGCCCAATCTGGGCTGGCTGCCCACGTTGGGTTACTCGCATTTCGCGGGGGGGCTGGTGCTGAATGAAACCCGTAACCTGCAAACCAATACCCTGCATGTCGAGGAACTGGCGCTGGATGCCCCCGATATGGGCCGCCTGCACCTGAACGGAACTTTCGCCCACTCAAGCTCCGCCCCGCTCCTATCGGCCCCCCGCCCGGACATGCCGGTTATCGCTCTCGACCTGAGCTATCTGGATCACGGCATGGTGCCCCGCGCGCTTCAGGCCATTGCGCAGGCCCGGGGCATGAGCCCGCCATGCTGCTCGACAGCCTTGCCACCCAGCAACCCGGCACGCCCGAGGGCCGCGCCATTGCGGCTTTTCTGGCGAATCCGGGCAAACAGCCGCTGCATGTTGTGCTGCAACCACCCCAGCCGCAGCCCCTTGTGGCCGTGCTGGCAGGGCTGGCCACGCTGGGCTCCATACCGCAGATCAACCAGCAACTGGGCCTGCACATCAGCAAGCCCTGATAGCCTGTTCCTGATCACGCAGTAAAAACGTCACTTTACACAGGGCAAACCGCCCGCACACAGTACCCGCGCAGCCCCTCACCGGGCCTGCCCGGTGCTGACCGTCCTGACAGGTCAGACCCGCATCCCGTCCAGCACGGGGCCATTTTCAACATAATGGCCCTGAGCTTTCGCGCGCATTGCCCGACAAGGATTTTCCATGCGGTTTGTCCATACCTTCGACCTCCACAGCTTTGGTGACAGCGCGGCCAGCCTACTCTCGGCATTTGTTTTTGGCATGCTGATCGGGGCAGAACGGCAATACCGCCAGCGCACCGCCGGTATCCGCACCAATGCACTGGTGGCACTGGGCGGAGCCGCCTTTGTGGATCTGGCGCAAAGACTGGCGGGGGATGTCGAATCCCTGCGCGTGATTGCCTATGTGGTCTCGGGTATCGGGTTTTTAGGGGCGGGCGCCATTATCAAGGAGGGGGTGAGTGTCCGGGGCATGAACACGGCGGCAACGCTCTGGTGTTCCGCCGCTGTGGGGGCCTGCTGCGGCAGCGACATGCTGGCCGAGGGCACGCTACTGACCTTTTTTGTTATTGCGGGCAACACGGTGCTGCGCCCACTGGTGCGGGCCGTGGACAGCCTGCCCGTCAAAAGCGAAGCCATAGAGGCCACCTACGCGCTTGACCTTGAAATCCGCTCCGATGCCACCGCCGAAATACTGGCAGATGCGGAAGATGCCCTGTCCGATTCAGGCTACACGATCCGCCGCATGACAGTGCTGAAAACCTCGGACAGCACCACCCGTGTCAGCTTTGCACTGCTGCCGGGGGAGCATGACCCCGACACCCTGCACAAAATAGCGGGTATTCTCGCGGCCAAGCCCGCCACCCTGTCAGTAAGCTGGTATCTCAACAGCGAGAACTGAACCAAACCCCCGCGCCCGATACGCGGGGCAGGCCAAAACAGAACGGGGCGCGCCATGAAAGCGCGCCCCGTTCCGGTTTTACGACTGGTCTTTATGGCCGGGTATTATCAGCCCGGAATGGCCTTGGCGGCATCGCCCCCGCGCGGGCGTTCGGCTGGCAGCATGTCGCCCGTTACGGCGTAGTAGATGCGCTCGGCAATGTTGGTTGCGTGATCGCCGATCCGCTCCAGATTCTTGGCCATGAACAGCAGATGGATGCACGGCCCGATATTGCGCGGGTCTTCCATCATATAGGTGACCAGCTCGCGGAACATGGAGGTATAGATTTCGTCCACCTCCGTATCCGCGTTCCAGACTTCCTTGGCACGGGTGGCATCGTTTTCCACCATGGCTTCCACCGCTTTATGCAGGTTTTCCTGCACAAGACGACCCATGGCGCGCAGGGCGGAAAAGGACAGAGCCCCTTCAAGCTGCTCAACCTTGAGCGCACGCCGCGCGATGGAGGACGCATAATCGCCAATACGTTCAAGATCGCCGCTCATTTTCAGCACGGCAACAATCTGGCGCAGGTCTACCGCCATGGGCGCACGCAGGGCGAGAATACGGATAGCAAGCTGCTCGGCCTCACGCTCAAGCTGGTCCACCTCGGCATCGAGCCGCGGGGGTTCGCGGGCGGCATCCTCGTTCTGGTCCACCACGGCGGCAATGGCCTGTGCGGTCTGCCGCTCAACCAGCCCCCCCATGCGCGCAACAATGCCGCGCAGGCTTTCAAGCTCCTGGTCGTAACGGGTTACGGTATGGGTCGGTTCGTTCACCATGGTGCGGTATCCTAATCAAGACCGGGGAGCAGATCAGCCAAAACGGCCGGTAATGTAATCCTGCGTCTGTTTTTCACGCGGGGCGGTGAACATGCGCGGCGTGCTATCCACTTCCACCAGACGGCCCATGTAGAAGAACGCCACCTGATCAGCGCAGCGGGCAGCCTGCTGCATGTTGTGCGTCACGATCGCGATGGTGAATTCACCCTTGAGTTCATCCAGCAGTTCTTCAATACGCGCGGTGGACACCGGATCGAGCGCGCTTGTCGGCTCATCAAGCAAAATGACTTCCGGCCGCACGGCAATGGTGCGGGCAATACACAGGCGCTGCTGCTGCCCGCCGGACAGGGCGGTGGCGGAGCTGTGCAGCCTGTCCTGCACTTCGGCCCACAGGGCGACGCGGCGCAGGGAATCCTCCACCCGGCCATCCATTTCCGAGCGCGAGACACGCTCATGCAGCCTGATGCCGAAAGCGATGTTGTCATAAATCGACATCGGGAAGGGGGTGGGTTTCTGGAACACCATGCCCACGCGGGAGCGCAGGACGTTCAGGTTCACACCCGGTGCGAGAATGTTCTGGTTATCGAACAGCACCTCGCCCGTGGCGCGCTGGCCGGGATACAGGTCGTACATCCGGTTGAGTACACGCAGCAGCGTGGACTTGCCACAGCCCGAAGGCCCGATCATGCCCGTAACGCTCCGCTCGGGAAAGCGAAGGGAAATATCATGCAGCGCGTGAGACGTGCCGTAATAGAAGTTCAGCCCGCGCACTTCCATCGCGGCGGGCCGCGTCAGATGCTCGTCCTGCTCGGTCAGGGGCATGGTAGAAGCCTGCGTGGTGCCAGCACTGAACCGCGCCTCCGCCTGCGTGCTCTCCTGCGAGCCGTTGGGGGAAGCCTGCGTGCTTCCCGTGGCCTGGACGCCTGTATTCATGTCCGTCCTCCGCGGGTTCCCACCCGCACAACAATATTAATAACCAGAACCCCGACAGTCACCAGCAGCGCGCCGCTCCAGGCCTGTTCCATCCAGTCCTGATAGGCCGAACCGGCATACTGGTAGATAGCCACCGGCAGGCTGGCCATGGGCCGCGACATGTCCAAAGACCACTCGGAGTTACCCAGCGATGTAAACAGCAGCGGCGCGGTTTCACCCGCCACACGGGCCACCGCCAGCAGAATGCCCGTCATGACCCCGCCACGCACCGCGCGCAGGCAGATAAACAGGATAACCCGCCACTTGGGCGCACCCAGCGCAATCCCGGCCTCACGCATGGACACCGGCACGAGGCGCAGCATGTCCTCGGTCGTGCGCACCACGATGGGCATGGCCAGAATGGCCAGCGCAACACCACCCGAAAACCCCGAGAAATGCCCGAAAGGTGCGACCATGATCATGTAGATAAACAGGCCGATCAGGATCGAGGGAGCCGAAAGCAGCATGTCGGACACAAAGCGCACCATGCGCGCGAGCTTGCTGTCCGCCCCGTATTCCGCAAGGAAAATACCCGTCAGCAGGCCGGCGGGCGCACCCAACAGCACACCCAGCCCGGTTTGCAGGATATCCCCCACAATGGCGTTGGCCAGACCGCCATCCTGCCCCGGAGGCGCCATGGAACGGGTGAACAGATGCACGCTCAGGCCCGGCAGGCCGTTGCGCAGCAATGTCCACAGAATGGAGCCGAGCATCCACACCACCACGGCCATGGCCACCCAGCCAAAACCGGTGGCCAGCCTGTCTGCCACCTGACGGCGCACGAGCAGCGCGCGCGAGCGGTCCGCCCGCATGAGAGAAGGAGAGGTGGTGCTCATACCCGGCGTCCCGTGTTTTCACCGCGTGACAGAAGCCAGCGCGAGAACCAGAGGGTTACGAAGGAAATCGCCATCAGGATCGCTCCCAGCGCCAGCAGCGAGGCCAGTTTGAGGCTGCCTGCGGGGCTTTCGGGGAATTCCAGCGCGATGAGCGAGGCAATGGTGTTGGCGGGGGCGAAAAGCGACCAGCCGATATGATTGCTATCCCCGATCACGAAGGTCACGGCCATGGTTTCGCCCATGGCGCGGCCCATGCCCAGCACGATACCGCCCACCAGCCCCTCGCGCGACCAGGGCAGAACCACGTTGCGCATGACTTCCCAACGGGTCGCACCCAGCCCGTAGGCACTCTCGCGCAGCACGGCGGGCATGGAGGCAAACACATCGCGCATGACAGCGGTAATGGACGGGGTGATCATAACGGCAAGGATAAAGCCTGCCGTCAGCAGCCCGGTGCCGAACGGTGCGCCCGCCACCAGCACCGACAGCACCGGCACATGACCGAATGTGTGGTGCAGGAAGGGCTGCACATAATGGGCGATAACCGGCACCACCACAAAAAAGCCCCACATGCCAAAGATGATAGAGGGCACCGCAGCGAGGAGCTGCACTGCCATACCAATGACCGAAGCCACGGTGGGTGGTGCTAACGCCGTCAGCCAGAATGCCGTGCCAAAGGCCAGCGGCACCGCCAGCAGCAGCGCCAGCGCACTGCTGACCACCGTGCCGAAAACAGGGGCCGCCGCCCCAAAATGCTGTGTAACCGGGTTCCAGGCATCAGAAACCAGAAAGCCCGGCCCGAAAGTGGCAAACGCATGCCACCCGCCATTGACCATAACGGCAATGATCGCCCCCAGCACAACCAGAACGGCCACGCCGGTTATGGTCACAAGCAGGCGGAACGCAGGGTCCGCCGTACGGCGACCACTCCGTGCGGTGCCAGCCTGATCCGGGCTGACAGGCGCGTTTTGCCTTGCAGGTATATCCATCTTCTCTCCGTTCCGAGCATTCTGTCGGACTTGAGTTCGAGCAATACTGAACGCCCTGCGCTCCTGCAACCGGCAGAAGCTGCCGCCATGATGCAAACTGCCGCTTATCACAAAACTGTAGCATGGGTGCAGAACGCACCGGCACAGTCTTCCGCCGCATATCGCGCTGGCTGTACACGGCAGGAAACGGCGCGGCGTTACCGTGGCGCCACACCATTGCGCCACCGCGCATCACTGCGGCCTGACAGCGGCACTCATATGGCGTATGGTGCCGCGCGCGGTCCTGCACCGCCTTGATCCACGCCCCTTCATCCAAGCATGGAACCAGAACAGAGAGACCCCGATGCCCGGTTACAGATCACGCACCACCACCCACGGGCGCAACATGGCAGGCGCACGCAGCCTGTGGCGCGCCACAGGCATGAAAGACAGTGATTTTGGCAAGCCCATTATCGCGGTAGCCAATTCTTTCACCCAGTTTGTACCGGGGCATGTTCACCTCAAGGATCTGGGGCAGCTTGTCTGTAGCGCCATTGAAGAAGCAGGCGGGATCGGGCGCGAGTTCAACACCATCGCGGTGGATGACGGGATCGCCATGGGCCATGGCGGCATGCTGTATAGCCTGCCCTCGCGCGAGCTGATTGCCGATGCGGTGGAATACATGGTCAACGCGCACTGCGCGGATGCGCTGGTGTGTATTTCCAACTGCGACAAGATCACCCCCGGCATGCTGATGGCCGCCATGCGGCTGAACATTCCGGTCATTTTTGTCTCGGGTGGGCCGATGGAAGCCGGGCGTGTCACGCTGGCGGATATCGAGCAGAAGGTGGACCTCGTGACCTCCATGGTCTCGGCGGCCAATCCGGGCGTGAGCGATGCGGATTCGCTGGCGATCGAACGCTCGGCCTGCCCCACCTGCGGCTCCTGCTCGGGCATGTTCACCGCCAATTCCATGAACTGCCTGACCGAAGCGCTCGGCCTGTCGCTGCCGGGCAATGGTAGCCTTGTGGCCACCCACGCCGCCCGGCGCGACCTGTTTGTGCAGGCCGGACAGCGGATTGTGGAACTCGCCCGCCGCCATTACGAGCAGGACGATGCCTCCGTGCTGCCGCGCGCCATTGCGTCCTTCGCAGCGTTTGAAAACGCCATGTCGGTCGATATCGCCATGGGCGGGTCCACCAACACGGTGCTGCACCTGCTGGCCGCCGCCCATGAGGGCGAGGTGCCCTTTACCATGAAGGACATCGACCGCCTGTCGCGCATGGTGCCGCATCTGTGCAAGGTTTCGCCCTCCCGCGCGGATGTGCACATGGAAGACGTGCACCGCGCAGGCGGCGTGCCCGCCATTATGGGCGAGCTTGACCGCCTCGGCCTGCTGCACCGCGATGTGCACATGGTGCACGCCCCCAACCTGCCCACGGCACTGGCGGAGTGGGACATTCGCGGCGCAACCCCGACCGAACGCGCACAGACATTCTTCCGCGCCTCTCCCGGCGGGGTTCGCACCACGGAAGCCTTCTCGCAGGCCAGCCAGTACCACACGCTGGATACGGATGCGCAGGCCGGTGCCATCCGCGATGGCGCCCATGCCTATAATCAGGATGGCGGGTTGGCCGTGCTGTACGGCAATCTGGCGGAAGACGGCGCGATTGTGAAAACCGCGGGCGTTGCCGCCGGGCTTGAGCTGTTCCGTGGCCCGGCACGCATTTTCGAAAGTCAGGATGCCGCCGTATCCGCCGTTCTGGGCGACCGTATCAAGGCGGGTGACGTAGTGCTGATCCGCTATGAAGGGCCGCGCGGCGGGCCGGGCATGCAGGAAATGCTCTACCCCACCAGCTACCTGAAATCCAAAGGTCTGGCCGAGCACTGCGCCTGATTACCGATGGTCGCTTTTCGGGCGGCAGTGCGGGCCTGTCCATCGGCCATATTTCCCCCGAAGCGGCGGAAGGCGGCGTGATCGGACTGGTGGAAGAAGGCGACATGATCGAAATCGACATTCCCGCCCGCAGGCTGAGTGTCGCGGTGAGCGATGCCGTTCTTTCAGACCGCCGGGCGCGCATGGAAGATTTGGGCGCCGATGCCTGGCAGCCCAAGCGCGAGCGCGTTGTCTCCAAGGCGCTGCGGGCCTACGCCGCCCTGACCACCAGTGCCGCGCGCG
>NZ_BAIN01000075.1 GCF_000613285.1 Acetobacter papayae JCM 25143 | reverse complement strand
CCCGCATGCTCTACCCCCTGCCCCGCCGCCCCTTTCTGCTTGCCCTGCTTGGCGCTTTGCTTTGCGTGCTGGGGGCCGCCTTACTGGGCTGCATCATACACCCCATGCCTGCCGCCAGTCTGGCCTCCATGCTGGGCGCACTGCTTGTTGCCGCCCTGACTGCCGTGCTGACAGCCAGAGCTGCCCTGCGGATGCTGGGCGGCTATACGGGTGATGTACTGGGTGCGTGCGCCGTACTGACCGAAACACTGGTGCTGGTCACCCTTGCCACACTGGCACAGATACCCGGGTTTTTCTGACCCCGCGCCGTATGGCCAGCCCCCTCGTGCATACAGCCCCGCTTGCGGGAAATCCCGCTACCCCGCATGATAAGGCATGACCGCACCTGTCTTTTCCGCCGCGGCGCAGCGTGATTGGGAAACTCTCCTGACATGGCGGCGCGATGTCCGGCACTTTCTCACGCAGCCCCTCCCTGATGGCCTGCTTGAAACTCTACTCCACGCCACCTGTCTGGCACCCTCTGTCGGGCTGAGCGAACCATGGCGGTTCGTGCGCATAAACACCCCCGAGCGCCGCGCGGCTATCCGGCAAAACTTCATTCGCTGCAACAGCCGCGAACTCGAAGGCCGCAGCGGAGAGGACGCCCATCGCTACGCAACACTCAAGCTCTCGGGGCTGGACGACGCGCCGCACCATATCGCTGTCTTCTGCGACCGCGCACCGGCTCAGGGCCGTGGGCTGGGCCGTGCCACCATGCCCGAAACCACCACATGGTCAGCCGTTATGGCTGTACATACTTTCTGGCTGACGGCCACGGCCCATGGTGTGGGGGTAGGCTGGGTTTCCATTCTGAACCCGGCAGAAGTGACCGCAACCCTTAGCATAGACCCCAACTGGCAGTTCGTGGCCTATCTCTGCGTTGGCTATGCGCGCGAACCCGCCGCAACCCCCGAGCTGGAACGCCGGGGCTGGGAGCGCCGCAACCCCGCACGCCGCCGCTGGATCAACCGCTAGGCCACCCACAGCCCTGACGCAGCCCCTTCCGTCAGGCTCCACAATGTGGCTCGAAAGAGCCGCGTTCACACAGGAGCAGTCAGGAATGCGCTGCGACTGACTGCGCCTCTTCCTGCACAGTCTGCGTCACCTGCCACAGCCGCGCCGAACCTTGCGGCATGGAGGGGCGCAGCAGGTCAGGCCCATGCCCTTCGGCCAGTGCGCTCAGCACCCTCAAGGGGCCACCGTGGGAGACAACACAGGCCGCCTTGCCCGCCTCGCGCATCTCCCGCCAGAACGCCCGCACCCGCTGGCGCAGGGCCTGCCCGCTCTCACCACCGGGGGGCGTAAAATGCTCCGGGCTGGCTGCCCAGTCGTCCAGTGCGGCCCGGCCGATCTCCTGCCAGCTCTTACCTTCCCACTGCCCGAAATCAAGCTCGGCCAGCCGCTCATCGACCCGCAGTTCCATCCCCGTGGCCGAGGCAAGCCGCTGGGCCATATGCAGGCAGCGCTGCGCGGGCGAGGTATGCACCACCCGTCCGCCTACACCACGCGCCAGCACTGACAGGCCGGAAACTATTTTCTCCCAGCCGGGATGCAGCACCACATCCGTACGACCGTAGCAGACACCCTGCGGCACCTGCACACGGGCATGCCTGACCAGCAACAGGGAAAAAGACTGCATGTTTCATCCTTCCTCAGCACCGGAGTCGAACAAAGCACGTCTTGCGGGCGATGGGCACTCAAAACGTTCTGATCACATCGGCATAGCAGGGCCGCCATATGGCCCACACGGCCCGTCGCCTGCGTGTGAAGGGAGGGGTGATTGACCAAAAGTGGAGGCTGGCTATATATTATAACTAAATATTTTTCATATCAAATATATCCATCCTAACACTCAGGGGCCGACATGACTGAAGCGCGCGCCAGCATCACGCTGGACGAAACCCGTTTTCCAGACATGGAACTGACCCTGCGCATCATGCGGCTGGCCACGTTATGGCGCACCCGGCTGGACCGCGCCCTGCGCCCGCACGGCATGACCATGGCGCTAATGCGCCCGCTGGCCTACCTGACCATGCTGCCCGATGGCGCAACCCAGAGCGATCTAGCCTGCGCCATGAACGTAGACTGCTCGGCTCTGGTACGGGTGCTGGATATGCTTGAAAAACAGGGGCTGGTCTCGCGCCAGCCAGACAGGCAGGACCGGCGGGCCAAACGCCTTATGCTGACACAGGCCGGGCAGGCGCAATGCGCCCTGTTCCACCAGATCGCGACCGGGTTGGAACACGAAAACCGCGCCGCCCTGCCCCCCGAGACCATCGCCACCCTGATTACAGGCCTGACAACCCTGCTGGCCAGCCCGGACCCGGCAACCGAAGCGCTGCAAAACCCACTGCCTGATACCACCCCGCACGCAGGCCCGGGACAGGAGCACACCCATGCGCCCTGATCCGCAGGCCACGCAGCACGCACTCCCCGCACTGGCCGGCTGGCACAGCCTGTCGGCGGGGCTGTCACGCCTGCTGAGCCTGACCCCTTTTGGCGATGAAGCCGCTGGAAAGGCTTTCTCGCAACCAGCGCCTATGCGGGGCGGGTTTTCCTGTCCATTGGCATTGCGGTGTTTCTGGCTTTCCTGTTCCAGCTCCAGTCCCCCATCAGTGCGGCCACCACGGTCATGATCGTGGCCAACCCCACCGTGGGGGCCATGGTTTCAAAAAGCCTGTGGCGTATCATCGGCACGCTAATTGGCGCGACCATCAGCGTTGGCATCATGGCGGCCTTTATCCAGTCGCCCGTGCTCTATTTCATGGCGCTGGCGGTGTTTGTCGGCATTGCCTGCGCGGTAGCGACCTTTCTTCGCTATTTCCGCGCCTACGCTGCCGTGCTGACGGGCTATACCATCGTCATCATCGCCTCTCCCGCCTTTGCGGAGCCCGAAGGCATTTTCCTGTCCGCCATGAGCAGACTTTCGGCTGTTACGGTCGGGGTTGTGGTTACAGCCTGCGTGTTCATGATTACCTCTCCGCGCAAGCCGGGCAATGTCATGACCGGGCTGGGCGGGGCTTTCCGCGATACGGTGCGGCATGCCTGGCTGTTCCACTCGGCTGAAAGCAGCCGCACGGCCACTGTGCCAGCCGATGCGCTGGAACAGCTTGAAAACGCCGAGCGCACAGCCAGCCTGACCAGCTTTCGCGCTCTGCCCCAGCCTGTTTATGACAGCCGCAGCAAATTGCTCGCCCATATGGCCGGTCTGGCTCCCGCGGTTGAATATGCCGCAACAGACGACCCGGACATGCTCGCGCGCGTGCGCAACCTGCGCCTTGCCCTCAGTCGTCTGACCGGGCTGATTGTCAGCTACCACCCCTACTGGCTGAGCCTTGAAGAAGCCGGGCAAGAAACCCACGCCATTCATGCCCAGATGGCCGACACGCTGGCCCGCCTGCTGGAACTGACCGAAAACCCCGCATGGCTGGAAGACCCAAGCCCCCTGACAGCCTGCCTGCGCGAAGCGCTACAGGCACTCGAACGACTGGCCCATGAACCGCAGCCCCCCGCCGTACTGGCAGCACTAGACAACACGCGCGACACGCTGGTGCAGATGGATCTGGCGCTGCACAACCTGACAAGCCGCGCCCCGGTCAAATCCGGGGCGGATATCCAGCCCTATCTCGACTGGCCTACCGCTCTGCGCAACGGTGCGCGCGGCACACTTATTGCCATGCTGGCCGGGCTTTTATGGTATGTTTTCCACTGGAGCACCGGCCCGCTGCTGATTGTCTATGTAGTTGCGGCCTCCAGCCTGCTGTCCACCGCCCCTTCCGCCGCCAAGGCCAGCCCGATGATGGCCGCTGGCACGGCGCTGGCTGTGCCTATGGGTTTTCTGTGCCACATGCTGGCCCTGCCCCGCATAGACGGATACCCACTGCTATGGCTGACGCTGTGCCTGTTCCTGCTGCCCGGCGTGTGGTTTCAGTTCCACCCGCGTTACAGTCTGGCCGCCTTTGGTTACGCCGTGTTTTTTACAATGATGCTCTCCGTCAACAACCCGATTGTGTACGACGATATGGAGCTGACCAATAACTGGATGACCATGTTTGCCGCCTGTGCCCTGCTGGCGGTGGTGTTCCGCGTTATTCTGCCAGCCGACCACCGACTGGATGCGGCGCGCCTCGTCTCATCCCTTGTTCGCGCGGTGCAGCATCTGGCGAATGCCCCCACACGCGGGGGCATGCAATGGGTTGCATGGGAGGGCATGCAGCTTCAGAAAATCTCCCGGCTGATGATGCGGCTTTCCTTTGTGCCCTCGGGGCTGGACCGCCAAGGCTACACGGATGCAGCCTTTACCGTGCTCTCGCTCGGGCGGCTTATCGTGCGGCTACGCTGGAACGTGACTCATGCCGGGCTGGACCCTCAGGCGCGCGCAGCGCTGGAAACCGCCATGCTGGCATTTTCCAGCCTGCACACAAACCCCGCCGCCACAGCGCAGGCGCTACGCCATGCCGCCCACCAGATCGAAACCATAACCACGGAAGAAAAAGGACTGGTCATCAACCGTGATCGCGTTGTGTCCTGTCTGGAACAGGCGGCCAGCATCATTCTGGCTGTGCCGGGGTTCTTTCATCACCATGGCCCTATCCATGCTGTGGCGGAACCCGCTTCAGCTCAGTCCGGAGCACCTGTCATTGCGGTGACCATCATGCCCCGATAAAAATACGATTTCGAAACGATGTGGTTTTTCCATGAAATTTTACACGGGGCTATACAAATTCAGGAAAGTTCCTCAACAACAGAGTGTACTCAATGAATTTAATTTTATCAGCTTAAAGCCGTTTTTAAAGAACTGGAACGCCGTAGCGCTTTTATAGATATGTCATAGAAACAATTATCAATAAGAAGACATATCATGGCGCATTCAGGTGACTCTGCTCCCAAAAAAGCCAACCCTGCCCCGCTTGGGCTTGTCGGGTTCGGCCTGACCACCATCCTGCTCAACCTCCACAATTCGGGCCTGCTGCCCATGGGATCGGCCATTCTGGCCATGGGTCTGGTGGTGGGCGGAGCCGCCCAGATTCTGGCGGGCCTGCTTGAATACCCCTCGGGCAACACTTTCGGGCTGACGGCTTTCGTCTCTTACGGTGCGTTCTGGATTTCGCTTGTAGCCCTTATTGCCCTGCCGCATACCGGCATCGTACCGGCCAGCACCCCGGCCATGGTCGGCAGCTACCTGCTGCTCTGGGGCCTGTTCACGCTGTTCATGTTTGTGGGCACGCTGCGGGCCACCCGCGCGCATCAGGTCATTTTCGGCTCACTTGTCGTTCTGTTCGCCATGCTGGGCCTTGCGGAACTGCTTGAAATTCCCGGCCTGAGCATTGTTGCCGGGTATGAAGGCCTGTTCTGTGGCTTCTCTGCTGTGTATCTGGCCGCCGCCGAAGTGCTGGAAGCCCAGTTCGGCCATGATGTGCTGCCGGTTGGCCGCCCTGCCCCGGCCCCTGTGGTCTATACGACTGCGGCTGCCTGAGCCGGCCCAACACGGTCGCCCCCATCAAGCCACGGCCCTCCCGAACTCTCCCGTGGCTTGTGCTCCCCCGGCTGGTTCTTCCCGCCGGGGGAGGCCGAAAAACACCGCAGTTGCGCTTTTTCGGCCTATTTCCCTTTCTGCCTTACAATACGTGCAACGCCTGCAATACCGGGGCTGGAATATCCGCCAGACGGGCAGGCTGCCACACCGGCGCGTTATCACGGTCTACCAGCCGGGCACGAATACCCTCTGCAATGTCAGGGCGTTCAAGCACCAGCCGCACAAGGCTACGCTCCACATCAAACGCGGCATCCAGCGTGTCCACCTGTCGGGCGCGGTGCCAACCATGCCATGCGGCCTCAAGAGAAAAGGGGCTGGCACGGCGCATGTCTTCCAGATCCTGCTGGGCCTGTGGCAGGTCGCATGCCTGTAGCCGCTCCATAACCTCCGCAACCGTGGCGGCCGCATAGCACTGCTCCAGTTCAGGCGGAAGCGCCACAGCCGCTTTGGCTGGCGCATCAGACTGAACGGACGCAAAAACCTGCTCTGGCAGGGTGTGAGCCAGTGCGGCCCGCAAACTGTCCAGTGCCTCTGAAT
This sequence comes from Acetobacter papayae JCM 25143, assembly GCF_000613285.1. Classification (GTDB taxonomy): domain Bacteria; phylum Pseudomonadota; class Alphaproteobacteria; order Acetobacterales; family Acetobacteraceae; genus Acetobacter; species Acetobacter papayae. The sequence continues at coordinate 4,684 of NZ_BAIN01000075.1, read as the reverse complement.
GGGTATGAATATCCGCCAGCCCCATGGCTACGGCCTGCGCCCCATCCATACGCCCTCCTGTAAGGGCCAGCCGCAGCCCGGCAAGGCCCTGCGTGCGTGAAAGCAGCCACGAGCCACCAGCATCAGGCACAAGCCCTATCCCGGTTTCGGGCATGGCCAGCACGGAGCGCTCTGTCACCACGCGCCACGGCACATGACAGCCAAGCCCCACACCGCCCCCCATGGTAATACCATCGAGAAACGACACGACAGGCTTGGGGTAGGCAGCAAGCTGGCGCATGGTGTCATAAGCTTGGTCCATCAGCGCGAAAGCTCGCCCAACGCCTTGGGCCAGCAGGGCCTCGCGGATAGCCCGCAAATCTCCACCTGCGCAAAAAGCCCGCGGGCTGCTGCTTTCAATCAGCACCACCTGCACGCTGTCATCATCCCGCCAGGCATCAAGCGCCCGACTGATACCCTGTGCCAGCCCTGCATCCAACGCGTTGAGCTTCTTTGGCCGGTCCAGCACCAACCGCCCCATATGGCCGACCCGCGAGACCGCAAGGCCCTCCACCTCCGAAAGAACAGCTTCCGTCATTGCTTTCCTCCTTGTTTCATGCACAAAACAGCACCGGTAACGGGCACATACCCTGATATAACAAGGAGAGCAGATGTCGGCTCCACAGACCAGCGCCTATCGTGATGCCATGGCCAGACTTGGCGCAGCTGTGAACGTGGTCACCACCGGAACTCTGGAAAACCCCGTGGGCTTTACCGCCTCGGCGGTCTGTTCCGTAACGGACACTCCGCCCACCCTGCTGGTATGCCTGAACCGGACCAGCCGTGCGCGCGAGTCTTTCCATATTGGAGCGCCTTTGTGCGTGAACGTGCTGTCCTCCGCGCAGGAAGAGCTTTCAGGCCACTTCGCCAGCGCCAACAGCATGGCAGAGCGCTTTGCCCTCGGCCACTGGGATACGCTTGCCACCGGTGCCCCCGCCTTGCAGGAAGCCGTAGCCAGCTTTGACTGCATTATCAGCCAGATTGTCGAAGTCGGCACCCATAGCGTGCTGTTTGGTACGGTGCAGGCCCTGCGCTCGAACGATGAAGCCGACGGTCTGGCCTATTTCAGGCGGGCCTATCATATCCTCAAGCGCATTCTGCCCTGAGCGCAGGCGCTTGCAGCAAGGGTAACAAAAAAGGGGCCAATGGCCCCTTTTTCTATCCGCTATCGCTCAGCAGGCCCTATTCAGCCTTCGGTCCCCGCCATCAGCCAAGGTGCGACCGGCAGGTTTTTCTCCTGCAGGAAAGCCGGGTTGAACAGCTTGGATTCATACCGCGCCCCGCCATCGGCCAGAATGGTCACAATCCGGTGCCCCGGCCCAAGCCTGCGCGCCGTACGAATGGCCGCCGCGACATTGATGCCCGAAGACCCCCCGACTGAAAGCCCTTCCTCACCCAGCAGGCCGTAAATCACGTCCAGCGCTTCGGGGTCGGGAATACGTTCTGCATCGTCAATCGGTGCGCCTTCGAGGTTACCCGTCACACGCGACTGGCCAATCCCTTCGGTAATGGACGAACCCTCAACCGACAGATCCCCATTTTTGACCCAGCCATACAGGCCCGAGCCTTCAGGGTCCGCCAGCACGATCTGCGGGGCTTTGACTCCATCGCGCTTTGCCGCGTCATGCAGGCCCAGCGCCGTGCCCGCCAGCGTACCGCCGGTGCCGCACGCACAGGTAAAGGCGTCGATCCGCCCGCCCATCTGCTGCCAGATTTCCTGCGCTGTGGTAGCGCGATGGCCTTCACGGTTGGCCAGATTATCGAACTGGTTAGCCCACACCCAGCCATTTTCCTCAGACAGCCTGCGCGAAACATGCACATAATTGCCGGGATCGCGATACGGCTTGGCCGGAACCAGCCGCAGGTCAGCCCCGATCATGCGCAGGAAGCCGATTTTTTCGCGGCTCTGGGTTTCGGGCATGACAATAACGCAGCGATAACCCCGCGCATTGGCCACCAGCGTCAGCCCGATGCCGGTATTACCCGCCGTGCCTTCACCAGTGTGCCACCCGGCTTGAGAATGCCGCGCTTTTCGGCGTCCTCTATAATAGCCAGCGCAGCGCGATCCTTGACCGACCCGCCCGGATTCATGAACTCGGCCTTGCCGTATATCTCACAGCCCGTGGCCTCTGACGCGCGGCGCAGGAGCACCAGCGGCGTTCCCCCCACAGCGGCGGGCATATCGGCAGAAAGAGTTTTCCAGCCGGGATGAGAGGGAGAAACGGCGCAATCGGTCATCAGCTCTGCCTTGAAAATACTGTCTTTGCGTACGGACCCAACAAAACCCGGATTACTGGCCTGCATCCGGTTCCTGTTCGGCGTCATATACCACCTCGAGCACCGCGCACCAAGGATAGCGCGGGTCATAACTGCCTGATGGCGCGGCCAGCAGACCGTTGCTGTCAACCGGCACATGGGTCAGGGCCACGGCGTCATCTATGTTGCCGCCAACAATGCTGATCTGCTGGCCAAAAGGCTGTCCCCTCTGCCCTGTAGCCACCACATAACCGCAATGCGCCGGAAACCCGTAGCTGTCGGCAGGCTGGAAAACCGCACCGTGGAACGGCTGGCCCCGCGCGCCACACATACCAGATCACCCGGACGGGGAGCATATTGCGCCGGATCATGCGCCCGCAGCACAGGTGACTGCCCGGCCGCAGCCGCATTGATATAAGTGGCGTGGTTGGGCGAATACGGAAAGCGGTCATTCGCCCCCGCCACACGCATGACATAGGAAATAAACGCAGCCGACCAAGCGTAGCTGCCATCCTGCTCGAACCGGAACAGCCCGCCATTGGCGTCATGCTTGCCAGTCCATGCGGACTCTTTCATGTCCGGCCCCATGCCGATCCACCAGTATTCCCCCACGCGCTGCCACAGCCCCGGCGCGCGCTCGGGCTTGATGGCGGCACTTTCGGGCTCGGGCCTGTCCTGCGGGTTGTCATCATTGACCGGGCTGCCGAACAGCCGCCACTCGCGCATGGCGATAGCCACCACATCCTGCCGGTTGAAAGGCTCGTAATTCCGGGTGGCGAAATCCGGCACATGGCCACCATAGTTTGAAGACGCGGCACCCGGCCAGTGTCCGTGTGCGACCGGAGCCGAAGGGCTGGTTGCACAGGCGGCAAGACACAGCGGAGCCAGAAGAACGGCGTAAGGCGCGCGCGACATCGTTTTTCCTACCAGATCAGTGGCCTTGGTACGGTTTGCTCGGTGCGGCTGCCCCGCAGGGCGGGAGTGGCGCACCCTCCCGTAACCCTGCCACCATGGAACATCCGCCCCGGCCTGTCCATTGAACACCAGCGCGCCTCAGCCCGGCGGCGTGCTGATTTCCGCCAGAACACCCTGCACGCAGCGCAGTGCATCCTCAGGGGCGAGTTCCACCACCAGTCCGCGCCCGCCGCCATTGATATACAGCCTGTCCAACCCGGACAGGCTGGAATCAAACACCACAGGCAGGGTGGCATGCCCACCAAAAGGGCTGATCCCGCCCACCTGAAAACCGGTCAGAGCTTCTGCCCGGTCTGGCGGCAGCATGCGGGCCTTCTTGCCCCCGAACAGGGCGGCCAGCCGGTTCAGGTCCACGCGGTGGTGCACCGGAATAGCCGCGCAGACGACCTGTTTTTTATCGATCTCGGCCAGCAGGGTTTTGAACACATGCCCCTGCTCCATGCCGATACCCGCCGCCGCATGCAGCCCAACCTTACCCGGTTCGGAAACATACTCGTAATCATGCATGACATAAGCAATGCCATGCGCGCTCAAAAACCGGGTGGAGGGCGTATCAAAACGTTCAGACGCCGCCTCACCCTGCGTTTGCATATCGTTCAAACAGCCTGCTCCTGCTGGCCGAATTCAGGAAAGAGCGAAAGCAGGCCCGCCTGTGTTGCGGGGCAGCAGCCCTTTTCCGTAATCAGCCCTGTTACCAGCCGTGCGGGTGTGACATCAAAAGCCGGATTGGCGGCACCACTCCCATCGGGTGTGATCTGCACGCGGGTGATGTTACCCGCTTCGTCCCGTCCGCCAACATGCGTCACTTCCGAAGCCGCACGCTCCTCAATGGGAATTTCCCTGATACCATCTGCAACCGTCCAGTCTATGGTAGTGGAAGGCAGCGCCACCCAGAACGGCACATCATTATCCCGCGCGGCAAGCGCCTTGAGATATGTGCCAATTTTATTGGCCACATCGCCAGAACGGGTCACGCGGTCGGTGCCGACAATAACAATATCCACCTGCCCGTGCTGCATCAGATGCCCGCCCGCGTTATCCGCGATTACGGTATGCGGCACACCATGGCTGCCCAGTTCCCATGCTGTCAGGGCAGCGCCCTGATTGCGCGGGCGGGTTTCATCAACCCAGACATGCACATCCAGCCCTTCGTCATGCGCCATGTAAATCGGTGCGAGCGCCGTGCCCCAGTCCACCGTGGCAATCCACCCGGCATTGCAATGCGTGAGAATATTCACGCGGCGGCCACCGGCCCCGAGCGCGCGCAGCAGTTCCAGACCATGGCGACCGATGGCCTCGTTCTGGGCGGCGTCTTCATCGCAGATCAGCCGGCCTCGGCATAGGCAGCGGCCACGCGCTCAGCAGGGGCGAGCGGGCGCAGGCGCGTCAGCATTCTTTCAATGGCCCAGCGCAG
>NZ_BAIN01000076.1 GCF_000613285.1 Acetobacter papayae JCM 25143 | reverse complement strand
CGGGCCTGCCCCAGACGCCGCACACAGGCCAGCCGCCTGTCCACGAACGCGGCAAGCGCGGCCTCATCCGGCACGCCCGCCAGCCAGTAAAGGAAAGTAGCCCCGTAAACCTGCGCCAGCGTCAAACGCTTGGTCAGATAAGTAGCCCCGGAGGATTCGTCCCGCGCGGCCATCCAGATCGCGTTGACCGTGCGCATCCACTCTCGCCGGAACGCCGCCTGCCCGCCCCCAACAAGCTGCGCCGAAACGCCACGGGAGGCAGCGCGCCGCATTGCCTCATCCAAAGGCAGGCGATAGAGCAGCGCCTCACGCACACGCAGGCTCAGCCGCGGTTCGGGCGTATCCTGCATATGGGCCAGCATGTCGCGGTCACACAGGTCTGACCAGGCTTCCACAAGCTCTGCCTCACCACCGGGGAACAGCAACTCCGCCTGCGCGCCTGCCACATCCCGCAGAACAGACAGGCCCCAACCACGTTCACCCGCCACGGCGGCCAGAGCACGCAAGGCTGCATCTCGCGCCGGATCGCGCGGCATTGCCTGCGGCATAACCCCGGTGGCAAGTGCCGTGGCCGCCAGTGAGACAGCCTGCTTCAGATTTGCTGGCCGCATGCTCATGCTTTTCCCCCATACCGCACCATTTCGGCATCAAAGCCCATCCGGCTCAGATCCGTCATCCGCATGGGATAGAGGATTCCATCGAGATGATCCATTTCATGCTGCATGACATGCGCTCGAAACCCTGTTGCCACGCCTTCAACCGCCTGCCCGTTTTCATCCAGCCCACGATAACGCACCGCTTTGTAACGCGGCACCTCGCCCCGCAATCCCGGTAGCGACAGACAGCCTTCCATGCGAAGCTGCGTTTCATCGCCAAACGGTTCCAGTTCGGGGTTGATGATCACCTGCACCGGCAAGGCCGGGTCATCCGGCCCTTCACTACGGCTCTGGGGAACGGAATACAGAAAAAGCCTGTACGAAACATAAACCTGCGGAGCCGCCAGCCCCACGCCGCCACTCTGCTCCAGCGTTTCGCGCATATCCGATATCAGCCGGCGGATTTCGGGAGCGTGCACATCGTCAATGCCCTGTGCCTTGGCCAGCAAAACAGGGTGGCCCATACGGGCTATCGCAAGAACTGCCATCGCTTTTATTGTTCCTTCATGCGTCACGCGGCATTTTTTTTGCTTGAAACACGTTTCCGTGCGCATCGAAAGCGCAAGAACAAATTGTATCTTCGATTCAAACAGTGTTATAGAGACCGCCAACAGGGGAATCGGTTCGCCCTCGCGGCGAGGCGGTGCCTATTTCCAATTTGGCTTCCAAAAAGCCGGGCGACCGGATTTTTCTGAACAGGGGTTAGTGACCAAGTGCACGTTCTAGTCCGTGACAACAATGTCGATCAGGCTCTCAAAGCGCTCAAGAAAAAAATGCAGCGCGAAGGCATTTTCCGTGAAATGAAACTCCGTCGGCATTACGAAAAGCCGTCTGAGCGCAAAGCGCGTGAAGGTGCAGAAGCCGTGCGTCGCGCCCGCAAGATGGAACGCAAGCGCCTGGAACGCGAAGGCTTCTAAGCCTTCCTCCCCTTCAGGACGAAAGAGGTCGATCCCGCACGGATCGGCCTTTTTTTTGGCCATTTTGCCAGCCAGAACACTAACCTCGCCAGAACCTCAAGTGTTTCCGGTGCGCGAGGCGGTGAAACCACTCATCCGCACTGAAGAGTCGTGTCACCCCTTTATCGGTGATAAGGCTAACAGGTCTCTTCAATCCGAAGGGCGCCATATACTCCCTGTCCATTCGAAAAATGTGGCAACCGCACCTCCCTGCCATGCGGGTAAAATCTGGCAAAACAGGCTTGCCCACTCACCACAGCGCCTGAACCCAATCCAACATGTTGAGGTCACGCCATGAAATCCTTGGGTCAACGTGCTCACGGCTTGCGTCTGGAACGCATGCAGGCATCGCCACAGTGGCAAGACGGCGGTTTCCGCAATGTCTTTCCCATCGCGCCGGGCCTGCGCGATTCTTCGGTGCCGTTTCCTGGTCTCACTGATTTTCTGTTCGGTGGCGAACGGCGCGTTCCCTCAAAGCCACTCCCAATGCTTGACCCTCGGGAGAACTGGCGGCACCCACCGCATAGTGGCCTGCGCGCGACATGGCTTGGCCACTCGACAGTGCTGATAGAAATCGGCGGTTTGCGCCTTTTGACCGACCCGGTCTGGGGCGCGCGGCTTCGCCCTTGTCATGGGCTGGCCCCAAACGCTTCCAACCCGTGCCGCTCTCTATCCAGAACCTTCCGCCGATTGATGCGGTTCTGATCTCTCACGACCATTACGATCACCTCGACTATCCGACAATCCGTGCGCTCAACCGGCTGAACCTGCCGTTTATTACCTCCTTGGGCGTGGGAGCCATCTACAGGCATGGGGCGTACCGAGCGAACGCATTATCGAACTCGACTGGTGGCAGGACTATCATCTCCCCGGCAGCGAGGTCTGCGTTACCGCAGCGCCCTCACAGCATTTTTCCGGTCGCAATTTCAAAGACCGTAATGCCACGCTCTGGTCTTCTCTGGTCATTCGCAGCCCGCACCATAGCGTGTTTTTCAGTGGCGATACCGGCCTGACAAGCGAGTACCAGACTATTCGTGACCGGCTGGGTCCGTTCGATCTGATAATGCTGGAAATCGGCGCCTTTCACCCTGCCTGGGGCGACATGCACCTTGGCCCTGAAAACGCAATGAAGGCTCATAGCCTGTTAGGGGGCGGAGCGCTGCTACCCATACACTGGGCCACTTTCCGCCTGTCCACGCATACATGGGATCAACCGGCAGAGGTATTGTACACTCTGGCCGAACGGAACGACGTGCCGTTGCTCATGCCCATTCTTGGACAAGCAATCGAACCGACACATCAAGAAAAACCCGACACATGGTGGCGACGTGTCGAGACCCAAGGTGCCCCCCTTACGGGGTTACGACAGGAAACGCCTCCCAAGAACCTGCTGCATACCCAGCAATGGCCGCTTGATTGACCTTGTACCTGCATCAGATTTGATGAGCGGGATACAATAAAAAAGGGGCGCCCGGTACGAGCGCCCCTTTTGAATACGAAGCTCAGCCTTCCCCCATAGGTGGAAAGACAGGGCCTGCTTCTTATTTCTGCAGCTTGTCCAGCTCGCGCACAATGGCCTCGCCCATAACAGCCGTGCCAACGCGCGCCATGCCTTCGGACATAATATCCGCCGTACGCAGGCCGCTGGCCAGCACATTGGCCACTGCCTGCTCAATCATGTCCGCTTCCGCCAGCATATCGAGCGAATAGCGCAGCAGCATGGCCAGCGACAGGATCTGTGCGATGGGGTTAGCAACACCCTGCCCTGCAATATCAGGCGCGCTGCCATGAATGGGTTCATACAGGGCCGGACGCTTGCCGTTTTCCTGCACGGCCCCCAGCGTAGCGGAAGGCAGCATGCCAAGGCTGCCCGTCAGCATGGATGCCAGATCGGACAGCAGATCGCCAAACAGGTTGCCGGTTACCAGAACATCAAACTGGCGGGGATTACGGACAAGCTGCATGGCGCAGTTATCCGCCAGCATGTGGCTCAGTTCCACATCCTTGAAGGCGCGGGCATGCACATCCGTTACGACTTCCTTCCACAGAAGGCCGCTTTCCATGACGTTGCATTTTTCAACCGAGCAAACCCGGTTCGAACGCTTGCGGGCCAGATCAAAGGCCACACGCGCAACGCGTTCGATTTCGCCCGTGGTATACACCTCGGTATTGATACCCCGGCGGCTACCATCCGCCAGAGTTTCAATCCCGCGGGGCTCGCCAAAATAGATGCCGCCCACGGTCTCGCGCACGATCATGATATCAAGACCGCGCACCACTTCCGGGCGGAGGGTGCTGGCATCCACCAGCGCATCGAACACCTTGGCCGGGCGGAGGTTAGCAAACAGGCCTAGTTCCTGCCGCAGCTTGAGAATGGCAACTTCAGGCCGCTTATCAAAACCGACATGCGTCCATTTCGGGTCGCCCACAGAGCCAAACAGTACAGCATCCGATGCCCAGCTTTTTCGATCACTTCATCACGGATCGGCACGCCATATTCGGCCAGAGACGCACCGCCAACCAGATCATAGGTCAGGTCGAACGTGACGTTGCGGTTCTTTTCCAGCCAGGCAAGAACCCGGCTCGCTTCCTGCATGATCTCCGGGCCAACACCATCGCCCGGCAGGACAAGAAGTTTAACGGGGGGCTTCTGCTCGCTCATGACGCGCTCCGAAAAAAGAAAAAATCAGTCGATATGGATGGAGGGCATCCAGGATTTTTCCTGGTTCTCGCGGTTTTCATACCGGGTGATACCCTGCTCGTGCTGGAGGGTCTGGCCGATATCATCCAGCCCTTCAAGCAGCAGATGCTTGCGGAAAGGATCCATTTCAAACGCCACTTCCTCACCATCCGGCCGGATCACGACCTGTCGGGCCAGATCGACCGTCAGACGGGCGTTTTCCCCCATGGATGCATCATCCATCAGGCGTTCGCACACATCACGCGGCAGGCTGATGGGCAGAATGCCGTTCTTGAAACAGTTGTTGAAGAAGATGTCGGCAAAGGAGGGCGCGATCACGCAGCGTATGCCAAAATCCAGCAGAGCCCACGGCGCGTGCTCGCGCGAGGAACCACAGCCGAGATTGTCGAAGGTGATCAGAATTTCCGCCTTGCGCCACGGATCGCGGTTGAGAACGAAATCAGGATTTTCCGACCCGTCCTCACGGTAGCGCATGGCATCGAAAGCGTGCTGCCCAAGCCCCGTGCGCTGGGTGGTTTTGAGAAACCGCGCGGGAATGATCTTGTCCGTATCGATATTCGCTTCCGGCAGGGCGGCAGCAATGGCGGAGAGTGTGGTAAATTTTTCCATCAGACCAGTTCCCTCACATCCGTCAGGCATCCCGTAACGGCCGCGGCCGCAGCCATGGCGGGCGAAAGCAGGTGCGTGCGCCCACCCGGCCCCTGTCGGCCTTCGAAATTACGATTGGATGTGGACGCACAACGCTGCCCCGGTGTCAGACGGTCGGGGTTCATGCCCAGACACATCGAGCAACCCGCCTCGCGCCATTCAAAACCAGCTTCGAGAAAGACCTTGTCCAGCCCTTCTTCCTCCGCCTGACGCTTCACATTGCCCGAACCGGGCACAATCATGGCGCGCACACCTTGCGCTACCTTGCGCCCCTCGGCCACTTGTGCAGCGGCGCGCAGGTCTTCAATCCGGCTATTGGTGCATGACCCGATAAACACGACATCGACCGGCGTGCCTGAGATAGCCTGACCCGCCTGCAACCCCATATAGTCCAGCATGCGTTGCATCTGCGTGCGGCGGGCTTCGTCGGGTTCCTGTGCCGGGTCGGGCACGGTGCCGCTGATTGGCAGCACCGTTTCGGGGCTGGTGCCCCATGTCAGGGTCGGGCTGATATCCTCGGCCCGCAGGGTCACTTCCTTGTCGAAATGCGCACCCTCATCGGTAGACAGCGTTTTCCAGTATGCAACGGCGCGATCGAAATCCTCACCCTTGGGGGCGAAAGGACGGCCACGCACATATTCGAATGTCGTCTCGTCCGGTGCAACCAGCCCAGCCCGTGCGCCCGCTTCGATCGACATGTTGCACAACGTCATACGGCCAGCCATGTCCAGCCCGCGTATGGCCGAACCCGCGAATTCAATCACATGGCCTGTGCCGCCTGCCGTGCCGATATGCCCGATGATCGCCAGCATGATGTCCTTGGCGGAAACACCATGACCGGGCACCCCCTCCACGATCACGCGCATGTTCTTGGCCGGTCTTTGCAGAATGGTCTGCGTGGCCATGACATGCTCGACTTCAGACGTGCCGATGCCAAATGCCAGAGAGCCCATGGCGCCATGGGTGGAGGTATGGGAGTCACCACACACGATGGTCATGCCCGGCAGGGAAATGCCCTGCTCCGGCCCGACCACATGAACGATCCCCTGATTGGCCGACAGCAGCGGGAAATACGGTACCCCGAATTCCTTCACGTTGCGTTCAAGCGTTTCAATCTGGTTCCGGCTTTCCGGCTCTTCAATCGGCTGGGTGCGGTCCGAAGTGGGAACGTTATGGTCCACCACGGCAATCGTCCGCTCGGGATGACGCAACCGCCGACCGGCCAGACGCAGCCCCTCGAACGCCTGAGGCTGGTGACTCATGCACAAGATGACGGTCTATATAAAGGATGGAGGTGCCATCGGGCAGAGTTTCCACGACATGATCATCCCAGATCTTGTCGAACAACGTGCGCGGCGCCATGGCCACCTCCTTCTTATCCAGCCCTGTCCATGCCGTGGGTCAGAACGGCGGGGCGGTGTGCTTGATACATAATCGGCAAGAGCAAAACAGCCCCCGCACCAGACCCTGTTACACAGGCACCAATGATACCCGTATGCGCACGAAAACCCGGCCAGCTTTTTGCGCCAACCGGGCCAGCAGGCTGCATGCAGCCTGTTCGCGCGCGAGCCATGGCGGCGTTATGGCCGCCATGGCTGTTCAGCCCGTTACCGGATCAACCGGCGACCGGAGCAACCACTTCACGCGGGCGCTCGGCAATACGGGCGGACTTGCCGCTACGGCCACGCAGGTAATACAGCTTCGCGCGACGCACCTTACCACGACGCACAACCTTGATTTCGGCCACGGTGGGGGCATAGAGCGGGAACACACGCTCCACACCTTCACCATTGGAAATCTTGCGCACGGTGAAGTTGCTGTTCAGGCCCTTGTTGGAACGGGCAATCACAACGCCTTCAAACGCCTGCAGACGCACGCGCTCGCCTTCCTTAACCTGCACGGACACGCGCACGGTATCGCCTGCTTCGAATTCCGGAACAGGGCGTTCCGCTGTCAGCCGCGCGATTTCCGCAGCTTCGTACTGCTGAATGATATTCATCTCGGTATCCTTCCTCAAACCCCTACTGGCCTGCCTGTGCGGCCCCGCCCACAGCTACAGCCCTGTTTGTTTCCTTGCGGGCCAGCCAGGCGGACCATAAATCCGGCCTTCTTTCCCGCGTTGTTTCTTCCGCCTGCCCACGCCGCCAGGCCGCAATGGCGGCATGGTTACCTGAAAGCAGGATTTCCGGCACACCACGCCCTTCCCATTCAGCGGGACGGGTATAGTGCGGATATTCCAGCAGCCCTTCGGAAAAACTTTCCTCCACGCCGCTTTCCTCGCTCCCCATCACGCCGGGCAGCAGGCGCACGCACGCATCCAGCAGGACCAGCGCTGCGGTTTCTCCACCAGAGAGAACATAATCCCCGATGGAAACCTCCTCAACGCCACGTGCCTGCAACACGCGCTCGTCCACCCCTTCAAACCGTCCGCACAGCAGCATAACCCCCGGACCCTGCGCATAACGGCGCACCGTCTGCTGGGTCAGAGGCCTGCCACGTGGTGTCAGATAAACCACGGGCACGTCTGCGGCCACATCCGCTGCCCTGAGGGCGGCATCTGCCACATCCGGTCGAATGACCATGCCCGCGCCACCGCCAAACGGCGTATCGTCCACAGCCCGATGCCGCCCCAGCCCATGCTGGCGCAGATCCTCGGTCCGGCACGACCACACCCCTGCTTCCAGTGCCCGTCCCGCAAGGGAGAGCCCCAGAGGCCCCGGAAACATTTCCGGGAATAGCGTCAGCACCGTGGCGTGCCATGTCATGCCGATACCCCAGCCTGCACCGGACGCCCCACACCCCGGCCTTCCTCCCCCGCGACATCAGTCGGGCGGATTACGCTCAGAGTGCGCTGCTTCAGGTCAACCTGTGGCACGCAGGCCTTTGTAAAGGGCACAAGCACGCCGCCTGCCAGCTCAAGACTGGCACCGGCACCGTAGTCATGCACCATTGCTACCCGCCCCAGAGAAAGACCGTTTTCGAATGCTTCCATACCGATCAGGTCGGCATGGTAGAATTCTTCTTCCTCCGGCTCGGGCAGAGCATCACGCGGCACATAAAGCCGCATGTTGACCATGGCCTGCGCCTGCGTACGGTCAGCCAGAGGCCGACCCTGCGCGTCTATCAGTTCCGCCACACCTTCTCCACCGCGCCAGCGCACTGACCAGCGACGGCCCTGCGCATCAAGCAGTGCCTCATACTGTTCGAGCGAAGTGGGGTCCTGCGCATAGGAGCGCACGTGCACAAGGCCGCGCACTCCATGCGGTTTCCCCACAACACCGATCAGGATGAGATCAGGAGACATGGCGGTTCAGACAGGCTTCAGGCTGCGGCTTCGGCTGCTTTGGCGGCAGCGGCGGCACGTTCCTGAGCACGCTTCTTGGGAGCGGCCTTCTTGGGCTGCTCACGGAAAACGGGCTTTTCGGCCAGACCAGCGTTACCCAGGAAGCGGGCAACACGGTCCGTGGGCTGCGCGCCCTGAGAAAGCCAGTGCGTGATGCGCTCACCAACAGACGCACGCGCTCAGCGTGGTCGGACGGCAGCATGGGGTTATAGGCCCCTACCTTTTCAATGAAACGGCCATCGCGCGGGCTGCGGCTGTCGGCCACAACAATGTGATAGTAGGGGCGCTTCTTTGCACCCGCACGGGCGAGACGAATTTTAAGACTCATTCGGACTTACTCCAGACCCAAAAACAAAAACCCGAAAACATAACCGACGGAAACAGCCCGCATCAGCGGAAGGGAGGCATACCGGGTCCACCCGACGGGCCTCCGCCCATTCCCTTAGGCATGAGCGCAGACATTCCCTGGCGCATGAGACCTTTCACACCCAGTTTATTAAAGCGCTTCATCATGGAGGACATCATATCGAACTGCTTGAGCAGCTTGTTGACATCCTGAACCGTTGTCCCTGACCCGGCGGCAATACGCTTCTTGCGTGATGCCTTGATGATGGAGGGCGCACGGCGCTCTCCCTTGGTCATGGACGAAATAATAGCAAGGTGCCGCTTGAGGATGGACTGATCCAGATCCTTGTCGCCAATGGCGTCCTTGATCTTGCCCATACCCGGCAGCATGCCGAGAATACCCGAAATAGACCCCAGCTTGTTGATCTGGCGGATCTGGGAGCATAGTCGTCCAGATCGAACTTACCAGCCATCATCCGCTTGGCGAGGCGTTCCCCTTCCTCATGGTCGAGGGTATCGGCGGCTTTTTCCACCAGACCGGCAATATCGCCAAGACCGAGGATACGGCCGGCGACACGTTCGGGGTGAAATTCTTCCAGCGCATCGAGCTTTTCGCCCGAACCGGTCAGCTTGATGGGCGCGCCGGTAATGGCCTTCATGGACAGGGCGGCACCGCCACGGGCATCGCCATCCATACGGGTCATGACAACGCCGCTGACACCCACCGCCTCGTTAAAGGACTTGGCGGTGTTGACCGCGTCCTGCCCGGTCATGGCATCCACCACCAGCAGGGTTTCCGCTGGCTTTACCACATCACGGATCTGGCGGACTTCGTCCATCAGGGCTTCGTCAATGGACAGGCGGCCCGCCGTATCCAGAATGACGACATCATACCCCTCGCGCCGGCCTGTTTCCATGGCACGGCGGGCGATTTCAACCGGCGTCTGCCCCGCTACGATCGGCAGGGAAACCACACCGGCCTGCGTGGCAAGCTGGGCAAGCTGCAACTGTGCCGCCGGGCGCTGGGTATCCAGCGAGGCTAGCAGCACTTTTTTGCGGTCCCGCTCATGCAGGCGCAGGGCCAGCTTGCCGGACGTGGTGGTTTTACCAGAACCCTGCAAACCCACCATCAGCACCGGCACCGGCGGCACAGCACTAAGGTTGAGCGGCACGGCTCCCGCGCCACCAAGGGCATCGATCAGGGCATCGTTAACGATTTTCGCAACAGCCTGACCGGGCGAAATGCTGTCCAGCACCTCATGCCCAATGGCGCGCTCACGTACCTTGTTGACGAAGTCTTTTACGACAGGCAGCGCAACGTCTGCATCCAGCATGGCCAGACGGACTTCGCGCATTGCCTCCATCACGTCGGCTTCGGACAGCGCGCCACGTTTTGCGAGCCCGTCAAAAACCCCGGAAAGCCTGCCTGAAAGCGCTTCGAACACCAGTACTATACCCCATAACAAAACGCGCCACTGCGCGAACACTCGCGAGGTGGCGGTTCTTTGTGTGAGACGGGGTTAGGCCATCACCTCCCCCCTGTCAAGATATTTACAGGCCGGGCCTAAACCGCCCCGCCACCCTTCACCCCTGACGGAACAGAACCAGAAAACGTGCGGCGTGTTCCACTTCATCCTGCATGGCGGCCATACGGTCCGTTACCTCGGGGTCTTCACCCCAGACAGCCATCTGCGCACGCTCGTCCAGCGTAGCGCAAGCCGCCAGCGCCGCAGGAGACGCCGCCTCGCGCAGCAGGGCCAGCCCCAGCACGAGACTGCCCAGAGCAGGGGCCGCAACCCCCAGCACCGCCAGTTCGGCATCCGAACAGGCTGCCAGAGCGCCCCTCAAGGCCTCCACTGCCTCGCTCCGACTGGGCCACGGCATAACGCCCAGCGTCACCTCAAGCCGCGCGCCTGTTTCTCGGGCCAGCCAGTTCAGCCATGGGTCCCATTCCGTGCGCTGCCGCTCGGCCAGCGCAGGGTTTGCGGCATCGCGGTAGCACAGCAGGTCACTGCCCGCATAAGCCAGCAGGCTGGCGCGCACACCTTCACGCGCCCCCGGAATACGCTCAAGCATGGAGCCAGCAATACCCGTTAGCGGCAGTTCCGCCGGGGTAAAGCTCC
>NZ_BAIN01000077.1 GCF_000613285.1 Acetobacter papayae JCM 25143 | reverse complement strand
CGCGCGGGTGGATGCGTTTGACCGCGCACCCCTCGCCCCGGCCGTAGCCGCCATGAAAAACGTGCGCTTCCATCAGGCCAGTGCTTTCGGTCTTGAGCCTGCAACGCTTGAAAAAGCTGACTGGGTCTTTTCCGATATCATCGCCTACCCGCAGCGCCTGCTACGGCTGGCCCAGCGCTGGATTGATACGGAACAGACCCGCAACATGGTGCTGACCGTCAAATTTCAGGGCGAGACAGACCATGAAACCGTGAGTGCCTTCGAGGCCATTCCCGGCGGTGCGCTCGCACATCTGGCCCATAACAAGCATGAGCTGACGTTTTTCTGGTCGGACACGGCGGCCAGAGACGGTGTCAGCCCTCTGCCGGGCTGGAACGCGCAGCCTCAACCCGTATCAGAGTAAACCGCTCCTGTATTCGTGGCTCACGCTCACTCCTGTAGGGCGAGCGTGTCCACATAGGCGTTGTTTTTCCATATCCACCGGTCAGACCCATCGACCAGAATATCCTTCATGCCACCATGGCCGGTGGGCAGGATTTCAACCGGCCCGCTGACGGAATCCAGCACCTTCACCCACTGGCCCTGCCGTTGCAGGTATACATCGGTAGAGCACCCCGCAGACCCGCACAGGCTGGCGGACTGCACCTGCACGAACAGCGCATCCGCCCCGCTGCCCTTGAGCGCAAGCGAGGCTGTGCCCACCAGTACCAGCGGTGCCTCGCCATGCCGGGCGGCAGCCGCCATATCCTCGGTTGCCAGCACGCGGGCCTGTGCATCCAGTCCCGTGCCGGGCTGGGCACTCAGCGTGACAGCCACGCCGCCACGGGTATGGGACGCAGCACAGGCCAGACCATGGAAAACCCCGATGACAGCCAACAGGAGCCCGCCTATCCTGCCCAGCCGGGCAGCACGGCTACCGTAACGCACGAAACAGCCCAGATGCCTCATGATCACTCGCGCCCCCACCCTTTCATTGCCTATAGACATACAGAACACGGAAGAAGCCGCCATGACCAGCCCTGATCACACCCCGGCCACGCCATCAGCACACGCCGCCCCCCCGGCGGATGACAGCATGCCCGCGCACCCGCAGCCCGGCCTGTACCGGCATTACAAGGGAGGATTATATACGGTTCTGTGCACTGGTCGGCACAGCGAGACGGAAGAATGGTTGGTAACCTACCGCAGCGAGACGCTCGGCACTTACTGGGTGCGCCCACTGGCCATGTGGATGCAGACCGTCAACGGCCAGCCCCGTTTTGCCCTGCTGGAAAACAGCACCGCATCCTGAAGACCCAGCCTGTCCAGCAACTCTGGCCCACCTGACAGCGGGCCAGAGCCGAAACAGGACTTAGCCCTGCTGTTCAGCAACCTGACTGATGAGCGCCTGCACGCAGTCAGGGTCGGACAGGGTGGAAAGATCGCCCAGATTTTCCAACTCCCCCGCCGCGATCTTGCGCAAAAGCCGCCGCACGATCTTGCCCGAACGGGTCTTGGGCAGATCCCGCACGACATAAACCTTTTCGGGGGCAGCATAACGGCCCACGCTATCGGCCACGACCTTGCGTACACGCGCCGTATCCAGCACGCCTTCTTCACGCGGGACCACGTATACCACCAGCCCCTGCCCCTTGAGGTCATGCGGAATACCCACGGCGGCACTTTCCACCACCTCGTGGTCAGTGGCGATGGCATCTTCAATTTCCGCCGTGCCAATCCGGTGGCCGGAAACATTCACCACGTCATCCACCCGGCCGGTAATCCAGATATAGCCATCGGCCTCGCGGCGCGCGCCATCACCCGAGAAATACCGCCCCGGACAGGTCGTGAAATAGGTCTGGCGGAAACGCTCATGGTCCTGCCACAGCGTCATGGCCTGACCGGGCCATGAGGACGACAGGCACAACAGCCCTTCGCCCGCCCCTTCCACAACCGGCTGTTCCTGACCGGCCCCGGCGGGGGCCAGCAGTTCAACATGCACACCCGGCAGAGGCAGACCCGCAGCGCCCGGCCGCCCCGGCACCTTGCCCGCGCTGGCCGTTATCATGACGCCACCGGTCTCGGTCTGCCACCATGTGTCAGCCACAGGGCAGCAGTTGCGGCCCACCTTGTCATGGAACCACTGCCATGCCTCGGGGCTAATGGGCTCGCCCACCGTACCCAACACCCGCAGGCTGGCCAGCGAGCGGCTTTCCACCACGTGATCATCCTCCCGCATAGCGGCGCGGATAACCGTGGGAGAGGTATAGAAAACCGTCACCCCGTTGCGGTCGATCACATCCCACCAACGGCCGGGGGCAGGCCATGAGGGCAGGCCCTCATAAATCATGATGGTGCCGCCATTCACCAGCGGGCCGTACACCACATAGGTATGGCCGGTAATCCAGCTTGTATCGGCCGTGCACCAGAAAATATCGTCAGGCTGGCTGTTGAACACAGTCTCATGCGTAAAGCTTGCCCAGACCAGATACCCACCCGAGCTATGCACAACGCCCTTGGGCCGCCCCGTGCTGCCTGATGTATACAGCAGAAACAGCGGGTCACAGGCGTCCATGACCTCCACCGGGCTATCGGGCATTTCCAGCGCAACTTCCGCCTCGTAAGACAGGTCGCGCCCGGCCTGCATGGGCACCGAGGCCCCCGTTACGGCCACAACCAGCACGGTACGTACAGCGCTGTCCGCACCGCAGGCGACCAATGCTTCGTCCATGGTGGTTTTGCTCGGGATCAGCTTGCCCCCCCGGCGGGCTACATCTGCTGTAATAACCAGCACAGCCTGACTGTCACGCAAGCGCTCGGCCAGCCCTTCAGCCGAAAAACCGCCAAACAGCACCACATGAATGGCCCCGATCCGGGCACAGGCCAGCATGGCCACTACCCCTTCCACCACCATGGGCAGATGGATGGCAACGCGGTCTCCCTTGCTGACACCCAGACGGCGCAGCGTATTGGCCAGACGGCATACGCGGGCATGCAATTCGCGATAGGTCAGAACGGTGCGATGCCCGTCCTCCTGCCCTTCCCAGATAACGGCGGCCTTGTCAGGCTGCGTCAGAAGGTAACGGTCAAGGCAGTTTTCAGCCACATTCAGGCGGCCATCCTCATACCAGGCAATACGGACATCGCCCGTGAAATCAGACCGGGAGGCATGACTTGGCTCACTGTGCCAGACAAGGCGGCGCGACTGCGCTAGCCAGAACGCTTCCGGGTCGCGTTCCGCTTCCAGAACATTCTGCCGATACTGATCGGAAACCGCGCCTAAAGCCGGATATGCAGCCTTGTCCACCACGCCCTGTCCTTCTTGTTTTTTGTTTCAACCGTTCAGGTCTGGCGTTTTGATCACATCGAGGCACGGCTGGTAAAGGTACCTCCCAGCATAACGGAACCTAAAACTTCGGTAATACAACAAAGGCCAGCCGCGAAACGCGGCTGGCCTTTGAAGATTTTACCCGATATTCCGGCATTTCACCCTATTTTTCGCGCCCCCAAGAGGCTGTAAAAAACAGAATGGAACTGGCGGAAAAAAACGCCTTACAGAGACGCCTTGGCCCGTGCGAGCACAACCTTGCAGGTTGACTGGCGGATAGGCAGCGTTGCCGTAGCGATGGAATAGGTCTTGTTGTTCACGCGCAGCTGGCCAGCAGTGCCAATGGCGTAGAACATGTTGCCGTCTGCCCCTTCAGGCACGGCATTCGTCTTTTTGACGTATTCCTGCAGGACGCGGAACCCGTCGTCATAATCGACATATTCGTTCTGCACGCAGTAGTTCAGCAGCCCGGCATTTTCAGCAGTTGATGGCCGCGACCTGATCGGACGGGTCAACAGTGGTCAGAGAGGACGTGTCCCCCCCACGCACGACGGGAATGTTCAGCTCCTGCGCGTGAGCCAGCACCGGAGCGCCAGCCAGGAGAGAGGTGGTAAGGGCCAGCGCCGACAGGGCACGTACGGCTGTCAGTTTCATCAAGAATCTCCCTAGCGGAATATGCGCCAAACTGCCCCGTAATCCGCACAAAGATCAAGCAGCCGCCGGGCGCACAAAAAACATGGCAGACCACACGCGCCTATCGCCATGCCGCCGGGCAGTGTCGCGCAAAAACACCAACACCGCAGGCGGCACATGCCTGCGGCAGCGGATGCCGCGCAGGGCCCTGAATGAAAAAACGCAAAAGCTCGTTAACCTGTCTGTTTTTTCTGCATTCACACACAACAGGCCCTGATGGGTGAGCAGGTCTATCCACCTGATAAAACAGCATCTCCACCCCCGCCGGAACCCCTTTCCCGCATGGTCAACACCCTGTTGCACACCCCCTTGCGCAGGGCTTTCAAAGCGTATCACGATCTGGTGATGAAGCCTTTGCCCCGTCTTTTGTCCTCCCGTTACCGGGCAGGAGGTCATGGCTGCCCCCATCAGAAGGCATGTTCTGCGTTATAACAATTAATGCTATCCGTTTCACTTACCCGATCCACTCACCCTATTTCTGTATCAATGGAACACACTCCCCCAATCCAAAAAGGGCATGATGCCCGTCTGGTTGTCGCGATCATTCTCGTCACGATGGCGATGGGCATGCTGGACGCCATTTCCCTGCTGCATCTGAAAATGTTCGCGGGTTACATGACCGCAAGCATCATCCTGATTGCAGTCAACATCGCCACATCGCAGGCCATTGTGCTGTCCGGGCTAGAAGCTATCGGCTGCTTTTATGTCGGAGCTGTGGTGGGGGGGCGCCTTGTCCGGCGCAGGCGACACCAGCGCCTGATTATTGGAGACATGCTGCTGGGCGTGGCCAGCCTGATTGCACTGGCAGCGTGGATCTGGTCTGCGGCGCCGCCGGGCGCTCCTTATATAACGCTGGGGCTTCTGGCTTTCGCCATGGGAGTGCAGACCTCCGCCACACGCCATGCCAGCCTGCCGGACATGACAATGCCCGCCGCAACCATTGTTTTACACGGACTAGCGCATAACAGTTCCGCAGCAGGCGGAGACAACCGGGGAAGCTGGCGCAGGGCCTCAGCCATTGGCGCACTCTTTTTTGGCGCGGTCATGGGCACGCTGATTTCAGCCATAGCGTTGCGCAGGGTATCGCCCTGACAGCATTCATCATCATGATGGCAGGTATGGTGCTGCTGGTAGGGCGGTTGCCACTGGTTGTGCGGCTGGACCGGATCAGCATTCCCTGAGCCGACCCGGCCACACCGGCTCCCCCTCATTCGGGTAGAAGCCGCCGGTGGGTTCAGTCCGCGCGGCGGAGCATGAAGAACGACGCCAGAGCAAAACACACAATCGATGTGCCCAGCGAGGCCACAGCCGTCATACGCTCGGCCGGATTGAACAGCATGGCCCCGAATACAACCGCAACCCCGGCAATGGTAGCGTAATTGGTGAGCGGAAAAAGCGGCAGCCGAAAACGGCCCTGCCCCGCACGCTCGGCGGCTTTGCGGGTGACGACATGGGCTGTCACGATCAGGCTGTAGATCAACAGGATCACGCCGCCGCTGCAACTGAGCAAAAAGGCAAAAATCGTATCCGGCGCGAGAATGGAGGAAAACGCCACCAGAGCGCCCGCCAGACCGCTGACCGTAATGGCCAGACGCGGCGCACCGGATGCAGCACAGCGGCCCAGCGGTGCTGGAGCATCGCCCTGTTCGGCCAGTTCACGCAGCACGCGCGAGGTAATATACAGGCTGGAATTCATGCATGACAGAATGGCGCTCAGCACCACAACGCGCATCATCAACCCGGCACCGGGCACGCCCATACGGTCCATGGCCGCGACAAAAGGCGACCGGCCGGAAATAATCGTATCCCACGGCACCACAATCAGGATCATGCCTACGGCCAGAACATAAAACAGCGTTACACGCAGCCCCAGACTACGCGTAACGCGGTCTATGCTTTTTTCTGATTCACTGGATTCCGCCGCCGCCACGGTAGCGATTTCCGCCCCCATCATGCTGAACAGAATAGTCGGGACGATGGACAGCACCGTCAGCAAGCCATGAGGTACCAGACCGCCATGCCCCACAAGATTATCGCGCACCGAAACACCCGGCCCGAAAACATGCAGCACATATAAAAGGCTCAGCCCCACAAAGGCGAGAATGCTGAAAACCTTCACACCGGAAAGCCAGAACTCACATTCGCCAAAAACACGTGGTGCAGCAAAATTGATCGCCTTGAGCACGGCCAGTTGTATAAGGGCCAGTAGCCAGACCGGCAGGTTGACCCAGTCCTGCAACAGAATGGCCCCCGCTATGGCCTCGCTGCCCAGCACCACCACCCAGAAAAACCAGTAAAGCCAGCCAGCGGTAAAACCGATCCTGTCGCCATGGGCGATGCGGATATAGGCCACAAACGACCCCTGACGCGGGTTGTTCACCACCATTTCGCCCAGCATCCGCATAACCAGCATAACCAGCGCGCCAACGCCCAGATAGGCCAGCAGCACCGCAGGCCCCGTAGCTACTATGGCAGCACTGCTCCCAACAAACAGCCCCGCGCCAATCGTGCCACCAAGGGCGATCATAGCGATATGCCGGTTCCGAAGACCCGCGCCCGATTTGACGGGCTGTGCGGTCTTTGCCTGTGCCATGCGGAAAATCCTTTACTGTCGCCCGATCTCTATAGTGTCCCTGCGTGATCGAACTGATCGATCATACTTGAAACGGAACAATATCCAAAGCGCACCGGCCCTGCCGAACACAAAGGGGACAGACAGCGCCACGAGGCAGAACCATGCCCAGTGCATGGTCTTGTCCGGCACGTCATCAGAATCGGGGGGAAACTGGAGCGGATGAGGGGAATCGAACCCCCGTATGCAGCTTGGGAAGCTGCCGTTCTACCATTGAACTACATCCGCGTGGCGAACCAGTGGCTGCCTTATAACCCCGGATCAGCGGACTGGCAATCCGAAGGGTGTATTTTCCCGCTTACTCACCCTGCGCGTCTGGGCTGACCAGATCAGACACATGCCCGCTCTCGCGCAGGCTCAACCCTTCAGGCGGGCGGGCAGGCGCGCTGCCCCGTGCAACCCGGCGTGGCAGAACAGCCTGTGTAAAGCCCAGCTTGGCAGCTTCCTTCAGGCGGGAATCTGCCTGCGCAACCTGACGGATCTCCCCGAAAGCCCGACTTCGCCAAAATAGACCGCACCGGGGCTGGTTGGCACGCCAGTCGCGGCTGAAACCAGTGCGGCAGCCACAGCCAGATCAGCCGCCGGTTCGGCCACTTTCAGCCCTCCGGCAACGTTCAGATAGACATCCATGCCCGAAAGTTTCAGCCCGCAGCGTGTTTCCAGCACGGCCAGCAGCATGGCCAGCCGCCCGCTATCCCACCCCACCACGCGCGGCGGGGCGCACCATCTCCCCCTTTGGGCGACAGCAAGGCCTGCACTTCCAGCAGGACAGGGCGTGAGCCTTCAAGCCCGGCAAACACGGCAGATCCCGCAATATTGCCGCGCCGCTCGGCCAGAAACAGCGCTGAAGGATTGCTGACTTCCTCCAGCCCGCGATCCGTCATGGCGAACACACCAATTTCATCCGTTGCGCCGTAACGGTTCTTGGCAGCCCGCAAAATACGGAACTGGTGCCCGCGATCACCCTCGAAATACATGACGGCATCCACCATGTGCTCAAGCACACGCGGGCCTGCCAGTGCGCCTTCCTTGGTAACATGCCCCACAAGAATAAGGCAGAAGCCCCGGCGCTTGGCCGCGCGGATCAGTTCAAACGCACAGGCCCTGACCTGCGAAACCGTGCCCGGCGCACTTTCCACCGTTTCCAGCCACATAGTCTGGATAGAATCGATTACAACCACCCGCACATCGGCCTCTGCCTCGGCGGTTGCGATAATGTCAGCCACGTTGATGGAGGCGGCCAGTTCCAGCTTCGCACCTTCCACCCCTAGCCGCCGGGCGCGCAGGCGGATCTGATCCACGGCCTCTTCGCCCGAAATATACAAAACCCGCTCACCCTGCTCGGCCAGACGGCTGGCCGCCTGCAGCAGCAACGTGGATTTACCGATACCCGGATCACCCCCAACCAGCACAACAGAGGCTGGCACCAACCCACCGCCCAGTGCGCGGTCAAGCTCCGCAATGCCTGAGCGCACGCGCGGCGGTGGCTGTACGACCCCCTGTAGCGCCTCAAGTTTCACGCGCCGCCCCGGCACGGACCGCGCGGCGGAAGATGCCGCCAGTGGCTCCACGGGCAGTTCTTCAAGGGTGTTCCATTCCTGACAGGCATCGCACTGCCCGACCCATTTGGCATGCACGGTCCCGCAGGCGGTGCATCCGTACTGACGGGCTGGTTTTTTGGCCACGGCCACTCCTTGCTACTCCGCGCGGCACAGCCCGGCACGGCATGGCGCGGCTGTTATCCGCCCCAGCACAAAATGGAATAAAACAGGAACAAACTCAAGCCCACTCACCCCCTGCACGCCCCATGCCCCGCACAGGCACTTTGACGAACCCCCTCCATCCACGCTAGGCCAGCAGAGCGATACCGCACCCACCACACGCGCAGGAGCAGACAGCCCCGATCCATGGATATGGCGCTTGATCTCGTGGCCGGTATAGGCCGCGCCACCCTTTCCCTTCTCCGCGCAACAGGGGCGATCACGCTCTTTGCTCTCTCGGGCCTGTCGCATATTGTGCGCCCGCCTTTTTACGGGCGGGTGTTCTGGGGCAGTTTTCTCGAAACCGGGTTTTTCTCACTACCTGTGGTAGCACTGACAGCGCTGTTCTCGGGCGGGGTCATTGCCCTGCAATCCTATACGGGCTTTGCCCAGTATCATGCGCAAAGTGCCATTGCCGGTATTGTGGTGCTGGCCGTTACCCGTGAACTGGGTCCGGTTCTGGCGGGGCTTATGGTCGCCGGGCGTGTGGGTGCGGCCATGGCGGCCCAGATTGGCACCATGCGCGTGACCGACCAGATTGACGCGCTGGATACCCTGTCCACAAACCCCATGAAATATCTGGTGGCCCCCCGGCTGCTGGCCGGGCTGGTCGCCCTACCCCTGCTGGTGCTGATAGCCGATGTGCTGGGGGTGGCCGGGGGTTTTCTGGTGGCGGTGGTCAAGCTCGATTTTTCCGCCACTGCTTATATTACCGCCACACTCAACGCCCTGAAAACCGAGGATGTTACGGTCGGGCTGGTCAAGGCAGCACTCTTCGGGTTTCTGATAACCCTCATGGGCTGCTACCATGGCTATAACAGCAAGGGTGGGGCCGAAGGTGTGGGCTCCGCCACCACAGCCGCCGTGGTGGCGGCCTCCATTTTGCTGCTGGCCTTCGATTACCTGATAACGGACCTGTTTTTCTCGCACTGAACACCATAAGGACCGCCGCCCCGCATGACAGATGCGCCCCCGAAAATCCGTATCCGCGACCTGCACAAGTCTTTCGGCAGCAAAAAGGTGCTCGATGGTGTCACGCTGGATGTGGCGCAGGGCACCTCATGCGTGATCATCGGCGGGTCAGGTTCTGGAAAATCCGTTCTGCTGCGCTGCATTCTGGGACTGATGACCCCCGATTCCGGCAGTATTGAAATCGACGGCGAAAATATCCTGACCGCCCCGGACAGCCGCCGCGAAAGCCTACGTGGCGAAATAGGCATGCTGTTCCAGAACGCCGCCTTGTTTGACAGCCTGCCCGTATGGGAAAATGTCACCTTCGGGCTGCTGGCGCGCAAGCACCTGTCACGCCGCAACGCCCGGAGCGAGGCTGGTGGCATTCTGGCTCAGGTCGGGCTTGATCCTTCGGTGGGAGACCTCTACCCGGCGGAACTGTCTGGGGGCATGCAAAAACGCGTAGGCCTTGCACGCGCTATCGCCGCCCGGCCTGACATGCTGTTTTTTGATGAACCCACAACCGGGCTGGACCCCATTATGGGGGCCGTTATCGACGGGCTGATTGTGAACTGCGTCAAAACGCTCGGCTCCACCGCCATAGCCATTACGCATGACATGGCCTCCGCCCAGCGCATAGGCGATCAGGCGGCCATGCTCTATCGGGGGCAACTGGTCTGGCAGGGGGCCGCCAGCACCCTGATGGACAGCGGCAACCCGTATGTAGACCAGTTCACCCACGGTCGCCGCGAAGGGCCTATCACCATGGAACTGCGGCGCTAACGGGCGCGCAGGCGCACTTCTTGGCTTGCCCGCGCTGCGTGCGGGTGAGATAGAAAGACGAAAGAGAAACGGCCCGTTCAACCGTGGAGAAAGACAACATCATGAAACGTGCAGTCCTGTTGCTGGCTTGTGCGCTGGGCCTTTCCGCGTGCGGGATGTTCCATTCGACCCCCCGCCACATTACCTCCCCCGCTCAGTTGGAAAAACTGGGGTTCCGCGCTCATATCCAGAACAGCGGCACCTGACCCGCCGCCCGACCTGAAACTCCCTGACATCATTCCCCCTACTTTCGGGAGGTTCACGCACGAGACAGCCACGCAAGGCATACGGTAAAGCGGAGATACGACAGCCCAATGCGCCATCAGCTTTTTTTCTCCTGCCTGCGCCGTCTGCCCTTGCTTGCAGGGTTGGTTCTTGCCCTGATTGCGGGCCATGGGCAGCAGGCCCACGCCGCCAC
>NZ_BAIN01000078.1 GCF_000613285.1 Acetobacter papayae JCM 25143 | reverse complement strand
ACCCGACAGGCCGCGCCGACAGAAGCCTATGGCGCTGCGCGTTTGACCGGCCGCCGGGCTTCATTATCAATCTGGCGGCGTTTGTCTCACCGGGGGAAGGCTTTGCGGCACGCACCTTTGTTGCGGCCCTGCGTCTGGTCTGTTCCGTACTGCGCCATACGGCGGAAAGCACGGCCAGCCTGCGCAATGGCGAGTTGCCCTTGCCCGACCTGTTCGCCCCCTCCGCCACAGCGGCCCCCGGCCAGCCCGTCACACTGGCGGAGGCACCGCCTCTGGTCGCGGGTGATATCCTGCTGACCAATCTCGACGCCTGTCTGGCCGGTGTGGGTCTGGACTATGATAGTGAGGACGGACGGGCCGCTGCCTGCGCCATCGCAGCACTGACCACCCTGACCGCCCATGCCGGACGCGGCCCCGAAACACTCCCCCTGCCGCCGGTGCGCACCGTGCTGCCCGGTCTGGGCGAAACCCTGCGCGCTGTCTGGGCCGAGGCAGCGGTGGAAACCGATGCCCCGCTGGCCCCGGTAGAGACAGGTTTTTCCGCCTCCAACCCGGTAGATGGCCTGCTGGGGGCGGAAGCCTGCGGGCTGGCTCCGGTGTTTTCCATGCTGCGCCCTGATGGCCGTCTGGCCACCAGCACCCGCCAGAGGCTGGAAGCACGCGGCTTTACCACCGAAACCGCGCTGGCAGCCTCCCTCGCGGGTGAAACCGTGCTTCCCCTGCCCGGAGCAGGCGCGCATCTGGCCATGTATCGTGCGCTGACCGGCTTTGTGGACCGTATGCCCGCCCGCCCCGAAGCCCTGCCAGCCCCTGCGCGCCAGAAGCTCGAACGTGGCGCACGGCGCGCCCTGTCCGCCCGGCATGGCGGCTTTACCCAGAAAACCAGCATTGGCGGACACCGCCTGTTCATGCGTACCGGAGAATATGAAGACGGCACGCTGGGCGAACTCTCGCTCTCGCCCACACGGGAGAGCAGCATGGTGCGCGGCCTGATGGAAAGCTTTGGCGAAGCTGTCAGCATCGGGCTGCAATACGGCGCACCGCTCGACGCCTTTGTGGATAACTTTGCCTATTCCTGCTTTGGCCCTGCTGGCACGGTAGAGGGCGACCCCGTGGCCTCTTACGCCACATCCATGCTGGATTACGTGTTCCGCGCCCTGTCAGACACCTATCTGGGCAAACGCCTGCCCGACGGGCCGCATCAGGATACCCAGACAGAGCCCGACCCGCTCCTGCCGCTTGACCTGCCCGGTGAGGATGATACCCCTTCAGGACAGAGAAAGCGTGGCCTGCGGCTGGTCTGCTGACCCGTAGGCACGCAACGATCAAGGGAAAAACCCGCTATGAACACCCCCGAATCCCGCCTTGAAGCTCTTGGCATTATCCTGCCCGTGCCTGCTGCCCCGGTCGCCAATTATGTCGCCTGCGTGCAGACAGGCTCGACTCTGGTGGTTTCAGGCCAGTTGCCGCTACTTGATGGCGCACTGTTCGCCACCGGCAAGCTGGGCGGACTTGTCACAGTCGAAACCGCTGTGCAGGCCGCCCGTTACAGCATGATCAACGTTATCGCGCAGGTGAAAGCCGCCATTGGCGATCTCTCACGCGTCAAGCGCGTGGCACGGCTGGGCGGGTTCATTGCCTGCACACCGGATTTTACGGCACAGGCCACGGTCATGAACGGCGCATCCGATCTGGCGGTAGCGTGTTTGGTGATGCCGGACGCCATGCGCGCTCCACCGTGGGCGTGCCGTCCCTGCCGCTGGACGCCCCGGTGGAAGTCGAAGGACTGTTCGAAATCGCGTAATCCCCGGCCTCCCCTCCACCGGGGTGGGAGGCGGCCCCCTACAGGGAGCGTGATCGCCATGGCTGACTGGGCCGTTACCCTGCATGACAGCATTCATGCCATTCCCCCGGCACAATGGGATTCCTGCGCCGGGCCGGATGCGCCGTTCATCAGCCACGCTTTTCTGAGCGCGCTGGAAGACAGTGGTTCCGTCAGCCCCGAAACAGGCTGGATACCCCGCCACCTACGCCTGCAAAGCCCCGATGGGGCTTTGGCCGCAGTCTGCCCGGCTTATTTCAAAGAACACTCGTGGGGCGAATATGTATTCGATCAGGGGTGGGCACGCGCCTTTAACGCAGCGGGGGGACGCTACTACCCCAAGCTGCAATGTGCCGTGCCCTTTACCCCGGCACCCGGCCCACGCCTGCTGGCACACCCGGCCGCCCCGCCCGAAACCCGCGCCGTGCTGGCCGATGCACTCCGCCAGATCTGCGGTGATACGGGGCTTTCTTCTGTTCATGTGACGTTCTGCCAGCCCGAGGAAAGCACCCTACTGACCGAACGCGGGTGGCTACCACGCCTTGGTGTGCAATATCACTGGCACAATCAGGGTTTTTCAAGTTTTGACGATTTCCTCGCTACCCTTTCCTCCCGCAAGCGCAAAAGCATCCGGCGCGAAAGACGCGAGGCCAATAGCTGTGGCCTGACATTTGAAACCCTGCGTGGGCAGGCCATAACTGCAGAAGACTGGCAGGCTTTTTACAGTTTCTATCAGGATACGATCGACCGTAAATGGGGCCGTGCGTATCTGGCCGACAGCTTTTTCCCGCTCCTGTCCGACCGGCTGGGCGATGCTGTTGTGATGATGGTGGCACGCCATGGCCAGACCCCCGTTGCCATGGCGCTGAACATTCTGGGCGGCACCACCCTGTTCGGCCGCAACTGGGGATGCCGGGGGGAATGGCCCTTCCTGCATTTTGAACTCTGCTATTACCGGGCAATAGACTTTGCCATTGCTCATGGGCTGGAACGGGTAGAAGCCGGAGCTCAGGGCGAACACAAGATCCAGCGCGGCTACCTGCCGGTGCTGACCCATTCGGCCCACTGGCTGGAAAATCCCTCCCTGCGCCGTGCCGTGCAGGACTACCTGCAAAGCGAACGCCCGGCCATGCGTGCCGAAGCCGAGACCCTGATGGCGCTGTCGCCTTACCGCAAGGATGGCGATAGCAAGGAAGGAGACAGCACGCTTCATAGGCCGTCACACCACCACACAAGACGGCATGCCCAGCACAGCACGCACCGCCGCTACGATACACCTCCACCGACTGCCACACAGGGCGGCAAGCCGCACAAACTACCCTCTGCCGCCCCTGCCGCCCCACCAGCCCTCAGGGTTCACGGCATTGCAGGGGCGTTCCTTTTTGCGTATGCCCGACTCATTCCTTACACCAGCAAGACCACACCCTCCGGCGACAGAAGCAATGAGCAGCACCAGCACCCCTCTTTCCTCCGGCCCCAGCGCCCAGCTTATCGACGGCAAGGCCTTCGCCGCCACGCTGCGAAACACGGTGCGCGAGGAGGTGCAGGCCTTCCATGCCCGCCATGCCGTCACGCCCGGTCTTGCCGTTGTACTGGTGGGGAACGACCCGGCCAGCGAGGTCTATGTCCGCAACAAGGCCATACAGACGCACCATGCGGGCATGCGCTCGTTCATGCATATGCTGCCCGAAACCACATCTGAGGAAGAGTTGCTCGGGCTGGTGGACAGGCTGAACAACGACCCCGAAATTCACGGTATTCTGGTGCAGCTTCCCCTGCCCGCCGGGCTGGATGCGCGCCGCGTTACCAACGCCATCGCCCCTGAAAAGGATGTGGACGGTCTAGGCGAGGTCAATGCCGGACGGCTGGCCGTCAATCTGCCCGGTATCGTGCCCTGCACCCCGCTTGGCTGTCTGCTGCTGCTGCGCGACCAGCTTGGCGACATGACCGGCCTGCATGCGGTGGTGATCGGCTGCTCCAATCTGGTTGGCAAACCGCTGGCCCTGATGCTGCTGGCCGAAGGCTGCACCGTCTCCATTGCGCATATCCACACCCGCGATACGGCGGCTGTCGCACGTGAGGCCGATATTCTGGTTGTGGCCACCGGCTGCCGCGAACTGGTGCGCAAGGACTGGGTCAAGCCCGGTGCCACGGTCATTGATGTGGGCATTACCCGCACCACTACGCCAGATGGCAAAAGCCGCCTTGTGGGCGATGTCGCCTTTGATGAAGTCGCAACCGTTGCAGGGCGCATTACCCCTGTGCCCGGCGGCGTTGGCCCCATGACCATTGCCTGCCTGCTGAGCAACACACTGGCAGCGGCACGCCTGCAGATAGAGGGAAAACTGCCGTGAGTCTGGCCCGCTTATCTATCGAACTGGTACCGCGCACACCGGAAGACCTGATAAACGAAGCCCGGACCGTCAAAACCCTGTTTCCTGCGGCGGATACGCTCAACATCCCCGATCTCATGCGCTTTCCCCTGCGCAGCTGGGATGCGGCCACACTCGCGCAGCCTTACTGCAAGCGTATCATCGCGCATGTGCGCGCCATCGACATCGCCCCCGATGCCCCCC
Organism: Acetobacter papayae JCM 25143; assembly: GCF_000613285.1. GTDB lineage: Bacteria > Pseudomonadota > Alphaproteobacteria > Acetobacterales > Acetobacteraceae > Acetobacter > Acetobacter papayae. The sequence goes on along the minus strand of NZ_BAIN01000078.1, from coordinate 6,133 downwards.
TGCCCGGCGCAAACCAGCCGGGGCTGGAGGAAGTGCTGGTTGTGCATGGCGACCCACCGGCCGACCTGTCGCGCCGCACCTACCCCAACAGTTCGGAAAGCATTATCCGCCGCTACAGGCGTGAAGCCCCGCACCTGCGGGTTTATGCCGCGTTCGACCCCTATCGCCGCGCGCCATGGCAGGAACTCGAAGACGTTGCCCGCAAGAAAGATGCCGGGGCTGAAGGGTTTTTTACCCAGCCTGTTTTCGATTTCAAACTGTTCGACCTGTGCCGTGAATGGCTCAAGAACGAGACCGTGTTCTGGGGGCTCTCCCCCGTTATCGGGCCGCGTTCGCGCTCATACTGGGAAACCACGAACCATATCGTCTTCCCGCATGATTTCTCCCCCACGCTGGAGGCCAATGTCGCGTTTGCAGGGCGGGTTCTGCGCGAACTGTCACACACACAGGGCAACGCTTACCTGATGCCCGTGCGTATCAAGCTAGAACAGTATCTCCCGCCACTGCTGGCCTGGCTGGACTGATACGCACCAGCCAAGCCAGCAGAAGGTCTTATTTGGCGGAACCACCATACAGCGCGGTCAGGCTGGCCGCGCCAAGCTGGTGATGGTGGACCATGAAACCCACCATAGCCGGGCTGGCATCCGCCCCCACATCAAGAGCGGGTACATCCAGCGCATAAACCGTAAAGATATACCGGTGCACACGCCCCGGCGGGGGGGCTGCCCCACCGTATCCCGGCACGCCAAAATCAGTACGGATCTGCAAAGCGCCTTCCGGCAGGCCACCCTTGCCTGAACCCGCACCTTCCGGCAGGGCTGTCACCTGTGGGGGAATATTCACCACCACCCAGTGCCACCAGCCAGAGCCTGTCGGGGCATCCGGGTCATAGACCGTCACCACAAAACTGCGCGTGCCTTCTGGAGCGCCTTTCCATGTCAGCGCGGGAGACAGGTTGGCCCCTGTCTGGCCCATACCGTCATAAACCTGTGCCTGAGGCAGCACATCCCCGGTAACAAAAGCCGGGCTTTCAAGAACAAACGTCATAGCCAGCCCCTACCAGTTGCGGCTGATCAGCCAGAATTCCTCGGATGTCAGGGTTACCCCCTGCCCGGATTCCGAAGCTGCCTTGGCCAGCGCCTCGATCCGTTCAATCATGATAACCTTGCGCGTATGCGCCTCGGATGTTTCCGTGACGCTCTTGAGCACACCGAGCGAAACCTCGGCAGCCTTGGCAACACGGGCCGCATCAAGCAGGGCATAGGACATGTGTTTCTCTCCTTGTCGATCTGGGAGCGCACCCGCATCGGGCGGAGTTGCCCCCTTTCATGCAAGGTAAAAGACCGGATTTTGCGTGTAGCTTTTCTGTCCGAACCTCGACCTGTGCTTTTGTACGGGCCGCGTCGCATCCCTGTCAATCTGGGCCATTCCGAGCGCTGATATCGGCCCATAAGCACCGTAGATACCCCGCGCTAAAGCGACGGCTGCTACCGGCCACACCACAGGATGCAGACAGTAAACAGCCGTGGCAAAAACCATATCAGCCCGAAAAATGCCGCTTGGGCGTCATTATTGACAGGGCCTTGACCAGAACCGGATTTCCCGGCCGTTGGGCATATGCGTGACCTGTTTTACGGAAAAACCGCTTAGCGTTGCAGCCTGCTCCAGTGCTGGCACATCAACCGAGGGAAGAATATCGCCCGCTGTGCCGGGAGAAGACAGTAAAGAGCAACTCGGGCTTGCTTCAATCCAGTGCCTGTAATCCTCCACTGTGCCCGGAAAAGGGGGAGCCTGATCAATGGGCAGTGGCGTGCCCACCCGTCTGCCATTAGCAAAAAGCACTGTATTCCCGTTGAGCACATAAGTTCTGAAACCGAACTTCACCTCTTTTCCCGGTGGCGTTATGTCGTGCAATATAAGAGATATTTGATCAGCCGCGGCAACCCATTGACGGGACTCGTCTGCCGAAATGACAGTGGGCACATCAGGACTTCCGAGCTGGCCGCTGAGCATGTAGCCATAAATCGGTGCCCGTGAATCCGCTTTTGGAATAGTGTGAATCAGTGGCAGGTTAATATTGGCCTCACGGTAGAAAGGTGGGCCCATACCCATCAAGGGAAAGGCCGCAGCAACCGAAGAAACAACCACCAGCGCACTAACAACCCCCTGCCATTGCCGGTTCTGAAACAGGGTGTAGAGGCCATAAAGTGCTACAATGGCAATCGCGGGAAACAGCGGGATAGAAAAACCACTCCCTTTGTTCGATGAACTCATGAGTGCGGCTATCGAAAGCACCGAAAAAATAACGATCGGTGCAATAGCGGATGAAGACAGTCTGGAAAAAAGGTTGTTCCTGCCTTTATGCAGCAGGGCGTATCCCCCCGATGCAATAAGCGCCATCCACCCCAATACAAGCCACAGGAAATGCCGCAACTGCGCGTAAATACCCAGATACTGGACCGTTATTCTTACACTTTCCCAGAAAGCCGAAGGACCATAGTTTTTGGCCTTTGCTCCATACCCAAAGGAAAAAAGATAGCCAAAAACACGCTCCCAACTAAATATCAGCCATGTCGATGCAGTCAGGACCGCTATCACCCCTGCTATCACGGCATTGAGCAATGCCCGCTTTCTGTGCCTGTCATTTGTGAACACCGCCCAGAGCACGGCAGCGCCAATCGCAGGATAGAACGCCAGTGTCATGGTGCGGCCAAGCACCATCAGGCCAACGGACACCCCCAATGCGATCGACCAGCGGCGGCTGCACAACCCCTTGGAAAGCAACAGACATAACAAAGCGAGCGTCGTAAAAAATGTTGCCGCCATGGCAAAATTAAAATTGCGGCTAAAATTGATAATTGCTGGAGAGGTTGCGACAAAGACCGCCACAAGCGTACCAAACCATTCGCCTGCGAGCCTACGCGCAATCAGGTAGCTCAAAATGATCGTCCCTGCGCCAAAAGCAATCGGGACAAGATAACCAAGCTCCGAAACCGGGCCGGCCATCATATAAAGAACAGATGAAAGCGCTGTGGTTATCGGCGACTGGATGGACGGTGCTTCCACCTCTTTTATCCAGCCAAGGAAACCATGGAGCAGCCATGCGCGATAATCGCTCAGGGCCGTGGCAAAATAACCTGCCTCATCAATATCGAGCGCTTGCCCGACCCGGTAACGCCATATCCACAGAATATTGAGGAACAGAAACAGCTCTGCGGTGCCTAAAACAATTGTTTTTGGCAGCCATGCGCGCAGTGGATATACTTCGTTCCGCACGCTCACCGGGGAGGTGCTATGCTCGACTGTCATACCCGTGCCATCGTAATGACCGGGTTAATATTCTCGGGTTGACTAGCAGTATACAATGCCATGGAACACCTTTCAGGTAGAAGCCATGGAAATCTAGAATTGTTTCAGATACATTTCTAGCCTTCAATTGCCTTATCCATAATACACTCCACAGCATATTCGTTCAGAACTGCTCTGTCCGGCTTTCCACCAGAAAGCGGCACCAAGGCAGGCGGTTCCATACCACCTGTCTTGCTCAAAAAGGCGTCCATTTTTTCAACAAAGGCTGCCGTGCCTGACTGACGGGCGAGCTCAAAATGGTAGGCTGCGTCCTCAAGCCGGTTTTCGCGCAACAGGAACCGGCCGTAATTGAAGTGCCCACGAAAGTCGCCGCACCGGGCTGCAGCGGCGTACCAACCCCGTGCCCTGCGTAAGTCGCGCGGACAGGCCCAGCCATCCTCATAAAAGCCGCCTATAATATTAAAGGACTTACAGTGCCCAAGGGCTGCCGCACGCCTGAACCACAAAAAAGCGGCATCATGATCACGCACACCATTCCAGCCCAGTGTCAGGCCCGTTGCGTAATTATACATGCCCCAGTCCAGCCCGCCCTGTGCCGCCCGCCGGTACCACGGCATGGCCTCGGCCGTGTTGAGTGCTACTCCCCAACCCAGTTCGCGACAGCGCCCGACCATGTTGCAGCCCATGACCTGCCCCTGAAGGGCGCTGGCCAGAAACCACCGGAAAGCCGTTTTCTCGTCCCGGCCGGTGCCAATCCCGTTAAGCAGCAACTGGCCCAAAACCAGTTGCGCCTGTGCATCCCCAACCCTTGCCTGCTGCGTAACAAGGGCCAGAAGGGCCGCGTGCTCCTCAAAAGTGGACATTCATGTTGACCATCGCGGTCCGCCCCGGAGCCTGAAGGGCATAATGCGTCGTATAGGCCTGTATGAAATACCGCGTGTTGGCGATATTCTGGATATTGAGCTGCAGCGTATAATGCTTGAGAAAGCGGTAACTGGCCATGAAGTCGAAACGCCAATATGCGGGCACGAATTTTGGTGCTGTGGGTGAATCCGTGCCGTAAATGCGGCTCATGTAATACACACCGCCACCCAGTTTCAGATTTTCGACAGGCCGGAACGTTGTCCATAGCGACAGGCTGTTTTCAGGCGTGTTGGGGGCATGCCGCCCGTTCATCAGGCCTGCGCTGGCACCCGAGCCACCATATTCGATCAGCCGCGCATCGAGATAGGAATATCCCCCCGAGACTTCCCACCATCTGGTCAACTGACCGTTAATGCTGATTTCGCCGCCGCGGGTGCGCTTTTTGCCGCCATTGGCAATACCGCCCGTTGCGGTCGTAATCTTGAAATCGCTGGCGTCGATCTGGAACAGGGCACCGGTTACGAAAATCCTGTTATGCATCAGGCTCCATTTTGTGCCGACTTCAATCGTGCGATCCCGCTCGGGTTTGAGCACGGAGCCCACATTGCCGGAACGATCCGCCCCCAGCGAAATATCATCCGAACCCTGCCCCACCGAGTTGCCCGGTGGAATGGCTGAGGTCGCGTAAGAAACATAAATCGATCCATTGGGTACAGGTTTGTAAACAAGGCCACCCTGATAGGTAAACAGGTTGTCGCCCCGCCCGTATTCCAGCCCTCCGGAACGAAAGGTACTCTGAACATTATCGAGGCGGACACCAAAGTTTCCAAGCAGTTTCGGCAGAAACGTGATTGTATCGGTCAGGTAAACCGCCTTGGTATCAAAACGGGTGCTGTTAGGATTGCCCGCGCGCCGGATCGAGGCGGAATACGCATCATCAGGGTTAGGGTTAAGCAGCGTGGTGCAGGTGCCCGACGAAAAAGCCAGAGCCGTGGCACAGCGCGTATAATTCGTGCCCGATGTCACATTAACGCCGTTTACAAAGGCCGCGTAGGTATCGTTCTTGCCCTGCTCACGGGTAAACTCTGCTCCCATTGCAAAGGAATTCTTGAACCCGAGCAGATGCACAGTGCCGTAGAAATCGGTCTGGTTGGTCGCGGTATCGAAGGTGGAAATACGACTGTTCATGCGCCGATAGACATAGCCGTAATAGATATTGCCGTTACTGTCGTCCGGCATGGTCCAGATATCGTCCTGCGTGGTTTCGGAATAACGAGTTGAATTACGGATATGCAGGTTGGGGCTGAAATCATGCTCAAACCGCAAGGTGCCCATGTCAATCCCGTCATTATTGCGATCACGGTTCTTGAGGCCGTACCATGTATCGAACGGCACTGAGACAGGCGCACCACTGCCAGTGCTCATAACGCGCGGGGCGCCATCGGTCCGGGCCGTAAAATTCGGATTATTATAAGGAATACCGACATCCGGCGTGTCGAAATTCTGCATGTGATAATACATCAGCGTGACACGGTTGGGTGTGCCCAGCCCGAATGAGAGCGAAGGGGCTAGACCATAGCGCTCAAAATGGGTCAGCCCGCGACCGGCCTTGTCCTCGTCATCAACCATCAGGTTAAAGCGGAACGCCCCGGTGGGGGCTACCTTCCAGTTGCCGTCGAAAGTCGCACGCTTGTAGTCGGCATTACCAAAACCGACATTGGCATCGATAAAGTTCGTCAACTTGGGCATCTTGCTGTTGATGACAATCGCACCACCAGCGCCGGCACGCCCGCTGATTGCGCCGGTATCACCTTTGATGACATCAATGGATTCAACATTGAAAGTCTCACGCGACTGGGCCCCTACATCGCGCATGCCATCCACAAAGGTGCTGGACTGCGCATCCTGCCCCCGCAGAAAAGGCCTGTCCCCCACGGGGTTCCCGCCCTCGCCCGCACCC
>NZ_BAIN01000079.1 GCF_000613285.1 Acetobacter papayae JCM 25143 | reverse complement strand
GCGGCCAGTGCCCCTGCGGCTCCAGCGGCCCCGGCGGCTGCGGCTACTGCCGCATGGTGATGCGGCTTTTCAGCATGGGCGGCAGCCGTTGCAGCGTGACCATGATGGGCATGAGCGGCTTCTTTCGTCCCTGCCTTGGCATGGTGTTTTTTATCCGCCTTCGCGGTTGTGCCGGTTTTGTGGGCGGTCTTTTTCGCGCCGCATGATGGGCCGTTTTGGTGGCCTCGGCACTGGCACCATCCGCGTGATGATGGTGGTGGTGCTTGGCGGTCTTGCCTGTATCGGCGGAGGCCGTAGCAGCCTGTGCCCCACCGGGCAGAACGGCCAGACCCGTCACACAGGCCAGCAAAGCGCAACGCAGCCGCCCGCCACGGGGCAGGCCAGCACAAAACGGAAAGGAACGGATAACTGTCATGCCTGCATCCCTGCCAACAGAGCCGCGCCGGAGCAAGAGGGCTTTCTCCGCTCACGATCAAAAACCTGCACACCGCACCCTGCCCGGACACACAGGGCCTAGCCTAACAGCCTAGAATACAAGCTGCCGCGCGGTGGCCGCGCAGTCGAGGAATGTGGGCAGGCCAACAACCCGCACCCCTTCGACCAGATCCTGCGGGGCAAGGTTCATGGCTTTCAGCCCGGAGTCGCATACCATCATCTCAGCCCCCATTTCCTGCACGGCATCACGGAGCACCTCTACCCCGGCCACGCCCGCAGTCAGCCGCCCAGCCTCGCCCGGCACATGCTCAGGCACACCACTCCATGACCGGCAGAAAGCCGCAACGCCGCTCCCCATACCAAACAGGATAACCGGCCGCCCCAACGCCAGAGCTGTCGCGGCCATCATGAAGCCGCATGCAGGCGCTCGTAACGAGCTTCCACCAGCAGCAGGGCCAGAGATTCAGAGGGCGCAGTCTGTGTTTCAGGCGGGATGGAAGGCTGTGTGCTCATGCTCTTACCCCTGCCGGGCCACACACCGGGCAGGCCGGGTCAGCCGCCAGTGTCAGTTCGGAAAAACGCATGGACAGGGCATCCCACATCAGCAACCGCCCGTCCATGGATGTGCCAATACCGGTAATGGCCTTGAGCGCCTCGGTTGCCTGCAAGGTGCCCATCACACCCGTTACGGCTCCCAGCACCCCGGCATCACCACAGGTGGGGCTGGCAATATCGTTGCCTCATGAGGGGGGTAAAGACAGGCGTAGCACGGGCCACCAAGCTGGGGCCGGAACGTGGAAAGCTGTCCACCGAACCGCTGCGCCGCAGCCGAAACCAGCGTTTTACCCTGTCGCACGCAGGCAGCGTTAACCAGATAGCGCGTATCGAAATTATCGCAGCCATCGCACACCAGATCATAACGCGAGACCAGTTCTTCCACCGTGGTGGCATTCAGCCGCGTATCCCATGTTTCGACCACGATTTCAGGATTGAGCGCGCTCAGCCGTTCGCGGGCGGAAGCGACTTTCTTGTGCCCTACCGTTCCAGCCGTGTGCAGAACCTGACGCTGGAGGTTGGAGAGTTCCACCACATCGTCATCCACCAGCCCCAGCCGCCCGACACCCGCCGCCGCCAGATACAGTGCCGCCGGTGAGCCAAGCCCCCCGGCCCCTACCACCAGAACAGAGGCATTCTTGAGCGCCATCTGCCCTGTGCCGCCCAGTTCGGCCAGCAGGATATGGCGCGAGTAACGCTGAATTTCGTTCTCGGAAAGATCAATTCTCATCGGCCTGCCTCCCTGCTGCCCAGACACCGGGCCTGACATCATATTTCTGTAATAACAAGCCCTGAACTGCGATGTTATCCTCGCATCCGCCCGGGGTTCTGGGTTATAAGTGTTGCTCACAACGCATGGAAGGAATGCACACATGGCACTCCCCACCCGGTCGGGGGCATTCTCCCGGCAAGCCCGTCTGCCCCGGCACCAGGCTGCGCGCCGGGCCTGTGTCTACTCAGCACTTCTTGCGCTGGGGCTTTATGTATCCTCGCCATTCATCACGTTGTTCTGCGTGGGGATGGACCTGCACACCCATGACATGGCGGCTCTTGGGCGGGTCATCAACTGGGGCTCTCTCGATAGCTCGATCAAGCAGCAGGCACTGGCCGGGCTGCACCTTGATGCACAGCCCCCGGCGGATGAACTGCCCGAGTTCGGCTCCTCTTTCGCCAGCAATGCCGTGTCTAACGCGGTGGACAACACCGTAACCTCGGCCAATCTCGGCACGCTGGTGGATCAGGCCATGCCTGCCATTCCACCTGAAGCCGCCCCCGCCCTGAGCCTGCGCGGCATGACGGCCCTGCTGCGCCAGACTTCGGTGCGTTTCGCCCGGCTGGACTGCTTTGTGGCCGAAATGCCCGTACCCGGCCACGCGGATGAAACACCCCTGCGGGTGGAAATGCGCATTCAGGCTGGCGCTGGAAAATCACCAACGTGACCTTCCCCGTCGCACAGGCCCGCACCATGCAGGTTGCGGCCCCCACCCCAGCACACGAAGCCTGAGGCCTCCTTCAGGCGGCGCACCTGCAGGAGCGCCGCCGGGCCTCACGCGTGCGGCGCTGCTTTATTTCGCGGCGGGCAGGTCTTCTTCCAGCACAACCATGTTGATGGCGTAGCTGACATCACCATCTTCATCATCACGATGAACGGTGCCGATCACCTCACCATTGACGGCCAGTTCAACCGACATGCCAGCACGCGGCGCGGGGTTGACCGTCAGGTCCTTGGAGCCCAGCAGGCGACGCAGGGCTGTCTGCAGGCGGGTGATTTCAGAAGCTGAGAGAGAAGTCATCGTCATTCATTCCTTGCGGGCATTGCGGGCGGTGCGGACTGCCATAGCCGCTCCACCTGTGTGGCATAAGCATTCGGCCGGGCTGGGAGCGCAGGCTGACAGCGCCAGAATTCCTAAAAAAACCGACACCCGGCCCCGTGCGCGCACCCTTTGGCCTGTCGGGCCCGCTATAATCTGCCCAAGCCGCTGCCGCAACCTTTCCGCACCCCTGCCTTGTCGTAGCCATTTTCTCCCGCCCAACTGGCAGGGTCGTAAAAAACGCTCTGAAAAGGAAAGCCCTGCTTGTCGTTCATCCGTCGTCTGTCCACTACGGCTCTTGTCAGCCTGACCATGGGCCTGTGCCTGCTGGATGCACACACCACAGCCCGGCCGCCAGTGCTGGCAACGACAGCGCACGCGCCCGATCATGCGGAGCAGGCCCTGCACACGATCTCGCAGGATATTGTCAGCAATGGTGCGGCCCCGACCGCGCGCGCCCTGACACAACAGAACGGCTGGCGGAACGTAACCACGGCTCTGGCACAGGGGCAGCCTGAGGTCGCCCCGGTATTATCGAGCCTGATCCCCGCAAGCAGCAGCCAGACCACCGCCCTGCTGCGCCGCAGCATGAAAACCGCCCTGCCCCGGCACCCCTCTGTGGTGCTGAGCGCCCTGCACGAACAGACCAGCAGCCCCGTAGGCCCGCGCGATGTCTGCTCTGCCAAAGGCATGAGCCGCACATGGCGCAAAAACGCGGCACAGGCTGTGGCCACCGTGCATGACATCCGCCTGAACAGCCGGGCAAGAGAGTGCCTGAGCCTGCTCCAAAACAGCTAATTTTTGCTGTTTTTTAATTCTGTTGTCGTATTCGACACAGGAGGTGGAAAAATCTTTCGATAAACGCTTAGTGATGCCCAACACGCAATCGCGATATGACATATTAGCATTGCGTGAAACAATATGGATATAAGTCATTCACAAAATGAATGACAGTCGCGCCTCAAAGACAAAAATAAAAGAAGAGACCACGACCTATGTTCATTCCCTGCGGCATCCGCCTGATTCCCCTTGTCCATCCCGCAGCTTTTTGGGCCGTACCGTATCAGGCCAGACAGCCACATGGCTTCTGCTTGCCAGCACATCCGCCTTTACCATGCTCCACCCCATGCAGGTACAGGCCGAAACTGCGCCGCATGCGGCTCACCTGAACTACCCGCACACCACTACGCAGGAAACCACGCTCCCTGCCCCCACCAAAACGGTCACGCCCGCAGCGCAGAGCACGACAGTCACGCTCAAACCCACCGCTCCTGCCAGCAATGTGGAAGTAAAAGCTCCTGTGGTGAACTGGAACAGTTCCAGCTTTCTGCCGCCCCTGAGCAGCCGCCCCGAAGCGTATGGTCAGCCGCAGACGCTCGAACTCAAGCCCCTGCCCACAGCCCTGCTGCATCAGGGACCATGGGGAGTGTTCAACTCCAATACGGGCGCTGCTGCCGGTTTTGGTACGGTGGGTTATTACGCCGTGTCACGCTGGGCAGAAGACTGGTCCAGCCTGCGCGACAAGCGCAACCGTATCGACGCCATGGACGTGCTGAAATACATCCCGTTCAACGATAAGGGCGATATCTACCTCTCGCTCAGCGGCAACTTCCGCCAGCACAATTTCTATGACCAGCGTGCGGGTTTTGGCGCGACCAAGAAAGACCCTGCCTACCGCAACAACTATCGCTGGAACGTGGGGGCTGACCTGCATCTGGGCGAGCATGTGCGCCTGTATGGCGAGCTGATGAGCGGTCAGGCGGCGGGTATCAATTATTACGGTTATGCCGGTGGCCGCTGGCGCAGCAGGCTGGACGCGCAGCAGGCCTTTGTGGAAGTGCGTGGCCGCGTGCTCAACGCGACCGTGGGCGGCATGGCCGGGCGCATGACGTTTCTGGACGCGCCACCCTATGTCACGGCGGGTAGCGTGTATCCCTCCCTGCCCTATTCATGGAACGGCCTGCGCGGCTATGCCTTCTGGAAAAACTTCCGCGTCGATGGTTTCTACCTGACACAGACCGACACATCCCCCTCCGCCATGTTCCATGACAAGGTTGGTTGGAAAACCCGCCTGTTCGGGGTTTACACCTCCTATGCGCTGCCCAAGTTCACCTTCCTTGAGCGCAACAGCCAGATTTTTGTGGATACGTTCTACCTTGGCTTCATTCTGGCCAACAACCCCATGCCCACGGCGGTTTCGGGCGTTTCCATCGCGGGTTCGACCCATCGCGATACGCCGGGAATGCGAATCTGGGGTAATGCCGGACCGATCGAGTTTTCCATTGGCGGCATGTGGCAGGGTGGCGAATTCCGTCCCGCCAATAACGGGCCAAGCCGGAGCGTGTCCGCCTATGCGCTGGATGCCACCATTTCATGGCGCTTTGCTCACTGGCCCGGCCACCCGGCCATTGGCATTCAGGCTGACGATGTTTCGGGCGGCAACCTCAATGGTAGCAAAAACTCCACATGGGGTGGCTTCATGTCACCGTTCGTGCCCAGTGCCTACTATCTGGACATGAGCACCTATATCGGCCAGTCGAACATTATCGATGTGGGCCCGATCGCCACCATAACACCCACCCCCAACACAACACTGCTGCTGAAAGTGCCGGTTGTGTGGCGTAACAATACAAACGATGTGGTGTACCCAAACGGCCTTACTTACTATAACTTCCGCCCGCATGGGGGCTACACGGCCACCCTGCCACAGGCGAGCTTTACCTGGCGCGCAACCCGCCACATTACCCTGAGTATTGATGGGGAATATATCTTTGCCTCACGCAGCATGATCGAGGCGGGGGCATCCTCCGGCGCGTTCGTGCAGAGCAATCTTGAACTGACCTTCTGACGCCGCGCCCCGCGCACGGTACAGACAAGGCGCCCGATCCATCGTATTTGAAACGGACGGAGCGGCGCCCGGTACAATGCCCCATCCGTGCTTTCACACGTATCGTTGTCAGGCCAATGGGGCAAACCACATGACCGTCTCTCCCTCCCGCCGGGAAATCACCCTGCGCGGCCTGATTCTGGGGGCGCTGATCACGGTCGTTTTCACCGCATCCAATGTCTATCTGGGCCTGCGGATCGGGCTGACCTTTGCCTCATCCATTCCCGCTGCTGTCATTTCCATGGCGGTGCTGCGCATGCTGGGGCGTAGCACCATACTGGAAAACAATATGGTGCAGAGTCAGGCCTCGGCGGCGGGCACGCTTTCGTGCGTATTCGCCACGTTTCCGGGGCTTATCATGGCGGGATACTGGCACAGCTTTCCCTTCTGGCAGACAGCGGGACTATCGCTGGCAGGTGGCGTGCTGGGCGTGCTCTTTACCATCCCATTGCGGCACGCGCTGGTGACACGTAGCGCCCTGCCTTACCCCGAAGGTGTAGCCGCCGCCGAAATCCTGCGCGCCGGGGCCGAAGCCCAGTCCGGGCAGGGCCTGCGCGCGCTGCTGGCGGGTGGGCTTGTTTCCACCGTGCTGTCTTTCGCTACGGGAGCGCTCCGGCTGCTGGCCGATGGCATTACGCTGACAGCCAGCGCCGGGGCTGCGGTTTTCCAACTTTCAGCCAGTTTTTCTCTGGCCCTTGTGGGAGCTGGTTATCTGGTAGGGCTGGCGGGCGGACTGGCCATGCTTACGGGCTGCTTTCTGGCATGGGGGGTGGGCGTGCCATGCTGAGCAGCCACACACCAAACCCCGCAAACCTGCCTGCCTCGGTGTTTGCCCATGACCTCTGGCTACACAAGATCCGCTTTATCGGGGCGGGTAGCATTGCCGTGGCATCGCTGTGGACACTGGTGGAACTGCTCCCGCCTGTAATAAGCGGAATCCGGCAAAGCCTCACCCCCTCCGACAGCAGCACCGCAACGCATGAGCGCGACCTGTCTCCCCTGAGCATGGCCGGGCTTCTGGGCCTGTCGGCCTTCGGGCTGTGGTGGTTTTTCCGCGACTTTCTGGGTCCTGTCACAACCGGCGCGGGAGCACTGGTGCTGGCGGCGGTGCTGTTCTGCATTGTGTTCGGTTTTCTTATGGCGGCAGCTGCGGCTACATGGCGGGCATTGTCGGCTCATCCTCCTCGCCCATTTCGGGCATTATCATCGTCGGGGCCGTGCTGAGCGCGCTGATGATTCTGGCCCTTGAAACACTGGGGCTGGTGCCCTCCGCCTTAATGGCCAACGGGCAGAAACTGGCTACGGCTTTCACCATTCTGCTGCTTTCGGCCATTACCGCCACCATCGCCATTTCCAACGACAACCTGCAGGACCTTAAAACCGGCCAGCTTGTTGGCGCATCACCTTGGAAGCAGGAAGCCGTGCTGATTGTGGGGTGTGTGGTGGGCTCGCTGGTTATCCCGCCTGTGCTGAACCTGCTGTATCAGGCCTATGGCTTTGCAGGTGCCATGCCCCGCCCCGGCATGGACCCGGCCCGTGCGCTCTCCGCTCCACAACCTGCGCTGATAACAATGATTACGCAGGGTATTTTTTCCGGCACGCTGGACTGGAGCATGTTGGGGGCGGGCCTAGCCCTAGGCTGTGTGCTGATTGTTGCAGACAGGCTTTTGCGCCGACACGGCCTGTCCCTCCCCCCGCTTGGTGTGGCCGTTGGGCTCTACCTGCCAGCCTCCACCAGCATGACACTGGCTGGTGGTGCTGTTCTGGGGTGGGTTCTGCGCGCATGGGTGAAGCGAAACGCGCCAGCGGAGCACGATACGCAGGCGTGGCAGACACGCGGCACCATGCTGGCCTCCGGCTTTATTGTTGGCGAGAGCCTGACAGGCGTGGCCGTTGCAGGTCTTTCCGGCGCATCGGGGCATGATGATACTCTGTCCGTAGCCTCTGCCCTGCCCGCCGCCGTGCCAGATGTGCTGGGCGCGCTGGCCTTCTGTGCCGCCTGCCTGTGGTTCGCACGCAGCTTTATCGGGGGAAAAGAGCACACGCTCTCGCCGTAAGGTGAAGACGCACTGGTAGCCTTCCCCCTCGCTTTCAGGGGCAAAGCAAGGCAAAACGCGCTGACATGCCCTGCTGGAGAAAGGCCCCGCCATGCTGCTGAACGTGATTGAACGCGGCCCCGAGCCCACGACAGCCCCCACGCTGCCGCCTGTCGTGCTGCTACATGGTCTGTTTGGCCGCGCCCGCAACCTTGGTTTTGTGCAGCGCCGCCTGTCCGCCACCCGCCGCACGCTGGCCATGGACCTACGCAACCATGGCACCAGCCCGCACGGCCCCATGAGCTACCCCACCATGGCGGCCGATGTAGCCGAAACCATGCGCCACCACCATGCCATGCCCGCTACCGTGCTGGGCCATTCCATGGGCGGCAAAACGGCTATGATGCTGGCCCTGACACAGCCTGAAAGCGTGCGGAGCCTGATTGTAGTGGATATTGCACCGGGTCAGGGCGGCTTTGACAGCCTCGACCTGCCTCAAGGGCTGGAAACGCTGCATTTTCCACCCCATCTGGACCTGCACACGGCCAATGACCTGCTACGCCCGCTGATAGACAAGGATGGGGTGCGCCAGCTCATGGTGCAGAACATGCGGCTGGGCGACAATCCGGGCTGGGCTATCGGGCTTGAAGACATACAGGCCGCACTCCCTACCCTGATGGCATGGCCCAGCCTGCCTGCGGATGCCTGTTATACTGGCCCAACCCTGTTCATACGCGGCGCTGAGTCACGCTATATCCAGCCGGAAAACGAACCCGCCATGCGCCGCCTGTTCCCTAACCACCGGCTTGAAAGCATTGCCGGGGCGGGGCACTGGGTGCATGCGGATGCGCCACAACGTTTCTGTGAACTGGTGGAAGCCTTTCTGGCCGAACACTAACGCCCCAGCCGCACCTACGTATACCGGGGTGCGGCAAAGCCGGTTTACAGCAGCCGATGTTACAGAGGGGTGGACGGCAGGCCCGCGATATCACGCGCCACAGCTTCGGCCATACGGATACCATCCATCGCCGCGGAGAGAATCCCCCCGCATAGCCAGCCCCTTCACCAGCAGGATAAAGCCCCGGTGTGTTGACCGACTGCCCGGCCTCCCCTCGCGGAATGCGCAGGGGGGAAGATGTGCGGGTTTCCACCCCGGTCATGACCGCATCCTCCATTGTATAGCCTTTGAGCTTACGGTCGAAATGCGGCAGGGCCTCGCGCAGGGCTTCCACCACAAAATCCGGCAGGCAGGTAGACAGGTCTGTAGGCGTAACGCCCGGCCGGTAGGACGGAACAACCTCGCCCAGCGAAACCGAAGCCCGCCCGGCCAGAAAATCGCCCACACGCTGGGCCGGAGCGCGGTAATCCCCCCCGCCGGCCACAAAAGCCTGTTTTTCCCAATGCCGCTGGAAAGCCACCCCCGCCAGCGGTTCATCCGGGTAATCCTGTCCGGGGCGCAGTTCCACCACAATACCGGAATTGGCGTTCCGTTCCGCGCGGGAGTACTGGCTCATGCCGTTCGTCACCACCTGCCCTTCTTCCGAAGTGGCCGCAACGACCGTCCCGCCCGGACACATGCAGAACGAATAGACCCCGCGCCCGTTAGCCGCATGGTGCACCAGCCGGTATTCCGCAGCCCCCAGAAGGCTGCTGCCCGCCGCACTGCCGAACTGCGCGGTATCGATAACCGACTGCGGATGCTCGATCCGCACCCCTATGGAAAACGGCTTGGCCTGCATGGACACGCCTTCGTCATGCAGCATGGCAAAAGTATCGCGCGCACTATGGCCTACCGCATGATGACATGCCCGCTTTCCACCACCTCACCATTGGCTAGGCGCACACCCTGCACATGGCGGGTGCCGGGCTCCAGCAGCAGGCCATCCACCCGCGACTGGAAACGGTATTCCCCACCCGCGGCCTCGATTTCGCTACGGATGTGCTCAACCATGGAAACAAGGCGGAACGTGCCGATATGCGGATGCGCGAGGGTGAGAATATCCTCCGGCGCACCAGCTTTAACAAACTCCTCCAGCACCTTGCGGCCCAGAAAGCGCGGGTCACGCACCTGACTGTACAGCTTGCCGTCAGAAAAAAGTTCCGGCTCCGCCTTCGCCAAACTGCACGTTGCTTTCAGGTGTCAGAACTGAGCGCCGCCACAGGGCGAAGGTATCGACTGTCCGCTCGCGCACGGCCTTGCCGCGCTCCAGCAGCAAAGGCCGCAGGCCCATACGTGCGAGAATAAGCGCCGCCATGAAACCGCACGGCCCCGCACCCACTACCACCGGCCTGCGATAGCCCGGCCGGGCCGCCAGTTCCGCC
>NZ_BAIN01000080.1 GCF_000613285.1 Acetobacter papayae JCM 25143 | reverse complement strand
GGGCGGCGGCCTCGGTTTTGTCCGGCTTGGAGCCGGGAGAGGCCACCCCGCGCGACAGGCTGCGCGATGTCTGGCGGCAGGTGCTCTATACGCTGGTGTTCGGCAGCGTGCCGCAGGAGGCTGGCGAGCAGACGGCCCCGCCCGAGCATGTCGGTTTTGCACCGGGGGCGGATGCGCTGGCATGGGTGGCTACATCCATACACTGGCTCGACTATGACGCCGCCACCGCCAAACTGCTGGCCGGGTATGGTGCGGCGCTGGTGCGAGCGGGCAGGGCCACACAGGCGGTGCCGGTTCTGGCGCAGGCGGAGTTTTTGTCCATTACCCCCGCCATGCGGGCCGACCGGGCGGAGCTTCTGGCCCGCACTGCTTTTGCGGCCGGGCAGCAGGGGATAGCCGCGCAGGCTCTGGAGCGTGCAGCGCTCTCGGGTTTTTCCTTTGGTATGCCAGCAGATTTTCCGGCTGATCTGCCCGCCCGCCTGCGTTATGACAACGCCCTGTTGGCGCTGGCCGGAGGGCATGAGGCGCAGGCTCTGAAGCTGCTGGCCACCGACGAATCGGATGACGGGTTGCGCCTGCGCGGGCAGGTGTACGAGCAGCAGCGGCAATGGGCGCAGGCTGTTCTGGTTCTGGGGCGTCTGGCCAGCCGCGCTTTGCCCGCCGAAGGCGCGCTCACGCCTGATCAGGTCGCACTGGCCCGTCGCCTTGCGCAGGATGCGGCGGCTGCGGGCGATACGGATACACTGTCGCGCTTGCGGGCGTGGGTTGGTACGCGCGCACCCTTACCTGCGGGGTTGTGAAAAAACGGTTACAGACCTGATTTAATGCTTGCAATGCGGGGTATAACCGCCTAGTTAGCGCGCTCTTGGCCCAAGGGGGCAATTTTTGCCCAACAGGCTGTCTACTGGTTTGGGGGTACGTCATGAACGCACTTGCTCAACTGGGGATGGTCTCGGAACACCCGAGCAATAACCAGACATTTTCCGCTCCCGTCTCGTCTGATGACGAAGAGCGCAAAGACTACTTCGTCGAAAAAAACGGCGAGAAGTTCGCAGGCACACACCTGCTTGTTGATCTGTGGGGTGCCACAAATCTGGATGATCCCGCAAAGATCGACCAGACCCTGTGCGAAGCCGCAGTAACGGCAGGGGCTACGATCCTGCACAGTCACTTCCATCATTTCACGCCCAATGGTGGCGTGTCGGGTGTTGTTGTGCTGGCGGAAAGCCACATTTCCATTCACACATGGCCCGAGCGCAATTTTGCCGCCGTGGATATTTTCATGTGTGGCGCATGCGACCCGCATCTTGCTGTGCCGGTCATGCAGCGGCTGTTCCAGGCCAAGCGTCTGGAAGTCAATGAAGAACGCCGCGGCCGCGTGGTGAAAAAATAAGTCTGGCGGATGCCTGACACCGGCAGGCCATGCCCTACCCACCCCCAGAGGGTGTCGGGGGTATGGCCTGCCGGTTTTTTTTGTTTATTTTCTGTCTGTTTTTCTGACGGGCACTGAACCCTCAACGCGCACAGGCGCAGGGGGTGGCCGTCATGCAACCGGATGAGGCGCACATGACTGAAACATGGATTGAGGAAACCCTGTACGACAACTGGGGCCAGCGGTTTCGTGTCGTACGTGAACTGGCGCGGGTGCGCAGTCCGTTTCAGGACATCGTTGTTTTTGAAAGCGATTCTCACGGTCGGGTGCTGCTGCTCGATGGCGTGGTGCAGATTACCGAGCGCGATGAGTTCGTTTATCAGGAAATGCTCACCCACGTGCCGCTGTTCAGCCACCCTGACCCGCGCCGGGTGCTGATTATCGGTGCGGGCGATGGCGGCGTGCTGCGCCGCGTGCTCGAACATCCCGGCGTGGAAAAAGCCGTGATGGTGGAAATTGACGGTGCGGTTATCGAACTGTCCAAGGAGCACCTGCCCTCCATCGCACAGGACGCCTGGACCAACCCGCGGGCCGAAGTGATCGTGGGTGACGGTATCGACTACGTGGCCCGTGCGCCCGATGCCGCGTTCGATGTCATTATTGTCGACAGCACGGACCCGATCGGGGTGGGTGAAGTCCTGTTCACCGATTCTTTCTACGAGCAGTGCGCGCGCGTGCTCAGCGCTCAGGGGCTGATCGTCAACCAGTGCGGTGTGCCGTTCATGCAGGCGGATGAGCTGTATGAAACCAGCCTGCGCCGGGCGAAGTTTTTCCCGCATGTGTCAGCCTATGTCGCGGCGGTGCCGACCTATGTGGGCGGGTTCATGACACTGGGTATTGCCTCCAAGGTCAGCCTTGCCGGGCAGGATGTGCAGAGCGTGCGCACGCGGGCGCAGGCCGCCGGTCTGGAGGGTAAAACCCAGTACTGGACACCCGAGATTCATGTCGGTTCCTTTAACCTGCCGCCGTATATCGCCAAGCACCTTCCCGCAGGAAAAGCCTGAGTCTAACGGCCTTGCGGGGCGTGATTGACTTGTCGTTAAAATGATGTCACCAATCACGCCGCGCAGAGGGAGAGCCCAGCTTCGAGCTGGCGCCGAAGGAGCAACCGCCCCGGAAACTCTCAGGCAAAAGGACCCTGCGCATTAAAACTTCTGGAGAGAGACGCCCTTGAGGCGTCCGCCGACGGGATAGCGATCTCAGGCACAAGGCACAGAAGGGGCAACGGACGGTTTACGGTCCAGGCCCCTTCGCACCCCGCGTAAGGAAGGCATGGCCTTTTTGTAACGCGCAAGGGCAGTGTGCATGAGTTCCGAATCACTTCTCCATACCCCTCTTTTTTCCCTGCATACGGATCTCGGTGCCCGCATGGTGCCGTTCGCGGGCTATGCCATGCCTCTGCAATATGCCGAGGGCATTATGGCCGAGCACCGGCATACCCGCACGCAGGCAGGGCTGTTCGATGTCTCGCATATGGGGCAAGTGCGCGTGCGTGCGCGCTCCGGCGCGGTGCGCGATGCAGCTCTGGCGCTGGAGCAGCTTGTGCCGGCCGATATCGCGGGGCTGGCCTCCGGGCGGCAGCGTTATACGCAGTTTACCAATGAGCGGGGCGGTATTCTGGATGACCTGATGGTCACCCGGCTGGAGAACGAACTGCTGATTGTTATCAATGCCGCGTGCAAGGCAGGGGATATTGCCCATATGCGCGCGCATCTGTCTGAAAGCTGCACGCTGGACGTGCTGGAAGACCGCGCGCTTCTCGCTCTGCAAGGCCCGCTGGCCGGACAGGTGCTGGCAGCGCTGGCCCCCGCCGTGCAGGACATGCTGTTTATGGATGTGCGGGCACTCGATATTGCCGGTGCCGCCTGCGTGGTGTCGCGTTCCGGCTATACGGGCGAAGACGGGTTTGAAATTTCCGTTCCCGCTGCGCAGGCCGAGGCACTGGCCCGCACCCTGCTGGCGCAGCCCGGCGTGGCCCCTATCGGGCTTGGTGCGCGTGACAGCCTGCGGCTTGAAGCCGGGCTGTGCCTCTATGGCGCGGATATTGATGAAACAACCACCCCTGTTGAAGCCGCGCTGGAATGGTCGATCCAGAAAAGCCGCCGGGCCGGTGGCGCGCGCGCAGGCGGTTTCCCCGGTGCGGAGATCATTCTGGCTCAGTTGAGCGAAGGCACCATCCGCCGTCGCGTAGGCTTGCTGCCCGAAGGCCGCGCTCCCGTGCGTGGTGGAGCCGGTCTGTTTGCCGATGCAACGTTGGCCAGCCCGGTGG
Source organism: Acetobacter papayae JCM 25143 (assembly GCF_000613285.1). Classification (GTDB taxonomy): domain Bacteria; phylum Pseudomonadota; class Alphaproteobacteria; order Acetobacterales; family Acetobacteraceae; genus Acetobacter; species Acetobacter papayae. The sequence continues at coordinate 5,865 of NZ_BAIN01000080.1, read as the reverse complement.
GTTCTGTGACCTCGGGCGGGTTCGGCCCCACGGTCGATGCGCCGGTGGCCATGGGCTATGTCAGCACCGCTCTGGCCCAGCCGGGGCAGGCTGTGGCCGCCGAACTGCGTGGCCGTGCCGTGGCCTGCACGGTGCAGGCGCTGCCGTTCGTGCCCGCCGGTTTCAGGCGTGTGGCCGCCTAAGGCTCCGACCTGCCGTTTTTTTCAGTTTTTCATGGCACCCAGCCGGGTGCCTCTCAGGAGAAATCAGATGAGCCTTTATTTTACCAAAGAACATGAGTGGCTGCGTGTTGAGGGTGATAGCGCCGTTGTGGGTATTACCCGCCATGCTGCCAGCGAGCTGGGTGAGCTGGTCTTTGCCGAAGCCCGTCCGGCAGGCACCGTCGTCAAGGCAGGCGAGACGGCTGCCGTGGTCGAATCCGTTAAGGCGGCCTCAGACATTTACGCCCCGGTTGATGGCGAAGTGCTCGATGGCAACCCCGCCGTGGCGGACGATGCTCCTGCATCAGTAACGACCCCGAAGGCGAAGGCTGGATTTTCCGCTTCCGCCTGAGCGCGCCAGAGCAGCTTGCCGGGCTGATGGACGCAGCCGCCTATACGGCGTTCCTCGGCTAGGCTCTGGCCTGACACTCCGTTTCCGCTTTCCAGCCCGTTCAGGATACTCCCATGCTTTCAGGTGATTTTACATCGGATAACAGGCCGTTCGGGCCGGATCAGGCACTACCTGCCTTTGCCGGACTGGCCGAGCCCGATGGTGCGTTTCATGCGCGCCATATCGGCCCCGCCAGCCATGATGTGGAAACCATGCTGCGGAGCGTGGGAGCGGATTCGCTCGAAGCACTGGCCGCGCAGACCCTGCCGGGCGATATTCGTCTCGGCGGGGCCATGGGCATTGGGCCGGGCTGGAGCGAAGTTGAGGTGCTGGCCCGCCTGCGTGCCATTGCCGCGCGCAATACGGTCATGACATCGCTGATCGGGCAGGGCTATTACGGAACGGTTCTGCCTGCGGTTATCCAGCGCAACGTGCTGGAAAATCCCGCATGGTACACGGCCTATACGCCCTACCAGCCCGAAATCAGCCAGGGCCGTCTTGAAGCCCTGCTGAATTTCCAGACCATGGTCACCGAGCTGACCGGGCTTGATATTGCCAATGCCTCTTTGCTGGATGAGGCAACGGCGGCGGCCGAAGCCATGGCGCTGGCTCATCGTGTGGCCAAAAACCGCACCACCACGTTTTTTGTGGATGAAGACTGCCACCCCCAGACCATCGCGGTGCTGAAAACCCGCGCCGAGCCCATGGGCTTTTCGGTTGTTGTAGGCAATATTGCCCGCGACCTGCGCGCGGCCGAGGTGTTTGGGGCACTGGTGCAGTATCCCGGCTCGTCCGGTCAGGTGGCTGACCCGGCAGCAGTTATTGCCGCCCTGCATGAGGCCGGGGCCATTGCCGTTATGGCAGCGGACCCGTTGGCCCTGACAGTGCTGGCCTCGCCGGGTGATCTGGGGGCGGATATCGCCATTGGCTCCACCCAGCGTTTTGGCGTGCCCATGGGGTATGGTGGGCCGCACGCGGCCTATATGGCGGTGCGCGATGCGTATAAGCGCAGCATGCCGGGGCGTCTGGTTGGCGTGTCGGTGGATAGTGCGGGCCAGCCTGCCTACCGTCTGGCGCTGCAAACGCGCGAGCAGCATATCCGGCGCGAAAAAGCGACCTCCAACATCTGCACCGCACAGGTTCTGCTGGCGGTTCTGGCCGGGCTTTATGCCACATATCATGGGCCGGAAGGGCTGCGCGCCATTGCACGGCGCGTGCACGGGCTGACCGTTACACTGGCGGCGGGCCTGCGCGCGCTGGGGGTTACGGTGGTGCATGAGGCGTTTTTCGATACGCTGAGCATCGAAGCGGGTGAGGACGCGGCCAGCCTGCTGGAGCGCGCACGCACGCTGGGGCTGAACCTGCGCGATGCGGGGCGTGGCCGTCTGGGTATCAGCCTTGATGAAACCACAACCCCTGAAACCGTGCGGGCCGTATGGTCAGTTTTCTGTGCGGATGAGGCGCGCGTACAGGCTCTGGCAGCAGAGCTTGCGGCCCCGGCCAGTGCCCTGCCGAGCCATCTGGTGCGGCAGTCGGCTTTCATGAAGCAGGCCATTTTCAACACCCTGCGTTCCGAAACCGATATGCTGCGCTACCTGCGCCGCCTGTCGGACAAGGACCTTGCGCTTGATCGCACCATGATCCCGCTGGGTTCGTGCACCATGAAGCTGAACGCTACGGTGGAAATGCTGCCGATTACATGGCCCGGTTTTTCCAGCCTGCACCCGTATGCTCCGGCGGATCAGGCTACGGGCTACCGTATTCTGCTGGCGGATCTGGAACGCTGGCTGTGCCAGATCAGCGGATATGATGCTGTGTCCTTCCAGCCCAATTCGGGCGCGCAGGGTGAATATGCGGGGCTGCTGGCCATTCGCGCCTATCATCATGCGCGGGGCGAAGCGGGGCGGACGGTCTGCCTCATTCCGGCTTCGGCCCATGGTACCAACCCGGCCTCGGCCCAGATGGCGGGCATGAAGGTGGTGGTGGTGCGCTGCGATGCGCAGGGCAATATCGACCTAGCCGACATGCGCGAAAAAGTGCAGGCCCACGCGGCTGAACTGGCTGCCGTCATGATTACCTACCCCTCCACCCACGGCGTGTTTGAAGAAAACATGCGCCTTGTATGCGATCTGGTGCATGAAGCGGGCGGGCAGGTTTATGTCGATGGCGCGAACATGAATGCGCAGGTCGGGCTGGCCCGTCCGGGTGATTACGGCGGCGATGTCAGCCATTTCAACCTGCACAAAACCTTCTGCATTCCGCATGGCGGCGGTGGGCCGGGCATGGGGCCGATTGGCGTGCGTGCGCATCTTGCGCCCTACCTGCCGGGCAACCCGCAGGAAGCCGATGCCGATATGGTGGTGAGTGCTGCTCCGTTTGGTTCGGCCTCCATCCTGCCGATTTCATGGGCTTATATCCGCCTGATGGGCGATGCGGGGCTGACCCGTGCCACGCAGGTTGCCATTCTGAACGCCAATTACATTGCAACCCGTCTGGGCGATGCCTATCCGGTGCTGTATCGCGGCGCGCAGGGGCGTGTGGCGCATGAATGTATTCTCGACCTGCGCCCCATCAAGGATATGACGGGCGTTACCGTGGATGACATTGCCAAGCGGTTGGTGGATTTTGGCTTCCATGCGCCTACGGTCAGCTTTCCGGTTGCGGGCACGCTGATGGTGGAGCCCACGGAATCTGAAAACATGGCCGAGCTTGATCGTTTCTGCGATGCCATGCTGGCAATCCGTGAGGAAGTGCGCGCGATCGAACGGGGTGATGTGGCGGTAGAGCAGTCCGTGCTGCGCCATGCCCCCCATACCGGCGAGGCGCTGACGGTCAGCGAATGGGCGCATCCCTATACCCGCCAGCAGGCGTGTTTTCCCCCCGGTGTGCGGCGGATTCCAAATACTGGCCGCCTGTGGGCCGTATCGACAATGCCTATGGTGACCGTAACCTCATCTGCTCCTGCCCGGATATGAGCGTGTGGGCTGAACAGGGCTGAAAAGCCCTGCGTTTTCCCGCCTTTCCTACTGGTTTGTTGCCAGCAGGGCGGGCGGGGTAGCCCACCCGCCTTGCACAGGTGCTGAGGATTGATGGATATAATAAAAAAGCCTGCCTCTTTTTTATAAAGAGGCAGGCTTTTTGCTGTTTCGTGCTTCAGGCGGGCTGTGGAGCAGCCGGGGCGGCTGGCTTCAGGGAGCCTGCGCAACCTGCGTGGTCGCACCCGCTGTTTTCTTTGCCCATGCCGTCATGACAGCATCACGCTGGCTCTGCGGTGTGGTGCTGGCAATCTGTGCTGCAGGGGCAGCACCCGGTGAACGGGGATAGATAAAGCCGTAAGTGGGGTAGATCGACCGTAGGTGCCGCTGTTTTTGTTCAGGGCAACCCGCACGGCCGACCAGTCATTATTGGCGGAAACGTCAATAACTGACACGTTGTGGCTGACACCCGCCTGCGCCCAGTGAGACTGGTCGATAACAATGGTGCGGCTGTCCACCACATTGCGCACAACGGCCACATGGCCCAGCGGCATACGGCGCGTGCCACGGAAGTTCAGAACACTACCGGCTTCAGGAGCCTGACCGCGCTCATACACACCGGCGGCATTGTGCCACCAGTCACGGGCATTGCCACGCAGCATGACATCGGAAGCGGATTTGGCGTAGGCCACGCACTGGATCACATGCCCACCACCATGGTGGCGGCTGGCCACATGGTGGATACCGTGATGCGCGCCCGCATTGCCATGGCTGGCGGATGTGACGGCATGATGGGTGGGGGCCTTGTGGGTGGCTGCCTTGGCAACGCCAGAAACGGACAGGACAGCAGAACAGAACGACAAAACAGCCAGTTTCAGTTTCAGGGTCTTTGGCTGGCCATTCCGCATGGGTTCCACCTTAGATTTTCCGTGCGCTGCTAAGTGCGTCTGTTCACAAGATAGTTCCACCTATAAGGGCTGACGCAGATCAGGCAAGCTCTCATTGCGTAGCAAAAACGCAAAAAATGCACTTTGATATTTCAACCCCCTTAAAAATATAAAAATAGGATTATATTCCTATCTTCCGTCACAAATCTGTCTAAATCTGTTTTATTTTGCCCTCTCAAGAGAACAAATCCTTCACGAATGATGAAAAAACTGCATAGCCCCCAAGGGGTGGGGATTCGGAGGAACTGTGGCGCTGATACAACGCATCGGGTGTTCGGTGCGTTTTTGCCACACTTCGTCGGCGTGAAGGTGGGGGGTGTGAGGGGTACAAAAAACGGGGCAGGTAAACCCTGCCCCGCAACCGGCCACACAGGGGCCGGGCCTGATCATTGCGGCAGGGCAACCCGTCTCAGCCGGGCTGCCCTGCCGCCAATAGCCGATCAGGTGCTTATTTGGTGGTGACCAGCATGATTTCGACCAGCATGCGCGGGTCGGCCAGAATGCCCTGCACACAGGCGCGCGCCGGAGCGCCACCTTCGGGCAGCCATGCGCTCCACAGCTTGTTCAGGATTTCACGGTCGTTGATGTCTTTCAGCCAGATCTGGGCCTGCAGCAGACGGGTGTTGTCGGTGCCGTGCTGTTCCAGCAGGGCGTCGATCTGTTCCAGCACGTCCTTGGTCTGGCCTTCCATGTCCAGATCGAGGTTCCGGGCCACCACGCCCTGCGTGTAGACAAAACCATGATATTCCACCGCGGCGGACAGGATGGGGTTCGGGTTGGTGCGGAGAATCTTGCTCATATCGGGAAACTCTTTCCTGCAAAAAAAGAACCGCCATCCCTCGCTACCCTGTCTGGGGGTGGCTGGTGTCTGGCGGGCCGGTGTCTGGGGGCGTGCCGCCCGGCCCTGCGCCGGGGGGACTGGCCCTGCCGTAGTTTTTGGCCCGCCAGCGCGTGCGGTCAACTGCCTGAATCCCGCTATGGGTTAAAAAGACGGTGCAACCCGGCCCCTGTTCCCTGAGAGCGCGGTTTTATGTCTGTGGGGGTGTGGGGTCTGCCGCAGGCATACGGGCAAAATCCGACAGGCGCTCGGGGGTGTCGAAATCTTCCAGCATGGTGGCGGGGGTGGGCACCAGCCGCACGGCGGAGCCGAGATCGCGCAGGATGGTTCGGCCCCCCTGATCGCCCTGCACCGTCAGCAGCCTGTCATAGCACTGAGCACTCCATAGCACGGGGTTGCCGGGCTGGCCGTGCCGGTCGGGCGCGACAGCGGGGGCATGGGTGGTGCGCTGCGTGTTCAGCAGCGTGTCCAGCAAAGCGGGGCTGACTAGCGGCATGTCCGCCAGACACACCAG
>NZ_BAIN01000081.1 GCF_000613285.1 Acetobacter papayae JCM 25143 | reverse complement strand
CGCGGACGAACGCCACGAGGCGCGGGTCGGGGGCATCGGGGCGCAGGACGAGCCGTAACTCGGGCTCGGGCGGCCGATACGCCGGGGCAATGGACTGGCTGGATCTGTCCGTCATCGTCGCTCTCTTTCGACCGTAAGGCAAGGAAAACAGACACATGATCTGGACAGATGACTGTTATTTCAAAGGAAATACGCAATATGGAACGTCGCGCCTGTGCGTGCTCCAGCGTATGGAATCGTAGTTATGGGTAGTCCCGGATACAGGCGCGTCGTACAAATACTGGCTTACGGCGGCGTCACGGGAGGGGAGGGCGAGTCATGAACGATACAGGAGCGCTGTTCTTCCGGCGGGCCGGATGAGCGGACGTGCCACCGACTCTTCGCCCATGGAATCGCTGGCGGGACTGGTCGAGCGGGTGACGTTCCACAATGCCGAGAACGGCTTCTGCGTTCTGCGGGTGAAGGTGCGCGGGCAGCGCGATCTGGTCACTGTTGTCGGTCATGCCGCCATGATCTCGGCAGGCGAGTTCGTGCAGATGTCGGGGCGCTGGTTCAACGACCACACTCACGGCCTCCAGTTCAAGGCCGAGTTTCTCAAGGCCAGCCCGCCGACCACGGTCGAGGGCATCGAGCGCTATCTTGGTTCTGGCATGATCCGGGGTATCGGACCCGTCTATGCGAAAAAGCTGGTGAAAGCGTTCGGCGAGGCCGTGTTCGACCTGATCGAGCAGGAACCACATCGCCTGCGGGAGGTGACGGGGATCGGTCCAAAGCGCGCGGACCGGATCGTCGGTGGCTGGGCGGACCAGAAGGTGATCCGCGAGATCATGCTGTTCCTGCACAGCAATGGCGTCGGCACCTCTCGGGCGGTGCGGATATTCAAGACCTACGGGCAGGATGCGGTCCAACTGATCAGTGAGAACCCCTACCGGCTGGCGAAGGACATTCGGGGGATCGGCTTCAAGACGGCCGACCAGATCGCCCGGAAGATGGGGATCGCACCCGACGCATGATCCGGGTGAGGGCGGGGATCTCCTACGCGCTCGGCGAGGCCATGGACGAAGGGCATTGCGGTCTGCCGGTCGGGGAATTGCTGACCAGCACCGCCGAATTGCTGGAGGTCGCCGCCCCTCTGATCGAGACGGCCCTCGCGCTGGAACTGGAAGTGGGCGACGTGGTTGCCGACAGCGTGGGCGATACGGGCTGCATTTTCCTGGCTGGTCTCTATCGCGCGGAGCAGAGCATCGCCGAGCGATTGCGTGCCTGTGCCGTGGGTCGACCGCCCTGGCCCGAGATCGACGCTGAAAAGGCCATGTCCTGGGTGGAAAGAAAGACCGGGCTTGCGCTCGCGCCCAGCCAGCAGGAGGCGGTGCGCCTTGCCCTGCACAGCAAGGTGGTAGTGATCACGGGTGGCCCCGGTGTCGGCAAGACCACGCTGGTCAACGCCATCCTCAAGATCGTGACGGCCAAGGGCACTGACGTGCAGCTCTGCGCGCCGACCGGTCGCGCGGCAAAACGCCTGTCGGAAAGCACCGGACTGGAAGGCAAGACCATCCACCGCCTGCTGGAGACCGATCCGGCCAGTGGCAGTTTCAAGCGGGACGACACCAACCCGCTGACCTGCGATCTGCTGGTCGTGGACGAGGCCAGCATGGTGGACGTGCTGCTGATGCGCTCCCTGCTGCGCGCGTTGCCCGACCGTGCGGCGCTGCTGATCGTGGGGGACGTGGACCAGTTGCCGTCCGTCGGGCCGGGGCAGGTGCTGGCGGATATCATCGGTTCAGATGCCGTGCCGGTGGTGCGGTTGACCGAAGTGTTCCGTCAGGCAGCGCAGAGCCGGATCATCACCAACGCGCACCGGATCAACGAGGGCAGGATGCCCGAATTGAGCGCGGAGGAGGGATCGGATTTCTACTTCGTGGAGGCGGCCGAGCCCGAAATCGGGCTGCGCAGGCTGCTGGCGGTTGTGAAAGATCGCATCCCGGCGCGGTTCGGGCTGGACCCGGTCCGCGACGTGCAGGTGTTGTGCCCGATGAACCGGGGCGGGCTTGGGGCGCGGTCGCTGAATATCGAATTGCAGCAGGCGCTGAACCCGCCCGGCGCGGTGAAGGTCGAGCGGTTCGGCTGGACCTATGGTCCCGGCGACAAGGTGATGCAGATCGCCAATGACTATGACCGGGACGTGTTCAACGGAGATCTCGGCGTTATCGACAGGATCGATGTGGAAGAAGGCGAACTGACGGTCTTATTCGATGGACGGGAGGTCGTTTACGGCTTCGGCGAGCTGGACGAACTGGTGCTCGCCTATGCGACCACCATTCACAAGAGCCAGGGATCGGAATATCCGGCCGTCGTCATCCCGCTGGTGACCCAGCATTACGCCATGCTGGCGCGGAACCTGCTCTACACGGGTGTCACACGGGGACGGAAGCTCGTCGTGCTCGTGGGCCAGAAGAAGGCGCTGGCAATCGCTGTGCGGAACCAGGGCGGGCGGCGGCGGTGGTCGAAGCTCAGGGAGTGGCTGGCCGGTAGCGTCGCATGATGGAGCTGTGTTTCCAAGTCTATTTTGTATGAAAGAGGAACTTCCGGCATCCGCGTTTTTCTCACGTATTGAAGACGTCCCACTCACCTGGTCGCGGAATCAGCCTGCTCCAGGTGTGCCTTTTTTTGCCGTCGAGGCCGCGAGTACTTCAAACAGTGAGGTCCAACGAGCCAAAGTCTCTGTATCGAACGTGGTGGAAGGTAAAAGCGCACGTTCTTTGGCACGCCGTGCGACCTCGACCTTCCAGCCGGATGGTAGTTCGATTTCATTCTCCTGCGCCCACGCCTCAATCTGCGGAACAATGGGAGCGCCTTCGCGAACAAAATCTGAAAATGACGTCTCAGGTCGTCGCTCCCATCGATCAATAACACCTGCCAGAAATTTGGAAGAAAAAAGATCTTCGATTTCAGAGTTGGGATATCCGACGAAGTGATCGGTAGTTATAACGCGCGTCTTTGCAGATTGATAAACTCCATTCTGTAAATCACGAGACATTTTCTGTCCCGCTGCGTCGCCATCGAGCAATACGTAAGGTAGTTCTTCATTCCGTCCGGCGAGGACGCTGGCGATAACCTTTGCATTGTTCGCGCCGTGAGCTGGCGGGAAAACCAGTTCTCTCTTGGGAGAAATACGTTTCTCGGCAATAAGTATAGTCTTAATTGCAGCCAGATAGTGCTGATCTGACGGGCCTTCGACGATCACGGGTAGACAGCCGAGCAAGATGCTTTCGGCAATCGACATATTTAAAGCAGAGTAGATCGCGTATGTCGCGCCTTGTTGGCGCGGATCGCTATTTCCTCTCCGCAAATCTGCTGACGCCTTCGTAGAACCATCTTCCGATACAAACACTTTTCTAACTCTGTCGAGTCGATCAGCATCTACCATAAATGGAGAGTGTGTTGTGAAAATCAGCTGGTTTGTGCGTGAGAGATTATCAAAAAAGTCAGATAGATCACGTTGTGCTAATGGATGAAGCGATAGCCCGGGTTCGTCAAGTAGCAAGATTGAGTTCTTATGTTCGCGCTGCCCTTCAACAAGGAAGACGAGATAAAAGCAAAGAAACCATTGTAGACCGGTACTGCGATCTTCTAACTCGACCTTTTCGGGGCGTTTGCCGTCACTTACCCAAATTCGAAAGTGATCGCCGTCAGCCTGGAAGGAGAAGATGTAATCTCCTTGCTTCCACCAATCTGCAAAACTCTTTGTTAGACGTGTTTCAGCGGAATTAAGGAGATTTGTTCTTTCTCGCTTTTTATCGGCAATTTCTGCAATCTCTTCGTCAGTCGGATGTCTTTGAGTATTTCGAAAATCACGGCCAAGCTCAAGGATTTCTTCTGGCTTCAGACCGACAAAATCGAACAGTACTCTCAGTGTGCGGGCTTTAGCTTCTTCCTTTCCTCCTAAATCACTTCGAGCTAAATTATCAACTACATGTGGAAGATAAATTTCCGCATCCAGATTGCCATAGTTGGAGTAATAAACAAATTTTGGTAGTGCCGCTAATGTCGCTTTAAATATTTCTTCAGAACTTTCTGGAGGTGGAAAGCTGAGGGCGTTCTGATGACTGTCCAACTCTTCAAGAAGATGTCGAAAACGCGGAACAATGATACTGGTGGCAGCGGCAAGATTGTCTGGGTCGACGGCATGCAGCCGGTCATTTGTCTCAACGAGCTGGTTCGCAGATATGTCTTCAAGTTTATTGATAATGTTTATTTCCGTGGCGATTGCGTCGACGATGGCGTCTTTTTGGGACGCTTCACGTGCGCGAGCGGCCATGCCGACGATTTCGTCGTGAGCGTTCTGAAGAAGCGTTACGAGCGATGCAGAATGCAAATCTTTCGGTGGAACATATAATGGAAAATTGATTCGAAATGCACCAGAGAAGTCTTTTGATACTTGAGCAATTCGTAAATGCTCGACGTTGTGGCCGGAAATTTTCGCAAGATGATCAGCTAGGGGCCCTGTTTCGAATTCGGCGTTAATGAATATGTAATTTTTTGGATTTTTCCGAATGTCGGTGTAGTCGCCTTTTGGGTAATCTGAGTTTGGCTTGAGTTCTCCTTCTCCGGCCGGGTTAAGCTTCCAAAGTGGCAGGAGAAGATTCGTCTTTCCGGACTCGTTAATTCCGATGAGTGCTGTCACTCTATTGGCGTCGATCCACCCGCTGTCAGAGACCGAACGGAAGTTGGTAACTCGATAGCGGATCAAATGCATTTTAGCCTCTCGGTCATTTGAGTAATTGTAACAAAAAAACTCAATGGAGCAAATGGGATCATCACTCGATGGAGCTGCTACAGGATTTTGACGTTGTCGAAGTGAGCATTGGCTTTATGCGGACCGTAGGACATTGATGTGCGGAGGCAGTAAGCTATAATAAATTGTACCTTGCGCTTTCTGTCGGAGAGTGCCGGTCTGTCATGCTTGTGGTGATCTCGTTTCACGAGACAGCTTCCAGTGTTTTTTGCCCGATCCATTCTTCGGGTGAAATATTGGGAAATGACTCGGCCGCACGTGCAAACGCCCCGGCACCCCGCCACTCTTCGTGGTTTCCAACGATATAGAGCACACGTTTCGCCCGCGTCGCGGCAACATTGAGTAGGTTTGGCGTGCCGCCAGCCCACGTCCGTGATCCAGGACGTGCGCCGCGTCCCGCCCCCAGCATGAGGATGACGGCTTCGGCCTCCTTGCCTTGGAAAGTGTGAACCGTGCCGATGTGGCGTTCAATCCAGTCCTCCTGATCGGTCCGGCTTAGCGCGGGCAGGATATTTGGCGTTCGGGCCAGCAATTGCCGCAGACGCATCGCCGGCACACGGAACGGGGAAATGACATAGAGATCCGGCCCCTTGGGCTGCATACGGCAGAGTTCTGCGATCACGGTGGCGATAAGTTGCCCTTCCGCCTCGACCCACTTACCGCTCGATGGAGCATCTACGTCGACCCAGGCGCTCGGACCCAACTGGTCGCGGATCGTCGACCGCCCAACGCCTGTGGCATGGACCATACGCCCGGCATAGGCGATCCGGTTGGCTAGGTCGAACATCGGCTGCTCGCAGCGCCGATGTACAAGGAGGGGCATGCCGGTGTCCCGGGTCGTCGGGCCTCCTGACACCGGGTTCTCAATTGGGAAGCGTCCCTGGATGACGCTCGCGCGGTCGGCCAGAACCTGCGCTGAGACTTCCGGTGCCGCCCAGGGTGCCGCAGTCAGTCCGTTATCCCGGAAGATTAGGCGGTCGTATGTTCCGGCGTGGTCACCACCGGCTCGATTTGAAGCGGATCGCCGATCACCACGGCCCGTCGGGCGCGCCAGATTGCGCCGACCGCCTGCTGCGGCGATGCCTGTCCCGCCTCGTCGATCAGCAGCCAGCCGATTGACGCTTCCCGGAAGGTCTGGAACATCCGACCGATTGACGCGAAGGTCGTGGAGACAACCGGCACCAGCAGGAAGAAATAGCCCCAATCATGCGCGCTTGCGTTCGCCGAGTCACTGACGACCATGTTCAGCGCTCTCTTGAGTGGTTGGGCGCCAGCGGCCACGAAAGCGCGATGTAGTCGGATTGCGGCGACGAACAACTCGTCGCGCGCCCGACGGAACCGCCCGCCATTCCAAGGGCTACCTTTTTGGAACAGATCGTCCGGTTGCGACCAGAACCCCGGACCGGGGAAGCAATCGCCAAGCTCCCGCCGTCCGTCTTCCAGTTGTTGCCCGACCCGTGCCGCTTCGGCCAGCAGGGTTTCCAGACGTGCTTCTGCTTCGGCATGGAGCCTGCCCAGCCGCACCTCTTCGGCGATCGCGACTTCGAGCCGCGCTCTGGCATCGCGTGTCGTCCGTTGCGCTTCATCCAACCGTGCAACCTGCTCGCGGATCCCGCTTTCATGCGCCTGCCACGCCTGAGTGCGCAGCATTTTCGACAGAAATGAGGGCCGAACGGAGGTCAGGGCGGTAAGTCTTGTAGCCTCGAGCCCTTCGAGCCGATCGGTCTCACTTACCTGATTTTTCGCTCCTATTGCTGCACGCGATGCGGCCTCGTGATCCAGCCGGAACTGCTCGCGCATCTCGCTAGCCCGTGGTAGTTCCGTCTCTGCCTCGCGCAAGGCATCTCCTGCCCGCGACAGCGCGACCAGTTCGTCCCGCAGCCTTCGGCTACGGTCGCGAGCCTGACGGAACGCGTCCCTGGCTTCCCTCCATTGTGCCATAGCTTCGGGATTTCTTGGTGGCGGATCGAGTTCAGCCAGTTTGCCAGGCTTGCGCTCCCTGAGATGCTGTGCATTCGGCCAGGCCGCGCGATTGAGCCAGTCGTTCAGACCCCATTCCTCGTTCCACCAGACACGGTCGAAGAATTGATGTCGGTTTTTTGCCCGGCCCAGTCGGGCCGCGATCAGGCCCCAGGCCCGTTTCGCGGGTTCGGCGTCCTGCTTCAGTCCAAGCAGATAGGTGGCGGTATGCCCGAAATGATCGAGGCCTTCGTCCCGCCAGACAGATTCGTCGAGCGCTTTCTCGCGGATGGGTAGTTCGAGGCTGATATTCTCGACGGCAGCGTTGTTGCTGCTGGCGACGACGATGGCGAAATCCATCAGGTCGAGATCGCCGACACCCTCCGACGGCGTCTCGATATCAGCCAGCTTCTCGGCGCGCGCGACCATCACGTGTGCGACCAGATCGCGTAGCAGGGTTGTTTTCCCTGTGCCGGGAGGTCCGTTGATGGCCGCAAGACCTTCCGTTGCGAGGTCGCAGGTGACGGCGTTGACTGCTGCCTGTTGCAGGAGGGTAAGCGGATGCAGGCCGGGGCCGGGCCAGCGGCCGAGGGGAAAGAGATCGGGCGAAAGGAGGGTCGCCAGCCGTGCGCGGTCGGTTAGCGCGTCCCAAGGTGCGGTAGGCGGGTGCAAGCCAAGATAGGCGGAGAGGGCAGGAGGAAGAGTGTCCGCATCGCGCAGGGCGCGGCCGAGGTCCGGCAGGTAGAAGCTGGAGAGCAGGTCGCCATTCGGCGCGTTGACTTTCTCGCTCTCGATCACGCACGGCACGGGGATCCAGAGATCCTTCGGGACACATAACGCCTCCGTGAGTTCATCGGCGACGCCATGTAGATCCGTCCAGGTCAGGGAGCGCGGCTTCCCGCCGGACCCTGGTGGGGTGAGGAGGTCGGCAAAACGAGACTGCAGATCCTCTGCCTCACGATCCCATTCCGCCAGGCCGGAAGGACTGCCGCCGCTGAGAATATGGCCAACACCCCAGGCAAAACTGGCGATGGCCAGCGTGTCGGGCACCATGATACCCCATTCGTCGAGCACAACGCTGGCGGCGATCACGTTGCCCTTCTTGGTGGATCGGTCGGTCTTGTCTTCCTCGTCAGGGTCGTTTTCGCCAATGGCGGTGTTCAAGCGCTCGAAGGATGCGCGCGTAGGCATGGCACCAAGAATGACGTTGTACCAGCGCCGTTTAACACGCTCCTTTTTCGAGGTTTGTGATTCCGACGGCTTCGGAGGGGGATCGGGCAGGATCGGCCAAGGCGTGGAGTCGTCCGGCCGCGGCGGGTGCCAGAGGTCCGGACCGTCGGTCGCGTCGGTTCTCCGGTTCCTGACGCGGCCTTCGCGATCTGCAGCCACGTCGTTCCAGCCGGACTCCCGCGTGGCTTGAGGGGTCAGGACTTCCAGCGCGATCCAAGAGCGCAGGACACGGCGGACGGTATCTGGTGTGACGGACATGGCTGTATCTTCACCCCCGTAACGCAATGAAACAAGTCACATATGGCTGTCGAGGGATGTCTGGTCAGGTGACCTGGATTGCATCCGAAATCGATCAAGGGAGAAAAGCTAATGGCTCCGCCCTCGCGCCGGCAAGGGTGCGCGTCAGCGCGCTGACGCCGTCCGATGGGGTGTCCCCGATCTTCCTGCGCTGCGCTCCGTGCAGACCGGGAGATACCCCTCCCCATCGGTCGCCCTTGCCGTTGCTACCCCGCTGCTCGCCGCGAGGCAGAGGAACAGCGGGGGCTGTTCCTCGCGGAACAAAGGGCAAAGACCATGACCAGCAACATCACCACGGCGACCGATTTCCGCAATACCATTCTGAACGGCGACAGCGTGCAGCTTATGCGCGCACTACCCCGCAATGCGGTGGATTTCATCCTGACAGACCCGCCTTATCTTGTGAACTATCAGGGCAGGGATGGGCGGAAGGTGCGCAACGATGACAATGCGCGCTGGCTCCGGCCCGCTTTCAACCAGATGCACCGTGTTCTGAAATGGGGCGGGTTCGCCGTTTCGTTCTATGGCTGGAACCGGATAGATTTATTCGCCGATGCCTGGAGGGCGGCGGGGTTCCGCATGGTCGGGCATATTGTCTTTCGCAAGTCCTATTCATCCTCTTCCCGTTTTCTCCGGTATGAACACGAAAGCGCCTATCTGCTGGCCAAGGCAACGTGACACCGCCCGCAAAGCCCATCCCGGACGTGATCGACATGCCCTATTCGGGCAACAAGCTGCACCCGACGCAAAAGCCGGTGGCGGCGCTCCTTCCCCTGGTGGAAACTTTCTGCCCGGTAGGCGGGTTGGTTCTGGATCCGTTCGCCGGTTCGGGTTCGTCCCTGGTCGCGGCGCAGCATCTTGGCCGCGACTGGCTGGGGATGGAACTGGACCCGGACCACGCGGCCACGGCAACCCGTCGCCTGGCTGGCACGGGACGGGGAGGGCGGCGGCGTAAGCCGCCCCCTTTCTTTGCC
>NZ_BAIN01000082.1 GCF_000613285.1 Acetobacter papayae JCM 25143 | reverse complement strand
CCGGGCCGGGCACCGCCATGCACCTTGCGCAACCGGCCCTGCCCGTCCAGCGCGCTCAGGTCGCGCCGGATTGTCTCACGCGAGACGGCAAGCTGGGTGGCCAGCACCTCCACGCTGATTTCATGGTGCTGCTGCACGAGTTTTACGATCCGGTTATGCCGGTCTGCTGGTTTCACAAAGGCTCCCGCTACTGCTGTTCATGAACACTGCACGCTTTAACAGCCCGGATTGTCCGCCCCGCCCCTGCTGCTGTCAATGCCCGAAAAATGACCGAACGGGCATAAATTGCCCGCACTCCCAAAAAAGGGAGGACAACAAGAAAGGCTGAAAAACCAGCCGAAAAATCTATATTCCCGGCAACACAAACCAGTTCGATAGCAAAATGTCTTGACGTTTGTGCAAACAAGCACTTACCGTTCGGTCATTGATATGGTCGAATGGTAAATGCACGTGTCCAATACCCACCCCCACGATGCCCAACGCAATACCCGTCACGACGGTTTTTACGATGTCGCCATTATCGGCGCGGGTGTTGTCGGCTGCGCCACGGCACGGCGCTTTGCGCTGGCGGGCGCACGGGTGGTGTTGATCGAAAAAGGCACGGATATTCTCAGTGGCGCATCCAAAGCCAACAGCGCCATTTTGCACACCGGCTTTGATGCCCCGCCCGATAGTCTTGAACTCGAACTCGTGCGCGCGGGGCGTGAGGAATATCTCTCCATCCACAAGGAGCTGGGGCTTTCTCTGGTGCATACTGGCGCGCTTGTCTGCGCATGGAATGCGGAGGAGCATGAAAGTCTGCACGGCATAGAACGTCAGGCCCATGCCAATGGCGTGCAGGCCGTGCGCCCGCTCTCGGCCAGTCAGGCCCGGACACTGGTGCCCGCCCTGTCCAACCGACTGGTGGCGGCCCTTGAGGTGGAAGGTGAACACGTTATCGATCCATGGTCCGCCCCGCTGGCCTATGTCACACAGGCGATGGCGCTGGGGGCGACCGTTCTGCGTGCCACAGAACTGCTGCACGGCACGTTTGACGGAACATGGACCCTGCAAACCAGCACCGGCACCCTGCGCGCCGGTGCCGTTATCAACTGCGCCGGACTGTATGGCGACAGGGTTGACCGCTGCCTGGAACTGCCCGAGCGCTTTGAAATCTGCCCCCGCAAAGGGCAGTTCGTGGTGCTGGACAAGGCGGCGTTCAGCCATGTGCCGCGCATCATCCTGCCCGTGCCCACTGCCATTACCAAAGGGATTGTCATCTGCCCTACGGCCTTCGGCAATGTGCTGATCGGCCCCACGGCGGAAGAACAGCAAGACCGCACGCGCGCCAGTCTGCAAACGTCCACCCTTGAAGCCCTGCTGCACCGTGGGGCGGAACTGCTGCCCGTGCTCAGGAACATGCCTGTTAGCGCCACCTATGCCGGGCTGCGCCCCGCTACGGAACAGAAAGCCTACCGGGTGTACAACGCCCCCGGCCACCGGGCCATTACCCTTGGCGGTATCCGCTCCACCGGGCTGAGTGCGGCACTTGGCTGGCGGCGCATGCTCTGCGCCTTTACGAGCAGTTCGGCACGGCGCTGACACCCCCCGCCACCATTCCCACAGTGCGTGTGCCCAACCTGACGGAAACCGAAGAACGCGACTGGCAACGCTCCGAGCATGGCGAGATCATCTGCCATTGCGAGCGCGTCACCCGCCGGGAAATCGAAGCCGCACTGGCAAGCCCCCTCCCGCCCGGAGACCCCGGCGGCTTCAAGCGCCGCACCCGCGCAGGCATGGGCCGCTGTCAGGGCTTTTACTGCGGTGCTCGCGTAGCCGAAATGACCCAAGGCTGCTTTACCGAGGCCTGTGCATCCCGCCCGCAGGGAGAAACACCATGACCACCGCCGATGTCATTATTATCGGGGGCGGGCCTTCGGGTGTGGCAGCCGGTCTGGCGCTACGTAAACAGGGCGTGCCCCGTGTCGTGCTGCTTGAACGCGAAGCCTATCTGGGCGGGGCCACCCGCCACTGCGCGCATTCGCCCTTTGGTATGAGAGAATTCGGCCGCGTCTATTTTGGCGCGGCCTATGGCCGCAGGTTGAACGCGCCGCACACAAGGCGGGGCTGGATATCCGCACCGGCCATGCCGTTACCGCCATACAGCCTCATGGGGTGGTGCAGGTGGTCTCTGCCCATGGCACGCAAACCCTTCATGCCCGTCGGGTGCTGGTCATGACCGGCGCGCGTGAGCGCTCACGCGCGGCCCGCCTGCTCCCCGGCGACAGGCCGCAGGGTGTCATCACCACTGGCACATTGCAGGCGGGGCTTGCTTTCCACCGCCTGAAGCCATTTCGCAGGCCGGTCATTCTGGGCACAGAACTGGTCTCGCTTTCAGCGCTGCTCACCTGCCTGACCCACGGCATACGCCCCGTGGCGATGATAGAAACCGCCCCCGCCCCGCTGGCACGCTGGCCGCTCCGCCTTTTCCCGCGCCTGATGGGCGTGCCCCTGCTCTGCGGGGTGGAGGTAAGCGATATTCAGGGGGCACCGGGGGTTGAGTCTGTCACAATCAGCAAAAACGGCACGCAGCGCACCCTGCCCTGTGATGGGCTGCTGCTGACAGGCCGCTTTACCCCTGAAAGTGCTCTGTGCCTCCAGTCCGATCTGGGGGTGGACACGGCTACATCAGGCCCCGCCATAGACCAGTACGGCAGAACCCATGACCCGCTCGTTTTTGCGGGCGGCAACATCCTGCGTGCGATTGAAACCGGCGGCTGGGCTTTCCGCGAAGGGCGGGCCATTGGCGCCGCCGTTGCGGACGACCTGCGTCACTCGCCTGAAACAGCCCCGCCTGTGCCTGTCACATTCGATGCGCCATTGCGCCTTGTGGTGCCTTCCATACTGCGTGACAGCCCCCGCCAGCAACGGGCGTTTTCCTCCTTCCAGCTCCGGTTTGACCGGGCTGCACGTGGCGTGCTGCGCCTTATGCTTGATGGCGAGGAAGTTTGGCGCAAGCGCGGCACATGGCTGCCGGAGCGCCGGGTGCTCGTGCCCCTGCCTGCAGGGGCCGCGCAGGCCGCGCGCGTTCATTTCCATTTCGAGGAGCAGAACTGACAATGCGCGTTGCGGCACTGGATCAGGGCACCACCTCAACCCGTTGTCTCGTTTTCGAGGATGGCGCGGACTGGCAGCTTGTCGGCAGCATCCAGCATGCCCAGCACTACCCGCATGCGGGCCATGTGGAGCATGATGGAGAAGAACTGCTAGCCAACCTGCGCACGCTCCTTGCACAGGCAGGCCGCATAGATGCCATTGGCATTGCCAATCAGGGCGAAAGCTGTCTGGCATGGGATGCGCTGACAGGCGCGCCCCTCTCTCCCGTTATCGTGTGGCAGGATGCCCGCACGGCAGAAAGCCTTGCCAGCCTGCCGCCAGATGCCGCAGCCCGCTCACGCGCACTGTGCGGCCTGCCGCTTGACCCCTATTTTTCAGCCAGCAAGCTGGGCTGGGTCCTGCGTAACATCCCTGCCGCCCGCACGGCTCTGGCGGAAGGCCGCCTGCGTTTAGGCACCACGGATGCATTTTTTCTCGACCGGCTATGCGGTGTTTTTGCAACCGATGCCGCAACCGCCTCACGCACGGGGTTGCTTGACCTGCAAACAGGCCAGTGGAGCCCCGAACTCTGCGCCCTGCATGGTGTGCCGCCCGAATGCCTGCCCGAAATCCGTAGCGTCAATGGCGGGTTCGGCAGTATCGGAGGGGTGCCTGTCACGACCTCCATCGTGGACCAGCAGGCCGCCCTATACGGCCATGGCTGCCGCGCGCCGGGCGATACCAAAATCACCTTCGGAACGGGAGCGTTCCTGCTCACCCTCGCGGGGGAAAACCGCCCGCCCGAAAGCGATCTGCTGCCAACCGTAGCCTGGCGCCTGCATGATGCCGCCCCCACCTACGCGCTGGAAGGCGGGGTATACGATGGCGGGGGCCGCGCTGGAATGGGCGCGCAGCCTCAGGCTGTTCGATATCATGGAAGAACTGTCAGATTTCGAGGGGCCATCCGCCCTTTCGCGCGGACTTGTCTGCGTGCCCGCACTCTCCGGTCTGGCAGCACCGTTCTGGGACAGGACGGCCGCCCCCCTGTTTATTGGCATGTCGCACGGCACCACCCGGCAAGACATGGTGCGCGCCCTGCTTGAAGGAATTGCCATGCTAACAAGCGGGCTGATTGCCGCCGCCCCCACCGGGGCCAGCATCACCTGCGATGGAGGCCTGTCGCAAAGCTGGTATTTCGCGCAGTTTCTGGCCTCGGCCAGCGGGCGCACCATTATCGTGCCCGCCATGCATGAAGTCACCGCACTGGGTCTTGCGGAACTCTGTGGTGTGGATGTCTCGTTCATCCGCAGCCAGACACGCGTTTTCCACCCTGATGGCACCGTCAACGAGGCGGACCATCAGCTTTTCCGCAAGGCGGTCGAACGCGCACGCCACTGGTTTACCCCGCCTGAAGGCACGGCCACACACGACTGAACCTGCCGCTTTTTTACCCCTTACGTGCCTCCACCGCTACTTTGTATCGGTTTCGAAATAACAAATCCGGATAAGGAAACACACATGAGCAGCATACCCCCCTCCGCCCTGCCCCATGTGGCCGGGCAGGACACGCTTAAACGTGATGTTACTGCCTTTCAGTCCTTTGCCATCGCCTTCGGCTTTGTTTCCATCGCCACGGGTATTTTCACAGCCTATGGGGCCATGTTGGCCACATCCGGCCCGATGGGAATCTGGACATGGCCTATTGTGGTCATAGGCCAGCTTATGGTGGCTTTTGTACTGGGCTCGCTTTCCGCGCGCATTCCCATTACCGGCTATGCCTATCAGTGGACATCCCGCGTGGCCAACCCGGTGCTGGGCTGGGTTATGGGGTGGTCAGCTTTACCTTTCTGGTCATCGTGCTGTGCGCGGTGGATTACACCATCGCCTCCACCGTGCTGCCTGCCATGCTGCATTATACCGGCGGGACGTTTGATGCTTGGTGGATCACTACCCTTGTCATTATCGCGCAAGCACTGCTGATCGCCTTTTCCACCAAAGCCACGCAGGCGTTCAACGCTATGGCCGTAACACTTGAGCTGATCGGCATGAGCTGCCTTGTGGTGCTGCTGTTCGTTGTTGGCTGGTATCGTCACAGCTTGATTTCTCGCTGCTGTTCAACACCGGCGCGCTGAGCCACGCAGGCTACTTCTCCCTTGGCACACTCACCCATGTCGGCCCGTGGTTCATGGGCACGCTGCTGGGCGCCTTTACGATCGTGGGTTTTGAATCCGCCGCCAATCTGGCGGAAGAAACCAACGAACCCGCCCGTGTGGTGCCGCGCGCCATGTGGCAGGCCATTGTCAGTGTGGGTGCGCTTGGCATGCTGTTCCTGATCGCCATTACAGCACTGCTGGGCGATGTTGGCACCATGACAGCCTCCCCCACCCCGATTGCGGATGTCATTACCCGCGTGCTGGGCCCGGTGGTAGGCAGCCTTCTTCTGCTGCTGGTGATCATTTCCATTTTTGCCTGCGGACTGGTCATTCTGATGTCCGGCACGCGGCTGGTCTGGGCCATGTCGCGCGATGAGCGTTTTCCCGGCTGGCAGATGCTGCACCGTATCCACCCCACGCTGCGCACACCGGTTAACGCAACCATTCTCGTATCCGTGGTGGGAGAAGCCATTCTGAGCATCTTCTCGCGCGATACGGATGCGCTGTTCGTCCTGTTTTCGGCGGCCACTCTTCTGCCCACCATCATCTACACTGTTTCGGTGCTGATGTACGCAATCCGCCGCAACAGCCTGCCGCCCAGCCAGGGTTTTTCGCTCGGCCGGTGGGAAAAGCCGGTGGTTACGCTGGCTCTGCTATGGCTGGTGTTCGAACTCACCATTTTCCGTGATGAATCCTTCTTCAAACCGTGGCTGTATGTGCTGATCATGCTGGCTATCGGCGGGGTTTACCTCGTCTGGCTGCTGGCCACACGTGGCCGCCATGGTCTGGCCATGCCCGACATGATCGCGGTGGATGCCATTCTCGATGCGGATAAGGGCGCGGAATACGACACAGCGGCCCACTAAGCCGCCCCACACACAAATACGCGCTGCCTGTGGCCGCTCCTTACTGAAAGGGGCGGCCACAGTTTTTTGACCGGCCACACGCCTTTTTCACGGCGCGGGGGCAACAGGCCTTATGGTTATGCGGCACCAGCCTTGCTAGGCTGTGTTATATCGGAACGCGACGAACGCAGCCCCGGTCGCCTGTGCAGCCGGACGCGCCCATGGTTCGCTCCCCTGTTCTCACACCCCGGAGACCACCATGCCCCCTACCGCGCCACGCCTGATCCGCTCTATCCGCCTGCTTGATGCGGCTGAAGCGCGTATTGCTCTGGATTTCACGGCACCGCCGCCGCCCCGTAGCGCACTGGCAACCGACGCCCTTCTGGCTCTGGCCCATGAATACCAGCCCCTTGCCGTGCTGGTTACGCACATGACCCCCCTGCGTGCGGCCGATGTGGCTGCCCTGCCGGATTGCGTAAAGCTGGTGGCGACTGTCAGCGTCGGGCTGGATCACCTCGACCTTGCGGCCCTGCATGCGCGCGGCATTACCGTATCCAACACGCCCGACGTGCTGACCGACTGCAATGCCGATCTGAGCATGATGCTGATTCTGGCCGCCAGCCGCCGGGCAGCGGAATATTTCACGCTTGTCAAAACCGGCTGGACCACCCCGCTGGGGCTGGGGGACATGCTGGGCCAGCGTGTGACCGGCAAACGGCTTGGCATTGTCGGCATGGGGCGGATCGGTCAGGCCGTGGCCAAACGCGCACGCGGTTTTGATATGGAAATTCTTTACCACAACCGCAGCCGCCTGACGCCCGAACATGAAGCCGGGGCCACCTATTACGCAAAGCTGGAAGACATGCTGCCACATTGCGACATCCTGACCCTGCACGCCCCGGCCCAAAGCTCCGGCGCACCACTGATGGATGCCCGCACGCTCTCGCTGCTGCCGCGCGGGGCCGTGCTGGTTAACGCCGCACGAGGCAAACTGGTGGATGAAGCCGCCCTGATGGACGTACTACGCTCAGGCCATCTGGCCGGTGCCGGGCTGGATGTGTATCAGCGCGAACCAAACCCCAATGCGGAACTGGTGGCCCTGCCCAATGTTTTCACCACCCCGCATACGGGCAGCGCCACGATTGAAACCCGCACGGCCATGTGCATGCTGGCTCTGGATAACGTGGCAGCCCTTGCTACGGGCCAGCCCCTGCCATCCCCAGTAACCCCCTGAAGGAGCGCCCCTCATGACCATGCGCATGTTCTGCGTGATCGGCATTGCCTTGTGCGCCGCCGTCACCCTACTGGCCCCGCCCTATCAAGGTGTGGCGGAAATTCTGGGTTTTTCGTTTTTAGGGCTGGCCACAATCGCAACCCTTCTGGGTCAGGCCTGAAAGTCTGCGGGTGGCGCTGCTCAGGATCAGGCCGAGCAGCGCCACCCGTAGGTAACCAGAAAAGAGCGGCTTAAAGCCGCTCATCCCTCGGTTCGCCGCCCAGCGTATCGCGCATGGCCAGCGCCGTATCACGCACCACGGGGCCATGTTCGCGCTCAAGCCTGCGAATGGTGAAATGCGCATGAGCCAGCGCGCGATAGTGGTTGAGAAACGCCGTGTTGAGTGATGCCCCACACAGCGCACCCGCCACCGGCATAAGCTGGAGCGAGAGCTTCTGCCCCAGCGCAAGGCCATAATGCGAGGCCACTTCGGCAATCAGCATTACCACCGGGCGACCGCGCAGCACTGCACGGGCCGAGAAATAGCCCAGTTCACTTTCCTCGCCATTCCGGCGGTTAGGGAACGCCCGTAGCGCAAACACTTCCAGACAGGCCCGGCGGGCATCCGGGTCGTTCAGGTCTTCCCCTTCCTCGCGGGCAATACGGGCGATCTCGCGCATAATGGTCAGGGTGGTAAAGCCGATATCCGGCCCCAGCCCGGCAAGGCCCGCAAACCCGCCCACAGCGCCCGATACCGCTACCGCCGCCTGCATGGCAGGCACACGCCAGCGCGGTGTCTGCATTTCTACATCCGCCGTGCCACGCAGGCCCAGCACCGCTACATCGAAAGCGCGCGCCACGGCTGTTTCCGCTAAGCCGCGCAGTTTTTCCTCGAAATTCGGAGCCATGCCGATACCGCGCAGGCCCAGCCGCGCGGCATGCCCCACGGCCCCGCCCATGATATCGGCCAGCCGGACAAGCACGCCACGCCCCGACTCCACCTCAGCCAGAGCAGTTTCGAGTTCGTGCAGTTCCGGCCCGCTCAGCACCAGCGTGGTCAGCGCGCCGCCAAGAGGATTACCTGTTGCCCCGGCACCCTGCTTTTCCTTTGTGCTCATCTGTGCTCTTCCCGCCCTTCCGCGCCGGGCCGCAAGTGCCCGGCCAAACAAGTAAAAACCAGCATATCAGTCATGCCGCCCGAAAAACAGCGCAGGCCACGCAACACGCTCCTGCATGGACACCCTGCATAGGCGAACAGCGTTGTCTCGCACGCCACAAGCCCTTACACACCAGTAAGGGAGAATCCGGTGCTTACCCCCTCTTTCCCTCCCTGCTTTCAAGGAGTTGCCTCGATGGCTGGCCTTCAATCCCGTTCCGCCCCCCTTACCGCCACGCAAGGCGGCCTTGCGCGCGCCATGCGGCGGAGCGCGCCCCTGCTGGCCATGCTGGCAGCGCTGAGCGCCTGCGCCAG
>NZ_BAIN01000083.1 GCF_000613285.1 Acetobacter papayae JCM 25143 | reverse complement strand
CCCGTGCGGGTGCTGCATGTGGTGGTGGCAGGCGATATCGGCGGGGCCGAACGGCTGCTGATCGACCTTGCGACCCGCCCGGAGCAGACCGGGGCCACCCACGCCCTTGCCCTGTTCACCCCTAACCCACGGCTGCGCGCGCTGTTCCGCGATGCCGGGCTGCGGATACACGATCACGGCCCCTCCGCGCTGCACCCGCTGGCCTATCTGTGGCGCTCCTTCGGCCCTGTTGATATGCGCTGGATTGCCCGCGCCATCCGGGCCGAGCAGGCCGATCTTGTGCATGTGCACACCTATGCCTCGCATATTCCCGGTGTGAGGGCGGCCAAGCTATGTGGTGTGCCGGTTCTACGAACCGAGCACGGGCTGCACCATTATACCGACCCAAGCTGCGCGCTGTTCCGCCGCTGGGCGCTGCGCAATACCGATATGGTTGTATGCGTAAGCGATTATGTGCGCCGCTTTGTGGCCAAGCACGCACCCACCATGGTGCCGCGCCTGCGTGTTGCCCGTAACGGCGTGGATCAGCATTATTTTACCCCTGCCCCTTTCCCGCCTGACAGCCTTTCACCTTTGGCATTACCTGCCGGCTTGAAGCCTGGAAGCAGGTTGATCTGGTCATTCGCGCCATGGCGCACCTACCCGGCTGCCATCTGGTCGTAACCGGTGATGGCAGCCAGCGCCCGGCACTGGAACAACTCGCACGCACGCTGGGTATAGCGGAGCGGGTGCGCTTCCTTGGCTATCTGCCCGACCCCAGAACAGCCACCGCACAGGTGCATGCCAGTGTCAGCGCCTCACGCGATGAACCGCTGGGTCTGACCATTCTTGAAGCCATGGCCATGGGCCGCCCGGTTGTGGCCTTTGCCAGCGGCGGCGTGCCGGAAATTGTACAGCCGGGCATTACAGGCTGGTTGGCCCCGCCACAGAGCGAAAACGGACTGGTGGCCGCCATGCGCGAGGCCAGCCGCTCACCCGCCATGGCACACACCATGGGCGCGCAGGCCCGGGCCTTTATTGAGCAATCATGCTCGATCGAGACTATGTGCCAGCACTATGCCGATGCCTATGCAACCCTCGTACCCGCCCGCGCGCGTGAACAGGCTGGCTGACCATGCTGCGCGTGCAGGACATTGAAAAAACCGTCAACGGCAAGCGAATCATCAAGAACATCAGCCTGCATGTCGGGCATGGTGAAATTGTCGGCCTGCTTGGCCCCAACGGTGCGGGCAAATCCACCACCTTCCGCCTGCTGACGGGTATCCTCCAGCCCGATGCGGGTACGGTCACACTCAATGGTGTGGATGTCACACGCATGCCGTTTCACCTGCGTGCGCAGTATGGTCTGGCTTACCTGCCGCAAACCTCTTTTCTGCCGCGCACGCTCTCCGTGCAGAAAACGCTGGATCTGGTGCTGGAAACCCGCCCGGCCTCGCGCAAGGAGCGGGCGGCAAAACGCGATGCGTTGCTGGAAGAATTCAGCCTTGAGACCGTACGCCATCGCCGCACGGCACTACTCTCGGGCGGGCAGAGACGCCGGTGCGAAATCGCGGTCTGCATGGCGTGCGACCCCGTCATTGCCTTGTTTGATGAACCTTTCGCCGGGGTGGACCCGCTCAATACCGGCACGGTTACGGGCCTGCTGCGCCACCTGACGGATAAGGGCCTGTCCGTACTCATTACCGACCACAGCGCCATGGATATCCTGCGGCTAGTGGACCGTGCCTATGTTGTGGAATCCGGCCGGGTTCTGGCCGAGGGCGACCCAACCACACTCTCGCGAGACCCCGACGTGCGCCGTGTTTATCTGGGCGAGGGAAACACGCTGTGACACACGCCGCCTCACGCCTGACCCGTTTCAGAAACTGGCTCAAAACCCTGTATGTGCGCCAGTTCCTGCGCTCGGTGCTGCTACAGGCAGCCATGGCCATGGGCGTGATCGAAGCCATTTTTCTGGCTGAGCGCGTCCCCATGATTTTCCGTGATGTGATTCACAACCATGTATCGGTGCTGGATACGGGGCTGATTTTCCTGCTCAGCGCCCCGCAGATTCTCGACCTTGCCCTGCCGCTGGTGCTGACGGTGGCGGTCTATCGTACCGTGCTGACCATGCGCGAAAGCCGCGAACTACTGGTGCTATGTGCCAGTGGCCAGAGCCCGTTTTCATGTATGAAGCCGCTTGGCCTAGTTACCGTAGTAGCTCTGATCTGCTCTATCACCTCATCTGGTCTGATCAATCCCGCCGCCCTTTACAGCCAGCGGCTTGTCCTGTTCAACGCGACCTATCACTACCTGATCACCCCTTCGCCCCAGAGCCAGCTTTTTCTCTCACAAAAGCGCACCCTCTATATTCCAAGCCGTGTTGCGGCCGACCACACACAGCCTACCCCTACCGGGCATGAAGCCCTGTTCATTCATGAACCTGTGGACAAAACGCATTTCCGCATCATTCAGGCTGAAGGGCTGCACGCCACGGGTTTTGCCCCCGAGAAGCTGCTGGCCGTCAATCTGAGCCAGATGCTTTCGCGTATCTTCACCATTACCGACACATCCGGGGCAGAAACCCCCTGCTGTGACGATGCGCAGGACAATGTCACGGCAGACAAGGTTTACAAGGCCCTGTCGCTGGACGACATCATACCCTTTGCCCCGCGCGATGCCGATGGCGCGGAACTGACGCTGCCGGAACTGTATTTTCCCAATATCAAGAAAATCGAGCGCCCTGCGGCAACCCGCCTCGCTATGGAGCGTCTTGCCCGCGCGCTGCTCTGCCTGCTGGCACCACTGGTGGCTCTTGTCGCACTCAGCCAGACAACCCAACGCAACAGCGCCCTGCCCCTTCCTGCGGGCTGTCTTTTGCTCATGAGCTGCAATGTTGTCACCCAATGGTTCATGGGGTTTGTCATCCCCCATGGCGTATGGGTATCCACCGCCGCCATGCTGGGCTGCACCGCGCTGATAAGCGGTCTGCTACTACTACAGCTCCGCGCCACCAGCAGCCGCCTGCTGCTGCCACAACTCTTCCGGGCGTGAGCGCATCATGACCACTCCTTCTGCTCCCCCCTTGTCCGATACGCCACGCAAGCGCTTCCGTCTGGCGCCATTCGGCCTGTTCACCCGCTTTATCCTTGTGGCGTATCTGCGTAATGTCGCCATTATCGCCAGCGTGCTGCTATCTGTTGCCCTGACCATAGACCTGTGGCCACAGATGAACGCGGTCATGAACGCAGGCGGGCACGGGGCCGCACGCAACCTGCTGGTGTTCTGCCTGCTGCGTATACCGGGGCTTATGGCCCCGCTCATGCCGTTCACGACCTTTCTGGCTGTCTGGCTGACGGAAATGGCCCATACCCGTTCGGGTGAGCGGCTGTTCGTATCCAATGCGGGACGCTCGCCGCTCAAAAGCCTCTGCCTGTGCTGCTGCTGGGGGTGCTGGTTGGCCCTGCCACCTTCGTTCTGGATGGCTGCCTTGGGCCTGCGGCCATAACCGAGCAGATGCGGGAGCACATCGGCCGTGATGCCCAACGCCTTGACCGTAGCCAGACCAGCGGCACAATCTGGATTGAAAGTCGCAAGGGGCTTATCTCAACCCGTATCGCCTACGGGCCGCCCGCAATCCTGCATGATCTGAGCTTCTATCGCTTCGATAGCAATTTCCAGCTTGTGGAAATCGATATGGCACCGATCGCGCGGTATGATGCCGCATCTGACCAGTGGCACCTGCTCAAGCCCAGCACATGGAAGGGTGATGCCTTCTCACCCACGCAGGTCACGCCGGTGCCTGATGCGGAAATCACCCGCGACCTTGGCATTTTTCCGCAATGGCTGAGCGTATACGGGATCGAGGTACAGTATCTCCCCATTCACACGTTGCGCACTCTTGCCCGCCATGGGGGCGAAGGGTATGACGCAGCCCCTTACAAAACACGGCTGGCCTCGCTTTACGCCGCCTTTGTGCTACCCGGCGCCATGGCGCTGCTGGCTTATGTGCTGAGTGCGGCGCTTATTCCCTATACTGTAACTGCCAGCAGGGCGGGCCGCGTTCTGGCATGGGGATATGCGCGCATGCCACGACACGCGTATGCGTGCTGCTAGGGCAGACAGCCGTTATCCCGGCATGGCTTGCAGGCGGCTTCGTGCCCTGTACTGCGCTGGCTGTTGCCGCCTATACATTATGGAAAACGGAACGCGCGGCCTGATATTGCCGCGCTGTTTTGCCTTGTTGTTAAAGGCAAAGCCAATGGGCCAGAGCTAGCGCTTCTGGTCCACCAGTTTCTGATACAGGGCAAAAAGCCTGTCGAAATGCCTGTCTATGTCACCCACCTGCAAACCGGCCTCATACGCGGCGGCTGACAGGGCCTTACGGTCACGTGCCGCAAAACGTACAATGGCCCGCGCGGCATCCTGCGCATCGCCCGGCTTGTAGGTTTCGGCATAGGCCGGGCGGGCAAGATCGCCCGCGCCACCAGCAGCTGGCACAATAAGCGGCGTGCCGGAACACAGGGCTTCTGCCACCACAAACCCGAAGGTTTCCGCCGTAGAACCATGGAACAGCGCATCGGCACTGGCCATCATACGGGCAAGCCTGACACGGTCTGTTTCCGCACCGGCAATATGGACATGAGGTAGACCCGCCGCCAGCTTGCGCACTTTGGCATGCTGCAAGCCATCACCAATAATATACAGGCCAACAGGCTGGCCCTTTGGCACCATGCTCAGGGCACGCATCAGCATAGGGACACGTTTTTCCGGGTGATGCCGCCCCACCGTCACCAGCAGGGTGGCGCTACTATCTAGCCCACAGGCCGCCAGCATGGACGTGCGCAGGGTCTCATCACGCAGGTCAGGACTGAATTCCCCGCCCCGGATGCCAAACGGCACAACCTCGATCCGCTCCAGTCCCTGCCGGGCAAAACGGTCGGCCAGCCACTGGCCCGCCACCACACAGCAGTCATAGGAAGCATCAAGCCGGCGCAGATAGCGCCAGAACCAACCAAAAAAACCATCAATGGTTTTCTCGGACAAAAAACCGCCCAGTAGGGTCTGTGGGTATACCGCAACCGGGTCCGCATGCATGAATAAGGCGCGGGGTGCCTTACCCTGCCACTGCCCGGCAAGCCAGCCGCCCCGCCAAGGGGATGACCCCTCCAGCATATCGGGGTTTTCCTGATCCAGCACACGCCAGACCGGCTCGGCCTTCCAGAACATACGGTAGCGCGGGTCTGCTGGCATGGCGGGGCTTTTAACCCAGACAATACGCCCGCCGGGCCTTGGCTCCACCCTGTCTTCAGGGCCGGGTGCGATCACCACCAGCGTATGGCCCAGCCTTTCCGCTGCGCGGAACTTGGCCTCTACGTAGGTTTTTACACCCCCGCTGCGGGGCGTAAAACTCCGAAACATCGGCAATTTTCACGCCTTAGTTCCGTCAACCAGCTTGCGGTAACGGTTCAGCAGCATTTCCATGGGCACAGACCATGAAAAGCTCAGACTCCGCTCACGCGCCGCCAGCCCCATGCGATGCCGCAGTTCCGGGTCTTCCAGCAGGCGCTTTACATAGGTGGTGAAGCTATCGGCATCACGCGGCGTGGCCAGAAAGCCGGTTTCGCCATCTACCACCAGCGACTGGCTACCGGGCGCACTGGCGCAGACACAGGGCAGTCCCGCAGCCATGGCCTCCAGCGTCACATTGCCGAATGTTTCCGTATCACTGGGGAAGACGAAAATATCGCCCGAAGCATAAGCCCGGGCCAGTTCCTCGCCCTGTAATGTGCCGGTAAAGATCGTATCCGGGCAGGCCTGTTCGAGCATCTGCCGTTCGGGACCATCCCCCACCACGAGGCTGCGGAACGGCACGCCCTGCTCCTTGAGCCGGGTAAACACGCCAGCCAGCGTTGCTAACTGCTTCTCGCGCACCAGACGTGAGACAAACAGCACAACCACTTCATCCGGCCCGATACCGAGTGACTCACGCCACGCCTGCGAACGCTGGGCCGGGTTGAACAGATCAGCATCAACGCCGCGCTGCCACAGGATAAAGTTATCGTGCTGCCCGCCCTGACGGAGTTCATCAATCATGGACTGCGTGGGGACGTAAACTTCCTTGCAGGTAGCATAATACGAGCTGAGGTAGTTTTTCAGCAGCCGCGTGAAAAGATTGGCCACCCCGTAATACTCAAGGTATTTTTCGTAGCAGGTATGGTACGAGGCCACGAGCGGCACACCAAGCCTGCGGGCCATACGCAGGGTAGAGTACCCCAGCCAGTCCGGTGCCAGCGCCACATGAATGATATCGGGCTTGAAAGCCTCGATTTCCGCCTGCGGCAGGCTAAAGGCCAGCCGGTAATCAGACCTGCCCGGCAAAGGGATGGACGGCACGGGCACAATCTGCCCATGGTGCTGGAAAGCCTGTTTCTTCTTGTTAACCGGCGTGAAGACACGAACCTCCACGCCCGCTTTTTCCAAATGCTCCACCAGACGATTCAACGTCAGGGCAACACCATCGCGGATGTAATTGTAGGAACTGGCGACGATAGCCACGCGCATCCGCCGTCCGTTCGGCAGAAGGCCGGGCTCACCAGCAAAGGTAAACGCCTTCGACGTTTTGGACGCCTTCAAGATACCACTTCTACCCTCGACATCCACATTATACGATGCGACCTGCATATTAACGTCTGTTCAAGCTCCCTAACAGAAATTCATCATTTTCAGGTTTGCCGCTTGTGGCACAAAACCGCATCCTGAGGAATATAAAATTGTTTTTGTCCCTTTTACGGATCAATAACTTAGTACCCTGACCATCTCCCCTGAAATGCTTTTAAATCAATCCACAAGCTGCAGACTGCATGCCGCGCAGTATGCCCAAATATAACAACTTCAACCTGTCAAATTTTATTACAGTCTTTTCCAATCCTTATTCCGCGTTGACAGACTGACCCATTTTCAGGAGAAAACACCATGATCCTGAACAGCCCTACCGCGACCAGAATTTTCCAGGTCATCAAGCAAATATTTCTCTATGTATTTCCGCTGATATTCATCACGCTTATTGGCCTAAAACTTAAGAAAATAGGCTGGCATGCCCTTATCCATGCCCTTCCGACCAACCCGGTTTTTTACGCACTCCAGATCCCGGCTTTCTTTCTTCTGCCCCTGACAGAAAAAATGATCTTCAGGCTGCTTCTCGGTGCGGAAAACTCGGTCCCTCTCGTCATTCTGTTCCGCAAGCGGGTCCTGAATACCAATGTGCTGGAATACTCAGGAGAGACCTACCTCTATAACTGGATGACCAAAAATAGGGCGGTTACGCGTTCGCAGCTCTTCCATGCCGTCAAGGACTCTGCTGCTGTCCGGCGTTGCGGGGTTTGTTGTTTTCCTGGCTGTCGCACTTTATCTGCTGCTGTCTTCACCCGCCATTAGCGGTATTATTGCCCAGAATATGAAGCTGGCGACAATTCTGGTTATTCTTCTGCCTGTTATCCCGGCTCTTTTCTTCCTTAACTCTGGCAGAAAAGAGGGTAGCTTTTCAAAACAACAACTGGCCGGTGTTTTCTTTATTCATCTTTTCCGCTCAGCATCTGCTCTCACGCTGGATATGCTGATCATTTTTTGCGCGTCTTCGCTCTATTCATTCTATCTGTCATTTGAAATTGTTGCTCTACGCCTTTTCATAACGCGCATTCCCTTTCTTCCATCCAAAGACCTTGTTTTTGTCTGGCTGGGGATCAGTGCCGCCAAGGTTCTGAATGTACCGCAGGCGGGACTGGCAACTGTGCTCATGATCATGACCAGCCTGCAACAGATACTGGATTACCTGCTGATCGGTCTGCCATGGCTGGTGGAATATATCTGGCAGACCCGTCTGGGTAAGAAAAAAAACGAGGGCTAAGCTTCTCCCCCCGCCCCGGCGTTCAACAAAGCAAGCGCCCAAAAACCCTCATACCACTGGGCAAGGAACGCGCCTTGCCCCTCTTACCCTGACTGACAGCAGGAAGGGTAGCCAACAACGCCCGAATGTTACCCCCCATCCTGTAACGCAAGCACACCATCGTGCTTGCGAGCCGGTTCCTGTTTCTGGGCAGAGGCCTGAAAATCCTCCAGCCGGAACGCCGACAGGAAACCACGCAACTGGCTGGCCTGCCCGGCCATGTTAGTGCTGGCAGCAGAGGTCTGCTCAACCATCGCGGCATTCTGGCGTGTGCCCTGATCAATGGTCGCAACGGCATTATTGACATCCTGCAAAGCAGAGGCCTGTTCTTTCGTCGCGGTGGCAATGGCTTTCAGATGATCGCTAATTTCCGACACGCTACAACTTTTGCAACTCACATCACATAGTAGCAGAATATGTATTATAATTTAATTTCATAGACTTACGTGTATATGAAATATTTGAATTACAGAAATTCGAAAATTTTCATTATGACTTCTGGAGCCATCTGCCGTTAATTCCTAACCATCATAGTCGCGCCAGAAACTATAACGCCACCGCAAGAAGCGGAAAATCACTTAGCCCTTGCAGGCTTCATTGCCAGAGAGCATTAAGATAAAAAATATCTTGCCCCTCACAGTGGAGACAAAATAAGCAGTTATAGCCTATCGCAACTACTAGCAGGACACCGATATATAAGGTTATCCCACAGGTATTAGCCTGCGATATTTACTGCTGCGCAGAAAATATGGAATTTATTTTTAAGGAAAGTTTCATTTGAAACATATTGATACAATTATGTTTCTA
>NZ_BAIN01000084.1 GCF_000613285.1 Acetobacter papayae JCM 25143 | reverse complement strand
CAGTGGCGGGGGTGTCTGCGCCGTGCGCCCGGCCTCAAGCCAGAGCGTAAAATCCGCCTCTGCCAGCAGGGCTAGCGGTGTTTCCAGCCCGGTCAGGGCGGTGGCAAGCTGCGTGCGTGCGCTGTCTGCCCTGTCGTTTCCAGCGCCGAGGGTACGTGTCAGCCATGTCCTATCCAGTGTCAGGCCCAGATGGCGCGGCCATGTGTGCAGCAGCTCAAGGGCATGGTCGCGCAGGATGTCATGCGTTGCGCTGGTATTGGTGCTGTCGTGTTCCGGCAGGCCCAGTGCCTGTGTGGCGGCGGCGGCATGGGCCGCACCGCACAGGCTGAACAGGCTGGCCAGCCGGGAGCGGGCTTCCTCAGGGGTAAGGCCCACGCAGGTGCGGGCCATGTCTGGGCTGTTCTGGATGCGCGCGCGCCATGGCTGGCCAGCCTGCGGCGCGGACAGGACAAGCCGCCCCATCATGTGTGGGTGTTATCCTGTGCGTTCTGGTTGCCAGTCAGCAGGGCGCGGCGGCCGTGCGGGCCGCGACCGGTGTATTGGAGGCGGGGGCCGGGCGGTATGCGGGGTGCAGGGTGGGGTCCATGAGCGAGACAAGGGCGGCCTGCGCGGTTTCAATGGCCTGCAACATGGTGGTGAAATAGAACATGGGCGAAAACAGCGAACAGGCCAGATAGGGCGGCAGGTCGCCTGCCTGATCGCGGTTGACGGCGGTAAACTCATAATCACCCGAGGGAAAGCCCAGCAGAACTTTCTCGCCCGAGGCCCTTGTGGGGCCGCCGGTATCGGG
Source organism: Acetobacter papayae JCM 25143 (assembly GCF_000613285.1). Lineage (GTDB taxonomy): Bacteria > Pseudomonadota > Alphaproteobacteria > Acetobacterales > Acetobacteraceae > Acetobacter > Acetobacter papayae. The sequence continues at coordinate 7,931 of NZ_BAIN01000084.1, read as the reverse complement.
TAGGGGGGCCTGCACCAGATTCATGAACCACGGGGTAATCAGCACGCCCAGAATATGCCCGTCGCGTTCCTGAAACCCCACGGCCTTTACGTTCAGCGCCGCGTTAACAATCGGCACGCCGCGCATCTGGTTGGCATGGATATCGCGAAAGGTTGCCTCAAGCTGGCGGGCAAACAGCGTTGCGGGTGGCACGGCCTGTTCGGAGGGGTGCTGCGCGGTGTTGTCTGCGGGGGTGGCGCTCTGTCTCGGCTGTGGGGCCGTGTCGGTGTTTTCGGTGTTTTCGGTGTTGTCGGGGGTGGCATGGGCCTGCGGGCTGAGTTCATGCACGACCATGAACTGCTCTTTCGGGGCATCGCAGGTCGGGCAGCGCCATGTGTCTGGCAGGGCGGCAAACGGTGTGCCGGGGGGAACCTGCCACGTCTCGCAGCCCTGCGCGGGATCGTAGAGCGACCAGCAGATTTTGCATTCCATCACGCTGCCCGCGTTCAGCCGCGTGGCATCGCCCAGATACGAGCCCTCGAACCCGTGGAACGCCTGCGCCGTCATGGTGCGGGCTCGGCAATAATGGCGCAGATTTCGCCCAGACGTTCGGCGGAATCGGCTAGGTCTTCCTGTGCGGCGCAGGCGACCTCGGGCACTTCCGTCACCTCGATTGTATCGAGAATGAGCGTGTCCATGGAGTTGAAGTAGCGCACCCGCCACACATGGGGGGTGGCGGTGGAGGTTATCCGGCAGTTGCCATACCCGCGTGAGAGAATGGTGAGCGTGCCATGCCCCAGCACGCGCTCGATCATGTCTAGGTCTTCTGGCGTGTGGGGCAGCAGGCTCAGATTGACCACATGCGGCGGCGTGCCCGGCTGCCATGCGGCACTTTTGTCGAGCAGTTCGGTCAGGATAGCGGGGGCGTTCACCACGCCTTCGCCACAGGCGCTGGTGATATCCGGCACCGCGCGCACGGGTGGGAAAGCACGGGCGAGCACAACACGCGGAAACGCCGCGACTTCCATCTGCCGCGTGGCTCCGCCCCCTTGGCGGCGGTGCGGGAAAAAGCGCGCATGGACCATAGCCCTGCAAAAACGGTTTCCTGCACTTCTATCCGCCCGGCGGTGTCTTCCAGCACGATGGACACCTCGCCCTCGCCCAGCGCGTCGTCCACAATGCGGCGGTTGGCGGGATCGAGCCCCTCGGGGCGGACAATAACGGACTGGCCCGCGCGCCAGTGCGCCATGGTGTCTCGCAGGGCTTCAAGAAAGGCGATGGCAGGGCGCGCTGCGTTGATGTCATCCAGTTCGGGCAGGTGGGGCGTATAGACGCTCACACCCGAGGGCATGGCCAGATACTGGAGGTCTTCCTCGCTGTCCTGTGTCATGGAGCCGGGGCCAAACCCTTTGGGCGGCACCGCAAAAGACGGGATCATGGAGCGGGCTCCGCTATGGGGGTCAGGGGGGCCAGTATGGTGGCCAGCCGGGTGGCGTAGTCGCTCCAGTCGCGCATGCGGGCGATGTTGCCCAGCACCCGGCCCTGATGCAGCAGCACAAGGGCGGGCAGGGACAACTCACCCGTCTCGCGCACCAGCCGGGCTTCCAGCGCTGCGGTGGCAATTGCGCCCGAAACCGGCAGGGCGGGGGCGGCTTGCGGCGTGTTGTGGCCGTTGGTGGCGTGCTGGCTCAGGCTGGCGGCGCACAGGCTGGCCAGATCAGGCAGAATAGCGGCGATATCGGGGGTTTCGAGGTGGGTGCGGGCATGGCTGGGCAGGAACAGCAGCACCACACCGGAGGTGGCGGCTGTGGTTTCATCCAGCACGGGCATACCGAACTGCGTCTGGAGGCGTTGCAGCGGTGGGGTAAGGAGAATGTCTGGCATCAGGCTTCTTCCAGTCCGGCCAGGCGGGCGGCTTCAAGGTGAGGGGGCAGGGCGGGGGGGCTGTTCGCACAGATCGGCAAACCCCCGGGCGATGATTTCAGCGCTCGCCCCCTCTTCCGCCACGGACAGTGCCGCGACCGATTCAAGGGCAGCGCGGATACGCGCGGCTTCTTGTGCGCTGAGCTGCGCGCGGGCAAGGCCGAGGAACACCAGCACGTCATCACCCGTGCGGGCTTCTGGCACCAGCGCCATATCCACCCGCTGCGGGGTGGCCAATGCGCCATCGGGCAGGCGGGCAGCACAGAGGGCAAAAGTGCCTTCAACGCTCTGCACGGTCATGGGAATACCCACACACATGGCCCTAGCCTCTCATGCGGGTGAGTACCCGCGGGTCGCCGTAGCGGCAGGCTTCTGCTTCTGTCGGGCGGCCGTTTTCATAGGCGGTGCGCGAGACGGCGGCGGTCATCAGCCCTGCACCGTCCTGTGTTGCATCCGGCGCACGCGGGATGGGGTGTATGTCGTAATCTTCCGCCAACATGGCCAGCACGGCTGCGGCGACTTCGGGCACGCGGGCGGCCACGGGCGGGGTCAGCCCGCCACCGTAATCCTGCATGTTGACCGGCTGCACGCCAATCAGCGCCACCTTGCGCGGGGCGTGGCCGCGCAGGTCGAGCAGGGCCAGCACTTCCTGAAAGCCGGTCTGGTGCAGGCTCATTTTGCGGGCCCCGATGGTCGAGGGCACATCCGCGCCGCGCACTGTATGCACCGTACCGGGTGGCAGGCCGAAATCGATGGCATCGACAATCACCAGCCCGTCCAGCCCTTCAAGCTGGGGCAGCAGATACAGGCCCTGCGTGCCGCCATCCATCAGTTCCGCCGGGGCGGGAAAGTGGTGGCGCGCGGCGAGATATTCCACCACCCGCACGCCAAAGCCTTCATCGGCCCATAGAATGTTGCCAATGCCCAGTATCAGCACCCGTCCATGGGGCCGGGCTGCCTGTTCCTTTGTGCTGACTGTCATGTCTTGCCCTGTCTTCCGGCTGGCGGGTTCCGAGGCTGTACGCAGAATCTGCGGCCCTGCACGGACACCCCGAAAAACAAAGAAGCAGAAACCGTGCCAACTGACAGAGTGGCAGCTATCCAACCATCCTGTGACAGAAAACCCTACATCACGGTACTGTGATGTAGGGTTTTTATGGATAGCTATCTTCCAGATTGAATGGAAAGTGGAAGACTAACTTTCACTTTCCGCCGCTCTGTCGGGTTTAGTCGGGTCTGTCGTCGCGGAAGATGCGGTAGCCATTGGTCATGGCCGAAATCAGCGACTGGCGCGAGGTAATGTCCTCACGCGTGACGGTATAGATATGGATCATGACAAACAGGGTAATGACCCATAGCCCCCAGTGGTGCAGGTAATGCGTGCCAAGGCTGCCCCCCAGCCAGGGCATGACCCAGCCAAACACGCGGCCTTCCCAGCTATCCATGCCCGTGCCATCGGAATACAGGGCAAAGCCGCTCACGATCATGAACAGCCCTGTTAGTGTAAAGCAGAAAAACAGCGCTGTGCGGGCCAGCGCGTTATGCCCGATGGTGGTTTTGGCATGCTTGCGGATAAAGGCGTAAACCATGACCTCGCCCAGCAGCTCTTTCCAGTATTCAGCTTTCCAGAACGGCACCCAGAACAGCTCGCGGGACCAGGCATTGCCAAAAAACAGCCCCCAGATTACCCGCCCCGCAAAGCCGATGGTGAAAACCCACGCCGCAATGAAATGCAGCGCCCTGATCCACCCCATCTGGAAGTGGCTGCAGGCCTCCCCCGACAGGGTCGCGGGGGGTGAGGCAATCAGGTAGCCGGTAATGCCCAGCACCAGAATGGAGGCCGCTGTCAGCCAGTGCCACAGCCGCACCGGCGCTTCGTAGACATAAATCTGCGTGACCTTGCGCGCGCGCAGGGTGCGGGCCTGTTGCCCGTCCAGATTGGTGCCCCTGAGGTCGCTATCGCTCAGGGGGCCGGATTGCGGTGTGCTCATTGCTCTGCTCCCTTAGCGGATGGTGACGCGGGCCAGTTCGTCTCCATCAGGCGCCATGACATGGGTGGCGCAGGCCATGCACGGGTCGAAGGAGTGCAGGGTCCGCAGGATTTCCACCGGCTGCTCGGGGTTGCTCATGGGCGTGCCCAGAAGCGATGCCTCGAACGCGCCGATATTGCCCTTGGCGTCGCGCGGGCCACCGTTCCATGTGCTGGGCACCACGCACTGGTAGTTCTCTATCCGGCCATCGCGGATCTTGATCCAGTGGCCCAGTCCGCCGCGCGGGGCGGCTACAATGCCAACGCCCTTGGCTTCCTTCGGCCATGTTGCGGGGTCCCACTTGGAGACATTGGCTGTTGCCAGATCACCAGCGGCGATATTGGCAATCAGCGCGTCGTAGTCATCGAGCATCTGCTGGGCGCAGTAATGGCCCTCAAGTGCGCGGGCGAGCGTGCGGCCAATAGTGGTGGGCAGGGCCTCACGCGGGGTCAGGCTGGTGCCTGCCAGCGTGTTGAAACGGCCCAGAGCGTCATCCACCTGTGCCTTCACATATGGCACACCCTTGGAGTAGGCCAGAATATAGCGGGCCAGCGGCCCAACCTCGCAGGCATTGCCCCGCCAGCGCGGTGCTTTGACCCACGAATATTTTGCCGCTTCATCCACGGCCAGAATATTGGTGCGCGTGCCTTTGGCATTTGCCCCCAGCGCGTAATGCGGGTCGGTTACGCCATCCCACGGGTGCAGGCCGATATCTTCACGGCCTGCGCCGTATTCGTACCAGCTATGGGTAACGAATTCCTGCACCTGTTCGGGGTCGCGCGGGTCTATGGGGTGAATTTCATCCCAGTTGCCGCCCAGAATCACCCCGCCGGGGAAGCGGTTGGTCGAGGGGTCGCCCTGCACGGTGGGGCAGTCGCCGTAATCCATCAGGTTGCTGGCTGACAGTCCGCCGCCATACAGCCAGTTCTTGTAGTAACTGCCGATGGCGATGACATCAGGCACATACACGTTCTGGGAGAATTCGAAGGCTTCCTGCAGCTTGAGCTTGATGAAGTTCAGCCGCTCCATGTTCAGTGGTGCGCCCGCTGCCATGTCGCCGTCGATATTGATGGCGCAGGGCACGCCGCCCACCATGTAGTTGGGGTGCGGGTTCTTGCCGCCCAGAATGGTGTGAACCTTGACGATTTCCTTCTGGAAGTCGAGCGCTTCAAGGTAATGGGTTACGGCCATCAGGTCGGCTTCGGGGGGGAGCAGATAGGCGCTGTTATCCCAGTAGCCATTGCGGAAAATGCCGAGCTGCCCGCTTTCCACAAATTTTTTCAGCCGGTTCTGCACATCGCGGAAATAGCCGGGCGAGGATTTGGGGTGGTTGGGCGAGACCGCCTGCTGGAGTGCCGAGGTGGCGCGCGGGTCTGCCTTGAGGGCATTGACCGGGTTGACCCAGTCCAGCGCGTGCAGGTGGTAGAAATGCACCACGTGGTCGTGCCAGGCCAGCACCTTTTCCATGATCTGGCGGATCAGGAACGCATTGGTGGGAATACGGATATCCAGCGCGTCTTCCACGGCGCGTACGGAGGCCAGTGCGTGGCAGCCCGTGCACACGCCGCAGATACGCTCCACAAAGGCCCATGCGTCACGCGGGTCGCGGCCTTTGAGAATAACCTCCAGCCCGCGCCACATGGTGCCGGTGGAAACCGCGTTGCGGATGACATTGTGCTCATCCACGTTCACTTCAACACGCATATGGCCTTCAATGCGTGTGATCGGGTCAACCACGATCCGGCGGCCACCATTGTCGAGGGAAAAGCCGTTGGGTGTCTGGGTGGTGGTCATTATGCGTCATCTCCCTTGTGGCGGGCCCGGCTGAGGGCGGTTATGGCGGCGTGGGCGGCAAGGCCCGCGCCAACCGCTCCGGCGGCGACCATGCCCACCTTGTCGGCGTTGGCCTCGATCCCGAAGCCGCTGACATCCTGCAGGCGCGCGTACCACGAGCCCTTGTCCCAGAACCCGTCTTCCGAGCAGCCGATACAGCCGTGCCCGGACTGGATGGGAAAGGACACGCCATCATTCCAGCGGATGGTGGAGCAGGCGTTGTAGGTAGTGGGGCCTTTGCAGCCGACCTTGTACAGGCAGTAGCCTTTGCGCGCGCCTTCATCGTCAAAGCTCTCGACATACTGCCCGGCATCGAAATGCGGGCGGCGGTAGCATTTGTCGTGAATACGCTGGGAGTAGAACATTTTCGGGCGGCCCTGCCGGTCAAGCTCGGGCAGGCGGTCGAAGGTCTGCATGTAGGTAATGACGCCGGTCATGACCTCGGCAATGGGCGGGCAGCCCGGCACTTTGATAACCGGCTTGTCCAGAATGACCTTGTGCACGGGGGTTGCCTGTGTGGGGTTGGGCCGGGCGGCCTGCACACAGCCATAGGAGGCGCATGACCCCCACGAGATAATGGCCTTGGCCCCCGATGCCACGCGCTTGAGCTGCTCTACAAACGGCTTGCCACCAATGATGCAGTACATGCCATCTTCATTGAGCGGGGGATTGCCCTCCACGGCCAGAATGTAGTTGCCGTGGTATTTTTCCATGACCTCGTCAAGAATGGCCTCGGCCTGATGCCCGGCGGAGGCCATGAGCGTGTCATCGTAATCCAGCGAGATCATGGACAGGATCACGTCCTTGACCAGTGGATGTGCCGAACGGATGAAACTTTCCGAACAGCACGTGCATTCCAGTCCGTGCAGCCACAGTACCGGCGTGCGCGGCTTGGTTTCCATGGCGTGGGCGATCTGCGGCACAAATTCGGGGCCGAGGCCCAGTGCCGCCGCGGTAAGGGAGCAGTATTTGACGAAAGAGCGGCGGGTGATCCCCTGCCGCCGCATGACGTCATAAAAGGTTTCCAGAACAGCCATCGGTGAAAGGCATCCTCCCGTGGGGTCATCAATGAGCACCGCTAGAGGGTGCATCCCGACAGAAGGAAGAAGCAGAAACTGTGCCATCCATGGATAGGAGGCAAAACAGGCAGGAAAGTCCCTGTCGTGTCCAGACAAGGGGAAAGCGGCTGACCGGCTGGCTGGTCAGTCCGTTTCCAGTCTGGCGCAGGCGGCGGCAATAACCGCCTGACCCAGCGCCAGCCCGCCATCGCCGGGCGGGGCAAAAGCGGGGCGCAGCACGCGCAGGCCCGCAGCCTCTAACTGGGTTACGAGCGCGCTCACCAGCAGGTCGTTGGCCATAACACCCCCGCCCAGCACAACGGTGCGTAAAGGGGCCTGCGCGAAACCGGGCGCCTGTGGCCCGCCCGCTGTATCGCCCAGAGTGCAATCCGGCAGGGGAGCCGGGCTGGCGAGCGCTTGGGTTTCTGGCCCGAAAGCCTGTTCTGGAGCGGAGGTTGGATTGCCAGCTTTGCTACCAGTTCGGCTGCTTATCTGGCTGCTCATCTGGCCGGTTGTGTTGCCGCCTGCCTGTGCGTGTTCGCGCACCAGCACCATGACCAGACTGGCCAGCCCCGCCGCCAGTGCGGCATGAAAACCCGCAGCGATCGTGCAGGCCGGAACGCCACGGGCCTTGGCCGTCAGCGCTGCCGCCCAGAGTGGTGCGGGGTTGAGTTCCCACACGCCATCGGCCGCCCGCGCCAGTGTCAGGGCCATGTCCGGCAGGGCGCTGTATGGTGGCCTCTCCAATAGGGTGCCAGATGCGGTGCCAGATGGGTGGGGCACTGGCGGACAGGTCGCACTGTCCGGCGCGGTGGCCAGCCGGTTATGCGGGGTGTTGTCTGGCGGGCTGTCGGGTTGCGGGCCGGATGAGGTGCCCGGCGGGGGCATTTCCGGCGGAGGGGGTGGTGCCTGCCGGGCCAGTGTTTCCAGCCGCATGGCGGCTTCGCCCTCATGGGTCAGGCGTTCGGGGGCCACGCCCAGCAGGGCGGCCATGGCATCGAACAGACGCCCGGCGGAACTGCAAAGCGGTGCGTTCAGGCCGGTGCGGATCATGGCGCGCAGGCGTCCAGCTGCCGGTTATGCAGGGCGGGCAGCAGGCCTTGCGATA
>NZ_BAIN01000085.1 GCF_000613285.1 Acetobacter papayae JCM 25143 | reverse complement strand
CTCCCCTTTGGCGGGCGGCTCGACCTGCGCACAGGCCCGCGCCTGCGCCGCGCCCTACAGGCTTTTGCACCGCGCGTTACCGTTGCGTGGATGAACCGCGCCGCCCAGTTTACCCCCAAGGGCGACTGGGTGCTGGCCGGACGGCTGGGAGGGTATTACGATCTCGCTTATTATCGCCGTTGCACGCATCTGATCGGCAATACACGCGGGCTGAAAACATGGATGATCGAACAGGGCTGGGACGAAAAGCGGGTGCACTACCTGCCGAATTTCGCCACTGATCTGGCGCATACACCCGCTATCTGGCCTGCGGGACTGCCTGAAGGAGCCCCGTTTCTGCTGGCCCTTGGCCGCCTGCATACCAACAAGGCTTTCGATGTCCTGATCCGCAGCCTGCGGCATGTGCCCCGTATTCCGCTTGTTATCGCGGGGGAAGGCCCCGAACGGGCAGCGCTGGAAGAACTGGCCCGCCGCGAGGGCGTTCATGAGCGCGTGCTCATGCCCGGCTGGGCGGTGGATCCGGGCGGGCTGATCCGGGCCTGCACGGCATTGGTCTGCCCATCACGGCACGAGCCACTGGGCAATGTGGTGATCGAGGGTTTTTCAGCCACACGCCCTGTTGTGGCCGCCGCCTCACAAGGCCCGACAGAGCTGATCGAACACGGGAAAAACGGCCTTCTGGCCCCGGTGGAAGACGCCACGGCACTCGCAACTGCCCTCAACGAAGTGCTGGAAAACCCCACGCTGACGCATAATCTGGCGCAGGCCGGACGCGCAACCTACGAAAGCACCTTTGCACCAGCCCCCGTCCTACGCGCATGGCAGGACTTTCTCAGCACGGTGGAGAACTGATCGATGTGCGGCATTGCCGGGCTGGCCCATGACGCCGCATCCCCCCCCTGCCCGCTGCCTGTGCTGGAAGCTCTGGCAGAAGCACTGAGCCACCGGGGGCCGGACGGCGCGCATATCCGCCGCGAAAGCGGGGCCGATCTTGTCCATACCCGCCTGTCCATCATCGACCTTGCGGGCGGCGACCAGCCACTGAGCAACTCTGCCGCAACACTCATCGCCAATGGCGAAATCTACAACGACCCGCAGATCCGCCAGACCCTCGGCCCCGCCGCATTCACAACCGGCAGCGACTGCGAATCCGCTCTGGCCCTATTTACCCGCGAGGGGGTGGAGTATCCCCGCCACCTGCGCGGCATGTACGCCATAGCCCTGCACGATACCGGCACGGGCGAAGTGGTGCTCTCGCGCGATCCATTCGGTATCAAACCACTTTACATGGCTGAAACCGCCTATGGTCTGGCCTTTGCCTCAGAGCCCGCAGCTCTGCTCCGGGCCGGACTGGTGCAGCGCACCCTATGCCCCACAGCGCGTGAAACAATGCTGCAACTGCGTTTCGTGCCCGGTGAAAAAACCGTTTTCCCCGGTATCCGGCGCGTTCTGCCCGGCGAAACCCTGCGCATCATCAATGGACATATAACCGCACGTTACCGCCAGCCCGCCCTGCCGGTAACGCACCGGAGCGACCTGCTGCCCCGCACCCAAGGCAACATCACGGAAGACAGGGCTCTGGCCCTGCTCGACACCGCGCTGATGAACAGCGTCTCCGCGCATGAACGAGCCGATGTGCCGTTCGGGCTTTTCCTGTCCGGCGGTATAGACAGTGCCTGCGTACTGACCGCCATGAGCCGCCTGAAACGCGCTGCCACACACCCCACGCCCCCTTTGCATACATGGACTGCAAGTTTCGACGTGCCGGGGGCCGCCAACGAGGCCGAAGCTGCTCGCGCACTGGCACAGACAGCAGGGGCCGAGCATGAAACACTTATGGTCACGCGCGCCATGGTGTGGCGGCACCTGCCTGAAATCGTCGCCTGTATGGACGACCCAGCAACCGATTACGCCATTATCCCCACATGGTTTCTGGCCCGCCGCGCCGCGCAGGATGTCCGGGTTATTCTTTCGGGTGAAGGTGGGGATGAACTGTTCTGCGGTTACGGGCGCTACCGTGCCGCCACACGCCCGTGGTGGGCAGGCCGCAAACGCCCATGGCGGCGCGGCGTGTTTGACGGGCTCGACATCCTGCGGGCCGACCGCCCCGGTGCTGACACGGACTGGCGGGCGGGTATTGCAGCGGCTGAACAGGCTTGCGCCCACGCGGCGACGCCGCTGGCGCGAGCACAGGCCGTAGATATAGCCGAATGGCTGCCCAATGATCTGCTGCTCAAGCTCGACCGCTGCCTGATGGCCCACGGGCTGGAAGGTCGTACCCCCCTGCTTGACCCGGTAGTGGCTGATGTAGCCCGCCGCCTGCCTGACAACCTGCGTGTGCACAATGGTCAGGGCAAATGGCTCCTGCGCCGCTGGCTGGCGCAACACGCCCCGGCGGCACGCCCCTTCGCCCCCAAGCAGGGGTTTACGGTGCCAATTGGCTCATGGATTGCACAGGACGGGCAGACACTGGGCGCACTGGTGGCCAAACAGGACTGCATTGCCGAAATCGCCCACCCCGAGCAGGTGCGGGCTCTCTTCATGGCGGCAGACAAAACCCGCGAGGGCACCGCCGCATGGGGGCTGCTGTTCTACGCCCTGTGGCATCGCGCACATGTGCGCGCGCAACCAGTTACAGGCGATGTCTTTGAAACATTGGCGGTTTGAAACCCCAGCCCGCAGGCTGTAGGGTGTTCTCCCATTCAGCCCAACCGCCCGGACAGGAGCGCCCCATGTCCTCCCCAGCACACAGCACACCGCAGAGCGCCAGACTGTCGGACAGAACGGTTATCCGTATCAGCGGGGCAGATCGTGTCCGCTTTTTGCAAGGGCTGGTAACGGCGGATATTGCAGCCCTTGGCCCGAACGATGCCGCATGGGGTGCCTGCCTGACCCCTCAAGGCCGCTGGCAGGCAGATTTTTTCGTGCTGGCCCACCCTGAGGACGACTGCCTGCTGCTGGACTGCGCCGCCACACAGGCGGAAACCCTGCGCACCCAGTTGCTGCGCTTTCGCCTGCGCGCGGATGTAACGATAGACCTGACCGGCCTGAGCGTTCATGCCCTGTGGGGCGCTGCGACAGAAACGCTGGCCGGAGAAACCCTGCTGGAAAACGCACTGAGCTACCGCGACCCACGCTTGAAAACGCCGGCTGGCGGCTGATTGATGCTCCCCCCGCCACCAAGGCCAACGCCACGGAACAGGATTACGCCCTGCACCGGCTAGCACTGGGCCTACCCGATGGTGCACAGGATTGCGAAACCGGGCGCACACTGGCAGCGGAAGCCAATATGGACCTGCTGAACGGCATTGCCTGGAGCAAAGGCTGCTACATGGGGCAGGAAATAACAGCCCGGATGCACTACCGCGCACTAGTCAAGCGCAGGCTTGTGCCTGTTGCCGCCACCACCCCACTGCCTGCCCCCGGCACGCCTATCGAGCAGAATGGGGTGGAAGTGGGCACGCTGCGTTCCTCACAGGATCATCTGGGGTTGGCCATGCTCAAAACAGGCCTGCCCACGGCCCCTCTGCTCTGTGCTGGCCATACCCTGACACCCCGCCCGCCAGCATGGCTGGCCGAGGCCCTGCAACCACCCGTTTCCTCCAACTCCACGCCGGATTAACCCCCCATGTCCTATACCGCCCCCGACACCGCCACGCTGGACAGCATGCTGGACACGATGCGTTTTGATGCAGCCGGTCTTGTTGCCGCTATTGCCCAGCAGCATGACACGGGCGAGGTGCTGATGATCGCATGGATGAACCGCGAGGCCCTGCGTGAAACCCTGCAAACGGGCCGGGTGTGCTATTATTCGCGCAGCCGCAAGGGACTGTGGCGCAAGGGCGAAACCTCCGGCCAGACCCAAACCCTGATCGAAGCGCACATAGACTGCGATGCCGATGCCGTGCTGCTGCTGGTCGATCAGATAGGTGTAGCGTGCCATACCGGTCGCCGGAGTTGCTTCTACCGCGCGGCCACGTCCGAAGGTCTGATTGAGTTGACCAAGCCCGAAATCGATCCGGCAGAACTCTACCACACCCACGCCTGAACACGCCTGCCCTGCACCCTTCATGGGCCGCGGGGCTTCAGCGCCCTGAGCAGTTTCAGGCTGACGGGCGGCGGGCTAGCAAATCAAGAATGGCTTCCGCAGCCGCATCGGCTGGCTGGGTATCCCCCGGCCCTTCCAGCCCGTGCAGCACTTCGGCAAAAGCCTGTTTCTGCCCGGCGGCGTATGCCTTGTCCTCAAACAATCGGCATACTGCACGGGCCAGCACATCTGCCCGACAGTTCTCCTGCAACAGTTCAGGCACAACTTCCCGCCCGGCCAGCAGGTTGACCATGGCTACATGCGGCACGCGGATCAGCCTGCGCGCAAAAAACGCCGTGATGGGGTTAACCCGATACGTCACCGCCATAGGCACACCCGCCAGAGCCAGCTCCAGCGTTGAGGTGCCGGATTTTGTCAGCGCGGCTCCCGCTGCGGCAAAGGCATCGTGCTTGTCCTGCAGGCTGGTGACAATAACCGGCCGCACGGGCCAGCGGGCTGTAGCCTGCTCCACCACCGGAGCCACGACAGCGGATACCGGCACAACCGGCACAACATCAGGCAAAAGCGTGCGCAACTGGGCCAGCATGCTGCCAAAAACCGGCAGCAGGCGCGGCACCTCGGAGCGGCGGCTACCGGGCATGAGAATCAGCACCCGCGCACCTTGGGGCAGATTATGCGTGCGGTAAAAGCGGGCGGCATCTCCCTGATCGGCACCGGACTGCAAAACCGGATGACCGACAAAACGGGCTGCCAGCCCGTGCTTACTAAAAAACGCTGGCTCAAATGGCAGCAGGCAGAGCAGTTCATCCCACAGGCCGGGGAATTCCCGCACGCGTTTCTGCCGCCATGCCCAGACCTGTGGCGCCACATAATGCACGCGCGCGATCCCCAGCCCGGCTATGCGGCGCAAAAGCCGCAGGGCAAAACCGGGGCTGTCGATCGTCACCACCAGATCTGGGCGGGTGGCGGTAATATCGGCCACGGCTTCATCCAGCCTGCGTGAAAGCTGGCGCAGGCGGGGCAGAATTTCCACCAGCCCCATAACGGCGAGGTCACGCAGGGGGAAAAGACTGTGCAACCCCTGCTCAGTCATGCGCTGCCCGCCCACACCGGCAAAACGCGCACCCGGCACTCGTGCGCGGATAGCCTGCATCAGACGTGCGCCCAGCACGTCACCACTGGCCTCACCAGCCAGAATCCAGATCAGGGGAGAGGTATTGGCAGCTACATCCATACTCCAAGCCATAAAGGGCGCAGGCGCGCGGCACAATCGCTCCCGCGCCGTCCTCGCTGACAGGGCCGTGTTTTCCCGGCACAGAAAAGCCTTTCATGCTGGGGCATGGCGGTTTATCCCGCAACACGCCACCCTTTCCTTGAGACAGACACCGGAACCGCCAACCCGTGACAGTGCAGAACTATCTCCGCGAATGGACAGGCCAGCCTGTCCGCGACATCCTTTCGGGCATGGTGGGCACGTTCGCCCTTATTCCCGAGGTGATCGCCTTTTCCTATGTCGCGGGGGTAGCGCCCGAAGTCGGGCTGTTTGCGTCCTTTGTCATTAGTGTTGTGATTGCCATAACCGGCGGCAGACCGGGTATGATTTCAGGGGCTGCGGGTTCGGTGGCTCTGGTGGCAGCCAGTCTGGTACATACGCACGGGCTGCAATACCTGCTGCTGGCAACGCTGATGGCGGGCGGCATACAGATCGTGTTCGGGCTGCTGCGTCTGCAATCCATCATGTGCTTTGTCTCGCGGGAAGTGGAGACAGGCTTTGTCAACGCGTTGGCTATTCTGATTTTTTCAGCCCAGCTTCCGCAAATGCTGCATGTAAGCTGGCACACCTACGCCCTGATCGCGCTCGGGCTGGCCATTGTGTACCTTCTGCCCCGGCTGAGTGCGGCCATTCCCTCCCCCCTTGTCTGTATCGTGGTGCTGACAGCTCTTTGCGCCGTCGTGCCCATGCCGGTGCGGGTTGTGGCCGATTTGGGCGCATTGCCCACGGGGCTGCCGCATTTTACGCTGCCTGCCGTGCCGCTGAGCACTGATGCGCTTCTGACCGTGCTGCCCTATGCCTTCGCCATGGCCATGGTGGGGCTGCTGGAATCCCTGATGACAGCGGCCGTGGTGGACGAAATGACCGACACCCATAGCAGCAAGCGCATGGAATGCACCGGGCTGGGCCTGTCCAATATCATGGCCGGGCTGTTCGGCGGCATTGCGGGCTGCGGCATGATCGGGCAGACGGTTGGCAACCTGCGCTATGGCGGGCGCGGGCGCTGTCCACCTTTACCGCCGGGGCCTTTCTGCTCCTGCTGCTGGTGGCATTACACCCGCTGGTGGCCCGCGTGCCGGTTGCCGCCCTTGTTGCGATCATGATCATGGTGTCCATCAGCACGTTTTCGTGGTCTTCCCTACGTGATCTGCTGCGCCATCCGCGCCTGTCCTCCGCAGTCATGCTCGTGACTGTGGCCGTTGTGGTGGCCACGCATGATCTGGCGGCAGGCGTTGCCTGCGGTGTGCTGCTTAATGGTCTGTTTTTTTCCTTTCAGGTCATGCGGCTGGTGGCGGTCAGCACACAGGACAGCGCCGATGGCCAGACCCGCACCTACCATGTCCGGGGAGAGCTTTTTTTCGCCTCCGCCTCGCTCTTGCCTGATGCCGTGGATTTTCAGGACAACGCGCCAGACGTGATCATTGATCTGGCCGATGCCCGGCTATGGGACCTGAGTGCCGCTGCCACACTGGAAAAAACCGTCAGTCGCCTGCGCGCACGCCACAAGCAGGTGCGTATCCTCAATGCCGCACCACGCACTACCAGCCTGCTGACAAAACTGGGACACGAAAGCCTGCTCGGCTAAACCGATACCGCCTTAAACGCCCCGGCGTGACGGCAGCCACCGCAGGGCCAGTATGGCCATGGTCACGCCAGCGTAAATAAACGCCTCCACATGCCATGTGCGAAACGCCAGACAGAAATGCACACTGACCAGCACCGCCGCCACATAAACAAGCCTGTGCAACCGCGCCCACCGCCACCCCATATGCCTGATGGCCCCACGGGTAGAGGTGGCCGCCAGCACCGATAAAAGCAGTAGCGCCAGCAGCCCGAACATAAACAGCGGATGTGTCATGAAATCATGCCGCAACCGCTCGGTGTTCAAATGCGTTATGCCTACGAAGTAAAACGCCGCATGTATCAGGGCATATGTAAACGCCAGCAGCCCCAGAGGCCGCCGGTACACCATGAAATCCACCCGCGCAAAACGCCTGAGCGGCGAGACAAGCAGGGAACTCAAGAGAAAGCGAAAGGCATAGAGCCCGAGCTTATGCTGCTGCTCCACCACCGCGCGAGCATGATCGGGACTGTGTGCCATTTCCAGCAGGTCTGAAACAAGCGGCACCATGAACAGGGCGTAAAACAGCACCTGTTTCTGGAATGGCGACAATCTGGCTTTCCTGCGTGGCCGACCCGGTGCGGGTGGCTCCTTCACGCTCAGCATGCGTATGCTCCCTGCCGGTTTGCACCCCTTTGGTGGAATCGCTACGCTGTGTGACGCCATACGGGAAGACGCACATTTTTTCCGGCCTATGATAGCAGAAAAATTTCGGAGTCACGGAAAATCATGACAGCAGCACAGACCATCGGCTTTATCGGCCTGGGTGCAATGGCCAGCCGCATGGCGGTCAATCTAGGCAAAGCAGGCTACAAGACCGTTGCCTACACGCCCTCCGGCAAGGGGGGAAATGGCGATACACCCTTTCTCGCCACGGCAGCCGAAGTCGCCCGCGCCGCGGATATCATTCTGGTATGCGTGCCCGATGATGAAGCCCTTGAAACCTGTATGTATGGTGAGCAGGGGACATTCGCGGGCATGAAATCCGGCGGGCTTGTGCTCAATACAAGCTCCGTTTCCCCCGAAGCCACACAGGCACTGTTCGAAGAAGGGCAGAAACTCGGCGTTACCGTGATTGACTGCCCGGTTTCAGGCAGCACGCCCGAAGCTGAGGCCGCAGCGCTGGTAGTGCTGGCTGGCGGCGACGATGCCGCCATGCAGCGCGCCAAGCCCGTTTTTGACGCTATCGGCCGGTTGACCGTACATGCAGGCCCGGCTGGCAGCGGCGCACGGCTGAAGCTCGTTATCAACGCCATTATGGGGGCGGGTCTGGCTGCCGTGGCCGAGGCCATCGCTTACGGACTGGCTGCCGGGCTCGACCGCTCCATGCTTTTTGATGCACTGGATGAAATGGCCGTGATTTCTCCCCATCACAAACGCAAGATCCGCATGGCCAAAACCGGTGATTTCGCGCCGCAGTTCCCTACCCGGCTGATGCAGAAAGACATGCGCCTGTTCATGGATGCAGCAGCCCGGCTGGCCGTGCCAGTACCTACACTGGCCGCCACCACACAGCAGCTTTCACTAACCCGCCGCGCGGCGGAAGATGCCGATTATTCAGCCCTGATCGGCATTATGGAAAAAATCGTCGCTAACGACGCCTGATTACGAAACTTGAGGTCGCGCGTGCTTTGATAGCCCACGCGCGGCTTTCCACCCGGCCAGCATGACAGCCAGCCTGTCGGCCACGCCGCGCGG